>CAIQOO010000153.1 GCA_903873485.1 uncultured beta proteobacterium | reverse complement strand
TTATATATTTCAATGTTTTGAAACTCTAATGTCCAATTTCTATCTTTTCAATAAAATTGAAAAATCGTCCAATAAACGACGATGCGTCAATTAAATCAATAGGTTACAGTTGATTTTGAATTTTTGTCTAGGAGGTCTGTACTTCAAGGTTTTGGGCTTGATGAACACGTCGGTGGCCGGAAACAGGAAGAAGCGGAAGGTCGTGATGATGGGCCATTTGGCGGCTTCCATTTGCTCCAGCACCAAGGCAAAGCGGTTGAACCGCAGCTCAAGGTTAGCGTCGCCATGCAAATACTCAAACAAACTGTGTGCAAACGTCTTGGGGTCATTGAGCTTCTTGAAGCCTGCCGTGAACCCAATTTGCTCACGGAACGACGGGAGATTGTTCGGCACCTTCTTTTTTTTATAACAAACAAGCGTATTGGCGTTGTCGCAAATTTGTTGATAATTTTCCGCGTTTATCAGCGCCAGCAACACATCCTTGGCCAATAACTGCTGTGCAACTCGGGCTAGTTCGACCTTGTAATCACGCTCCTCGTCAAGGAGCCGTTTCCCGTAAAAACCGCCGAGGTACTGTTTCAGAAAAAGCTCTTTCGCCATATCAAACGTAACCATTGGCATTTGCTTTTTCCCCGTCTTCTTCGTCGGTACATTCGGAGGGATAACAGGGAGCGGTTCGGCACCGATCACCAATTCGAGCTTTCCCCGGTCTGCTGTTTGCAGGGTGAGCTCACCTTTGTTGGGGAAAAATACCCGAATTTCATTGGCGTTTTCATCTTCCCGCAACTGCCCCAGACCCCATTCTGGCCGACTGGTGTGTTTGACACGTTGTCCTTTTTTCAGCTTTTCCATTTGCCTGTCTCCTTTAAAAAATGTGTATCAGTGTGACGTGTTGCTTAGGTTCAGTGCCGAAGCCTGCACACCAAACTCTGACTGTAACCAAAGCACCGATTTGCTTGCTGTGTCGGTGAACAGGGCCAGACTGGCCTCCACATGCTGCGCCTGCAAGGGCCAGGCCGGGATGTCCTGCATGGCAAACACCGCATCATTGGCCCAAACATGGCACACCGGTGCGCCACGAAGGTTGAGTTGATTGAGCTGCTCCAGCAGCTTTTTGCTGGACTTGATATCGACCAGTAGGGGCAGATAAAACCTGACCATCGGTGGCTGCCCGATCAGTCGAATCCAGCAGCGTTGTCCCGCCATGTCCAGCGCCACGTCACCATCGTCATCGAATGCCAGCGTAGCGCAGCCAGACGCTTCCTGAAGTACGCTCAGCAGACGCTCGGCCAGTTCCTCCATGCGCAGGTTCGGGTCTGTCACTTCCCGTTTGATGCCCAGACCGGGGTAGCTCACATCACCCCCGCCGCTCACACCAAACGCGGTGTAGGCCAGATAGCCATCGTGCGGGACACCCATCACCGCCGACAGGGTTTTGATCGCCAGCGTGACCAGTTGCCTGAAATCGACCGGTAGTGACAGTTCAAGAAAATAGTTGGGCGAACCATCGGGATCGCGCTCGGGCGTGGCTTGCCCGGAGGTGCCAGTGGGCGGCAGCCAGCCCAGACGACGCAGGGCCTTGATGTCTTTGGCGCTCAAGGCATCCCGGCCCGACAGGAAATGATTGCTGCTAGCCTCAACCCGGATGTGCTTGTGCTGGGTGGCAAATTGCACAAAACGGCTGCTGCCTTTGCACAGCAGGATCAGGAACTGGTCTTCTGCCATGTGCGCCAGGGTCTTGCGCAGGGCGCTGGCAAAGTCATGCCAGTGTGCAGGCAGATCCCACGGGAACAGATCCAGATCATCGAGGCTGGTAATTTTCCGCCCAAGGCAAAGTTGACTCCACTTTGAAGCAGCATGGATCGCACGAGGGCCGCCGTGGTCACGCCAGTAGGTGATTGCCCGCTGCCAAATGTCCTTGGCAAAGGCCGGATGAACCTGGATGGGATACAGGTTTGGCCAGTAGGATTTGATTGACTCCAGCGCTTCATCGAGTGTTTGGACGTAGCACGGGCTTGGCTTGAGCGTGGGTGCATCTGGCAAGGAAGCGGGTGTCGCGTCATCATCATCGTCGTCAAACACGGACCAACTTGACTCGTGCCAGAACCGCAAGTGACCCTGATGCTGCTCGCCAAAAATGGTGTAGCTGCCACCTTCACAACCCATATCCAGGATTGTTGTCGCTTCTGCCAGCGAATTGCCGACCACGGGCATCCGATTATGTGAATTTTTATACATCACAGACATTCAGTCCAAACTTTTCACCGATCGCATCTAACGCATCCATGAATGAATCAACCTTGAACCCCTTTTTCCTGGCACTCTTGATAATATAATGATGAATGTAAAATAGTCCAACACAGTTATCAATATTATCCGACGGCATGGGATTCAGAATGTAGCGTTCAAACCCGTCAATCATTTCTGTAATTGAACACATGGGCGGTGCATCATCTACTTGAATAAACTCATCTTGCACAACATTGAAAACATAATCATCAGGGGTCACAATTATTCCGCCAGAGTTAAAGTATATTTTGAGAACTTTCACTCCTGTCGGTGATGCAATAAATTGAGCATCAATGATGTCTTGAGGGTCGAGATCAACATAATAGGCGTCCAGTGCATTGGTAACATGAATTTTATGGTCTTCAGTTTCAACTGCTGTTACATGTAACACTTGGTTCAATTGGTTTAGTACTGTGATGGATTTCATATTTTAAAAATATTGGTTAGGAGTTTTCGGACAGGAAATTCAACTTAAGATCAAGTATCACACCTTCGATGGCTTGAAAACCTGCCTCGCCAGAGTCGTTGTTTCATGGTGAGCCAGTGGCCGCATCAAGGTTTGAGAGTTCGGAGTGAGCGGCTGGCAGCGTATTCGGGGGTGTCTGGCAAGTATCCGTCGTGTGTGCGATGAATTGAGTCGCAAGATGGGCCGATGATGTGAATGAATGAGAAATTTTTGATGGCGGTTGAAGCATTGGCAAAGACTGTCACTTTTTTAGATGTTTTTGGCCTCTAGCCCTTACGGAATAAGCGCTGACAGCTAGATAAAATGTAGCAAAGCCCAAGTGTCGGCGCTGGCTGCCTAAAATGCGCCGATGAACTCCACGCCGAATCCCCCAACTCCGCCCAGCCCATTGCCCCGGCGCAAGTTGCCGCTTGGCATCCAGACCTTTGCCAAGCTGCGTGAGGAGGGCTGCTATTACGTCGATAAAACGGCACACGCCATGCGCTTGATCGACAGCGGCAGTTATTACTTTCTGAGCCGTCCGCGCCGCTTTGGCAAGAGCCTGTTTCTTGACACGCTCAAAGAGATGTTTGAAGGAAATCAGGCGCTGTTTGCCGGTCTGGCGGCTGCAACGCAATGGGACTGGTCGAAAAAATACCCGGTGATCCGCATCAGTTTTGGCAGCGGGGTGTTGCGCAACCGCGAGGAGCTAGACCAAAGCATTCGCGAGACGATGCGCCTCAACCGGCAGACGCTGGGTTTGCAGTTGCCCGCAGGTCTGCCTGAAACCAACCTGCCAGGCAACTTTGCAGAACTTATCGCGCAGGCGCATCAGCACAGCGGCCAGCGCGCAGTGGTGCTGATTGACGAATACGACAAGCCGATTCTCGACTGCATCGAGCACAGCGCGGCAGCCCTTGACATGCGCGACGGGCTGAAAAACCTGTACTCGGTGCTCAAGGGTTCCGACGAACACCTCAAATTTGTCTTCCTGACCGGAGTTTCCAAGTTCGGCAAGGTCAGCCTGTTCTCGGGCCTCAACAACCTGACCGACATCACGCTGGAGCAAGCGTATAGCGACATTTGCGGCTATACCGAGACCGATGTTGATACGGTTTTTGCCCCGGAACTGCCCGGACTGGACCGGGCGCTGATCCGCCAGTGGTACAACGGCTACAACTGGCTCGGCGAGTCGGTCTATAACCCGTTTGGCCTGCTGCAACTGTTTCGCACGCGCGCCATCAGGCCGCACTGGTTCGAGACCGGCACCCCCAGCTTTTTGATCAAGCTGCTGCAACAACGCCAGCAGTTCACGCCTGATCTGACACGCATCGTGGCTTCCGAGGCGCTGCTTTCAACGTTTGATGTGGACAACATACCGGTCGAAGCACTGATGTTTCAGGCCGGCTACCTGACCATTGCCAGCCATCGCCAGGTGCTGGGCCGGCTGCAATTGACGCTGAAATACCCCAACCTGGAAGTGCAGGCCAGCTTGAATGACAGCCTGCTGCAAAGCCTGACCGGTGGCCAGAATGTGCCAGAGCGGCAGATCAGCCGACTCTTTGATTTGCTGCTGGCACAAGACTTTGCCGGTTTGAAGGATTTGTTCCATGCTTTCTACGCCAGCATTGCCAATGACTGGTATCGCAAGAACGAGATGAGCAGTTTCGAGGGCTATTACGTCAGCATTTTCTACAGCTACTTTGCCGCGCTCGGCCTCGACATTCGGCTGGAAGACCCGACCAGCTTTGGCCGCATCGACATGACGGTGCTGTTCAACGGTCAGGTGTTTTTGTTTGAGTTCAAGGTGGTGGAACTGGAGCCCAAAGGCCATGCGCTGCAGCAGATCAAGGCGCAGGGCTACGCCGACAAATACAAAGCGCGTGGCGAACCGATCCACCTGATTGGCGTGGAGTTCAGTAAAGCCAGCCGCAATATTGTTGGCTTTGAATTTGAATCGCTACAGATTAAATAGCTGTCAGCGCAAGCATGACAAGGGCTAGAGGCTGATTTGACTCCAAATTCACGGACGTGAAGGACTGTGGGAGTTTTTATAACGACAGGACAGAACCATGACCAGCGGAAACCGCAACGCCGATTTGAACGTGGCCAACTGGCAGATTGAGCTGATGACCCTGTTGCCGTCTGGCAACAACAAGCGCGGCAAAACTGTGGATGAACTGATGGACGACCTGCTGGCCAACAAGCGCCGCATCTGCCAAGACGAAAACGATCACAAAGCCTTGCGGCGCAAGGTGCAAAAAACCCTGAAACTGCTGGCCGACGACATGACTTGGGGGCCGATGCTGATCAGCGAGGTTGACGGCCCGAACGGCTTGGTCGAGCGTACCGAGGAAACCCGCCTCAAAAGCTACTGGCGCTGGAAAGACAGCAAAAACACGCTGATCATCCCGCCACCCAACGAACACGCCTGCCTGGCGCTGCTGATGGTTGAAAAGCGGCTGAAAGAAGAACTGCCCCCGGCTACGCTCGACTACCTGCAGCCGCATTTTGACGATGCCAAAAGACGCATTCAGCAATTTGGCGGATTTGACGGCGGCGGCAATCGCCACAGCAACTGGCAGCAAAAAATCGTCAACCAGTCACCGACGCAAGTGCTCAAGCCCAGCAAAACGCTCAAGGCGGTTCACGACGCAGTGTTACAGGCCTTGTTTGAGGGCTGCCAGCTCCGGCTGAGTTACCAGAAGCTCGACAGCGCGCAAACCGAGTCTTACCAGCTCAGCCCGCTCGGACTGGTGATGCGCGGGCCGGTAACCTATTTGATCGCCTGCAAAACCAGCGACGGCCCGCAAAGCGCGGCAGAGGGTCAGGCTGAGCGCATGTTTGCACTGCACCGCATCCGCCGCGCCGAAGTACACGAAGGCAGCAAGGCCAAGGTGCCCAAAGGGGTTTCTTTCGAGAACTTTATCGCGCGCGGGGGTGCCGATTTTGTCATCGGTGAACTCGCCAGCGGTCAACTGATACAGCTTGAGGTGAATGTGTCAGCCTATGTGGCGCGACGGCTGGCGGAAACCCCTTTGGCTGACAAGCAAACGCTGACATCGCTGGGCAGCGACCAATATCGCCTGAGCGCCAGCCTGCCGATTACCATGCAGTTGGGCTGGTGGCTGCTGGCTTTTGGTCAACGCATCGAAGTGGTCAGTCCGCCCGCCCTGCGCGCCTGGATCGCCAGCGAGCATCTTGGGGCCGCCATGCGTTATCAAAACCAGGGCTGAAAGAATTGAACGTGACCCCCCCCCGTTCGCGGGAAGCCCCGCTTCAATGCCAACCGCCGCCCAGCGCCTTGACCAGCCGCACCAGGTCGGCGCTGATCTCGGCTTGCAGGCTGGCCACGCTGTCTTGCGAACTCAGCAGCGTGCGCTGGGTTTGCAGCACGGTCTGGAAATCGACCAGGCCGCTGGCATAGCGGTGGTCTGCCAGCCGAGCGGCGTTGCCGGCAGCGTCGGCCGCCAGTTGTTGCCAACCGAGCCGCTGGCGGTCGTTGTTGAGGGAGATCAGCGCGTCTTCCACTTCCTTGAGGGCGGTGAGCACGGTGGCCTGGTAGGCCGCGCGCGATTGTTCCAGCGCGGCTTGTTGCGCCAGCACCTGGCTGATGGCGGCACCGCCGTCAAACAGCGGCACCGACACGGCACCCAGCAGGCTGCCCGCCAGTGTGGCACCGTTGGACAGACCCGCCAGCGTCAGGGCACTCAGTGACAGCGAACCGCCCAGATTAAAGCCGGGGTAGCGCGCGGCATCGGCCACCGCCACCCGCGCCAGCGCCGCCGTGATGCGGTGCTCGGCGGCACGCACATCGGCCCGTTGTCGCAAGGTGTTGGCGGGAATCTGCTGGGTTAGCGTGCTGCTGGCTTGTGGAACTGGCTGGGTCGGTGTCAGCAGCAGGTCCAGTTCAAGCGGTCGCTGCCCGGTCAGCAGTGCCAGGCTGTGCCGGGTTTTGGCCAGACTGGTTTGCAGCGCCGGTATCTGCGACGCAGTTTGCGCCACCGCAGCTTGCGCCTGCTCCACTTCGAGCGAGGTCACCAGACCGGCCTGGGCACGCCATTGGGTAATTTGCCGGGTTTCCTGCTGGCTGACCAGGTTGTTTTGGGCAATTGCCAGTTGCGCCTGGCTGCCACGCAAGGCGATATAGGCCAGCGCCACCTCGGCCGCAACGCTGACCTGCACATCCCGCAGGCTGGCTTGTGCTGCCAGGCTATCGGCATCACTGGCCTTGATGCTGCTGCGGTTGCCGCCAAAAATGTCGAGTTCCCAGCGCGCGTCAAGACCGGCCTTGAAGCTGTTGACCGGCTCAGTCGCTTCGGTCTGGCTGCGCCCGGCCGAGCCAGACAGCGACAGGCCCGGGCCAGCCGATGCGGCATTGGCATCGCGCAGCGCACGCGACTGCTGCAGCGCCGCCTGGGCCGAGCGAATGCTGGTATTGGCCTGCAGCGCCTGCGCGATCAACTGGTCAAGCAGCGGGTCGCCAAAGCGACCCCACCAGGCGTTATCGGCCAGCGCCAAGTCTGCTGCATGGGTGGCCCCGGTGCTGGCGGGACCATCGGCGGCACCCGGCCAACTGGCGCAGCCCGCCAGCGTCAGGCCGGCCAGCATGACGGCTGCCAGGCCCGCAGCACGGCTCTGGCTGGCGAGGCGCCGGGGGTCAGTAAAGGCTTGATTTAACAACATCGTTTGGGCAACAGGGGTTCATCAATTGAGGCCGGCAGAGGCACTTTTGCGCACCGCCCGGACCCGGCAGATTGTGCGGCAAGTTCATCAAACACCGGATGCTGACAGGTGAAGTCTTGTAAAGTTGGCACCGTGGCAAAACAGCGTTTGCCGGCAGCACCAAAGCGGGGCGATCATGGGACAATTGCGGCTTATGCATCCAAAAGCCTTGCTTGACGCCTGTTCCGAACTGGTTCGTCTGACTCTCAAATTTGACCACCCCGCCGATGCCATCGTGTCGCGGTTTTTTCGGGACCACCGCGGCTTTGGCCCGCGCGAGCGCGCCACCCTGGCCGAAACGGTTTATACCGTGCTGCGCAAAAAGCTGTTGTTTGACCACTTTGCTCCGTCTGGCAGCGGCCCGAAAGAGCGCCGGCTGGCGATTCTGGGCTTTTACGGCCCCGGTGATTTTCTGCGCAGTGCCTTGAGCGAGCAAGAAACCAACTGGCTTGACCAGTGCGAAAAAATCAGGCCCGAAGACCTGATGGAGCGCCATCGCCACAACCTGCCCGACTGGCTGGTGCAGCCGCTCAAAGACCAGTTGGGTGACGAGTTCTGGCCGCTGGTGGAGAGTTTCAACAAGGGCGCCGGGCTGGATTTGCGCGTCAACACCTTCAAGGCGAAACGTGACGAGGTGCAAAAAGCGCTGGCGGCCTCGGGCATCAAGGCGCTGGCCACGCCGTATTCGCCATGCGGCTTGCGCATTGCCGGCAAACCGGCCTTGAACAAGCACGAAGCGTTCATGCGCGGCGACTTCGAGGTGCAGGACGAAGGCTCGCAGTTGCTGGCTCTGTTGCTCGATGCCAAACGCGGCGAAATGGTGGTCGATTTTTGTGCCGGGGCTGGCGGCAAAACGCTGGCACTCGGTGCCGCCATGCGCTCAACCGGTCGGCTGTATGCGTTTGATACCTCGGCGGGCCGGCTGGATGCCTTCAAGTCGCGGCTCAAGCGCAGCGGGCTGTCGAATGTGCACCCGGCTGCCATTGCGCATGAGCGCGATGACCGCGTCAAGCGTCTGGCGGGCAAGATCGACCGGGTGCTGGTCGATGCGCCATGCACCGGCATGGGCACGCTGCGGCGCAATCCGGACCTGAAATGGCGGCAAAACGAACAGTCGGTGCAGGAGATGACGGTCAAGCAAACTGCCATTTTGCAGGGTGCGGCACGTCTGGTGAAGTCCGGTGGCCGCCTGGTCTATGCCACTTGCAGTGTGTTGCCGCAAGAAAACGAGGCCATTGCGCAGGCGTTTTCGCAGGCCAACCCCGACTTTGTGCCGCAGGCCGTGGGCGACATCCTGACCGGCCAGAAAATCAGCCAGGCCGCCAGCCTGTGTGCCGGTGGCGAATCGGGCCAGAGCTATCTGCGCCTGTGGCCGCACCGGCATCAGACCGACGGATTTTTTGCTGCCGCGTGGCAGCGCAACTGATTCAACCCCACCACTTCCAACTAACCGAGAGAGATTTTTTCCGATGACTTCATTGCTTGACTGGGCTTCTTGCGGCTTGCTGGGCTTGACTGCCTGGCAAATCGTGCTGTTCACGCTGCTCGTGACACACATCACCATGATCAGTGTCACCATCTTTTTGCACCGGCACCAGGCGCACCGGGCGCTTGACTTGCACCCGCTGGCGGCGCATTTTTTCAGGTTCTGGCTGTGGCTTACCACCGGGCAGGTGACCAAGGAATGGGCATCGGTTCACCGCAAGCACCACGCCAAGTGCGAGCAGCCCGATGACCCGCACAGCCCGCATGTTTACGGCATCAAAACCGTGCTGCTGCAGGGCTACGAGCTGTACCGCAAAGAGGCGCTGAACCCGGAAACCCTAGCCCGCTATGGCCACGGCACGCCGAAAGACTGGATCGAGCGCAACCTGTACAGCCGGTTCTCGTTTACCGGCGTGGCGCTGATGCTGCTGATCGACCTGCTGCTGTTTGGCGCCGCCGGCCTGGCGGTGTGGGCGGTGCAAATGGCCTGGACGCCGGTGATGGCGGCCGGCATTGTCAACGGTGCCGGGCATTTCTGGGGTTACCGCAATTTTGAGGCGCCCGATGCCAGCACCAACCTGTCGCCCTGGGGCATTCTGATTGCCGGTGAGGAACTGCACAACAACCACCACACTTACCCGACGTCGGCCAAGCTGTCGGTCAAGCGTTATGAGTTTGATATTGGCTGGATGTACATCAGCCTGCTGCAGCGTGTCGGGCTGGCCACCGTCAAAAAGACCCCGCCGCGGCTGGCGCTGGGGGCGGTACGCCCGGTCGCCGACGAACAAACCCTGGAAGCGTTGATTCAAAACCGCTTCGAACTGATGGCCGGTTACGCCAAAGGCATGCGCCGCGCCTTCAACGACGAGCTGGATGCCCTGAAGGCACGCCACGCCGACGCAACCATGATTCGTGCCGCCAAAGCCTGGCTGCACCGCGATGTTGACCGGGTGCCGGCAACGATTGCAGCGCAACTGGCAGCGGCCCGGGCCGCCTCGCCGGTGCTCGACAAAATGGTGGTGATGCGCGAGGAACTGCGCCAGATGTGGCTGAACCGCTCCCATACCCGCGAGCAACTGACGCTTGAATTGCAGGCCTGGTGCCAGCGCGCCGAAGCCAGCGGAATTGCCGCCTTGCAAGAGTTCTCGCTGCGGCTGCGCGCTGCGCGGTCCTGATGGGTAAACTCTTTTTTTTTAGCTTTTTCAGGCGCTAGCCCTTATGGGGCAAGCGTCAATAGCTATCTAAAATAGAGCATTTAACAGGCGCGGGACGAGCCATTCAGTGCGCTTTTTGCCGTCAGCCCGGCATCCCGCAGGGCCTGTTTGGCGCAGGCTTACCTTTGCGCGACGGAACGTTCCGCGAGGAATATCTCGATGCGGCGATTTTTGGCGCGGCCGTCTTCAGTGTTGTTGTCGGCAATCGGCTCTCGCTCACCCCGACCATCGATCTGGACCTGATGGCTGTTGACGCCGCGTGACACCACATAGTCGCGCGCACTGGCGGCCCGGTTCACCGACAGCGGGTTGTTGATGGCATCGGAGCCGGTGCTGTCAGTGTGCCCGATGATGCGGACTTCGGTATTGGGCTGGCTGCTCAAGCCGTGCGCGAACTGGTCCAGAATCGGTCGCATGTTGGGCTTGATGTCAGAGCGGTTAATGTCAAACGAGATGTCGCTTGGGATGCTCAGCTTGAGCTGGTTGTCAGGTGTTTGTGTCACTGCAACACCGGTGCCAGCGGTGGCTTGCTCCATGGCGGCTTTCTTTTGCGCCATCTGGTTTGACCAGATATAGCCGCCCAAGGCACCCAGACCGGCACCGACCACCGTCGCCTGTCGGCTGTCGCCAATGGCGGCACCGGCTAAGGCACCTAGCCCGCCGCCAATGGCGGCACTGCGCTGTGCATCGGACATGTTGGCGCAGCCGCTGACCAGTGCAGCGATGCTGCCAAGGCCAAAAACGATACTGCGGCTACTGGATAAAAAAGTGTTCATGATCGACTCCTGCAGGTTGTTGAATGGGGGAAATGTACGGTTGTCAAGGGCTATTCTCTGTGCGTTTTGTCACATAAGCGGCGACTTTTCAATCAGCCAGAACTCGTCATTCTCGCGCAGGCGGGAATCCAGGCTTTTCAACATGTCGCGCGTCCCTCTGGATTCCCGCCTGTATGGGCATGACGGAATTTTTTCTGCCGCCAGGCTGATGCCGCGCCAGTCACCCGACCCAGCGCCGCGCGTTGTGCCACAAGCGCATCCACGGGCTGAAATCCGACACCGGCTGGTCGGTCCAGCTCATCTGGATGTTGCGAAACACCCGTTCCGGGTGCGGCATCATGGCGGTGAAACGGCCATCTGGGGTGGTCACGGCAGTCAGGCCACCGGGGCTGCCGTTCGGATTGAACGGATAGGCCTGTGTTGCGGCGCCAAAATTGTCGGTAAAGCGCATCGCCGCGATCACCTTGTCAGCATGGCCCCGGTGGCTGAAGTTGGCATAACCCTCGCCATGCGCCACCGCCACCGGCAGCCGGCAGCCGGCCATGTCGGCCAAAAACAGCGACGGCGACGCCAGCACCTCGACCATGCTCAGGCGCGCCTCAAAACGCTCGCTCTGGTTGCTGGTGAAACGCGGCCAATCGTCGGCACCGGGGATGATGTCGGCCAGTTCGGCAAACATCTGGCAGCCGTTGCAGACGCCCAGCGCAAAGGTGTCGGCTCGGTCAAAAAAGGACTTGAACTGGTCGGCCAGCAGCGGGTTGAAAGTGATCGAGCGTGCCCAGCCGATGCCGGCGCCAAGTGTGTCGCCATAACTGAAGCCGCCGCAGGCTACCAGGCCCTTGAAGTCGGCGAGCCGGGCGCGACCGGTTTGCAGGTCGGTCATGTGCACATCAAAGGCTTCAAAACCGGCTTCGGTAAAGGCAAAGGCCATTTCGACATGGGAATTAACCCCCTGCTCGCGCAGCACCGCCACCTTGGGGCGTGCCAGCAGCAATCCAGGCGAACCCTGAGAAACTACTGATTCAATAGCTGACAGCGCTTGTCCAGCAAGGGCTGGAGGCTGATTTGGCATATAAATATGCAGACCCGGATCATCGGGCTGACCCGCCGCTGCATGTTCGGCATCGGCACCGGCCGGGTTGTCGCGCCGCTGGCAAATTTTCCAGCTCGTGGCATCCCAGACCTGGTGCAAATCGGCCAGTTTGGCGCTGAAGATGGCCTTGGCATCGCGCCAAACCTGGATCTGACCGATACCGGCCTGAATGCCAGAGCCAACTGGGCGGGTTTTGCCGACCACATGGCTGTGCTGGCTCAAGCCGTGCTGGCGCAGGATTTGCATTACCGGACCGCGATCGGCGCTGCGCACTTGCAGCAGCATGCCGAGTTCTTCGCAAAACAGCGCCTTGAGCGTCAACTCATTGCGCCGGGCGCTGACCTGGCCCGCCCAGTTTTTGCTGTCGCCGACATCCATGCGGCTGTCGGCAATGCCATCGCCCTCGGTGACCAGCATATCGACATTCAGTGCCACCCCGACATGCCCGGCAAAGGCCATCTCGCAGACGCAGGCAAACAGGCCGCCATCGCTGCGGTCGTGGCAGGCCAAAATCAGCCCGCCAGCGCGCAAGGCGTTGACGGCCGCCACCAGCTTCACCAGGTCTTGCGGCTGGTCCAGGTCAGGCACCTGGTCGCCCATCTGGCCTAAGGTTTGCGCCAGAATGCTGCCGCCCATGCGGTTCTGGCCGCGCCCCAGGTCCAGCAAAATCAGCGACGTGTCGGCGCTGTTGTCAAGCTGCGGCGTCAGCGTGCCGCGCACATCGGCGAGGGTGGCAAAGGCGGTGACGATCAATGACACCGGCGAAGTGACTTTTTTGGCCAGCCGGGCGCTGCCAGCCGGGCTGGCCGGCTCGCTCCACTGGGTGCGCATCGACAGCGAATCCTTGCCGACCGGAATGGCAATACCCAGCGCCGGGCACAGTTCCAGCCCCACCGCTTTCACCGTCGCATACAGCGCCGCATCTTCGCCTGGCTCGCCGCAGGCCGCCATCCAGTTGGCCGACAGCTTGACCCGGTCAAGCGCGATCGGTGCCGCCAGCAGGTTGGTGATGGCTTCGGCCACCGCCATGCGCCCGGCTGCCGGGGCATTCACTGTGGCCAGCGGCGTGCGTTCGCCCATTGCCATGGCTTCACCGGCAAAACCGGCAAAGTCGGCCAGGGTCACGGCGCAGTCGGCCACCGGCACCTGCCAGGGGCCGACCATCTGGTCGCGGTGCGTCAAGCCGCCGACGCTGCGGTCGCCAATCGTCACCAGAAAGCGCTTGCTGGCCACGGTCGGGTGCGACAGCACATCCAGCGCCGCCTGCTGCAGCAGCACATCGGTCAGGTTGACCGGGGCAAAGTGGCGCACCACGGTTGCCACGTCGCGCTGCATTTTGGGCGGCTTGCCCAGCAGCAGGTTCATTGGCATGTTGACTGGCAAGTTGGCCGCCAAGCTGGATGCTGATATATCAGCGGTTTCGACCGCTGTGGCTGGCGCCAGATCGACATCGCCGACCACCAGGTCAGGCGCCTCGGTGGCCACGCCCACCACGGCAAACGGGCAACGTTCGCGTTCGCACAAGGCCTGAAACTGCGCCAGCGACGCCGGGGCAATCGCCAGCACATAGCGTTCCTGGCTTTCGTTTGACCAGATCTCGCGAGGGGTCATGCCCGTTTCTTCCAGCGGCACTGCGCGCAAATCAAAGCGCGCGCCACGGCCAGCGTCGTGGGTCAGCTCGGGAAAAGCGTTGCTCAGGCCGCCAGCGCCGACATCGTGAATTGCCAGAATCGGGTTGTCACGGCCTTGCAGCCAGCATTGGTTGATGACCTCTTGCGCCCGGCGCTGCATCTCGGGGTTGCCGCGCTGCACCGAATCAAAATCGAGCTGCGCCGCATTGGCCCCGGTGGTCATGGAACTGGCAGCACCGCCGCCCATGCCAATGCGCATGCCCGGCCCGCCGAGCTGAATCAGCAGGCTCCCCGCAGCAAAGGCGATCTTGTGCGTCTGGCTGGCATCAATCACGCCCAGACCACCGGCAATCATGATTGGCTTGTGGTAGCCACGCTGCTCTTCGACTGGCACGGCGACCCCGCCGGCATCGGTTGCGGTGTAACGCAAAGCCTGCTCATACTCGCGAAAATAGCCCAGCAAATTGGGCCGGCCAAACTCATTATTGAACGCTGCCGCACCGAGCGGCCCGTCCATCATGATCTGCAACGGGCTGGCAATCTGCTCCGGCTTGCCATAAATTGGGGTCAGAGTCGAATTGTTGTCGATTTTTGAATCCGGCGAATCAATTGGACTCTGACCCCAATTGATTTTGGAGACGGTAAAACCGGACAGGCCGGCTTTGGGCCTGGAGCCACGACCGGTGGCACCTTCGTCGCGGATTTCGCCGCCGGCACCGGTGGCAGCACCAGGGAAGGGCGAGATGGCGGTCGGGTGGTTGTGGGTTTCCACCTTCATCAAAACATGCGCCAATGCACTTTCTTTTTGATAGCTGGCAGCGCATACACCGTAAGGGCTGGAGGCCGATTTGGCACTGAAACGCTGAATCTGCGCGCCTTCCATCACCGAGGCGTTGTCAGAATACGCCACCAGCGTATGCTGCGGCTGCGCCTGGTGGCTGTGACGAATCATGTCAAACAGGCTGTGCGGCTGCGCCACGCCGTCGATGCGGAAAGTGGCGTTGAAAATCTTGTGCCGGCAGTGCTCGCTGTTGGCCTGGGCAAACATCATCAGTTCGACATCGGTCGGGTTGCGCTGCAACTGGGTGAATGCTTGCACCAGGTAGTCAATCTCGTCGCTGGCCAGCGCCAGGCCAAATTCGGTATTGGCGGCCAGCAGCGCCGCCACGCCACCCCGCAACACATCGACATGCGCCATCGGGGCGGCGGGCAACTGATTGAACAGGCCCAGTGCACTGTCGCGATCAAACATCACGCTTTCGGTCATGCGGTCATGCAGCAGATCGCCGATCCGGGCCAGTTGTCCGGCTGTCAGCGTCGGCCGGGAGAGCAAGCCGCTCTTGAGCGTGAGGTGGTATTCCACCACCCGCTCAACCCGGCGCAGCGCCAGGCCACAGTTGTGCGCAATGTCGGTGGCCTTGGAGGCCCAGGGCGATACCGTGCCCAGCCGTGGCGTCACCACAATCAGCGCGCCATCGGTCGGGCCGCCGTAAGGCGCGCCGTAGCGGAGCAAGGCGGCCAACTGCGCTTGCAGGGCTGGCGTGGCTTGCTGCAAGCTGGCCACCAGATGCACATAACGGGCCGCCAGGCCGCTGATCTTGTCATGCACTGCCCGCAGGCGCGGCAAAAGTTGTTGAACACGGAAGTCGCTGAGAGCGCTGCCGCCCTCGAATTGGGAGATGTGCAGGGTCACGATGGGGGCCGGTTGAGGGGGCTGACAAGGTTGGGATTGACGCACGGCCTGCGCGCTCGATGGGTGGGCCGTGACGGCAAAAATTTTACCAGTGCCACCCAGGCGCACCATGGCGCCTGACTGCCACTGCGCTGGCCATATCCCTGATGAATTGATGCAATAAGAAAAATAGCCATTGATTGAATTGATTTTGGCGGGCATGATCAGCCCATGAACCCATTTCTACCCGACACCCTCGCTACCCTGGCGCAACAGCATGGCACCCCGTTGTGGGTCTATGACGCCGCCACCATGGCACGCCAGATTGCCACCCTGGGCCAGTTTGACGTGATCCGTTTTGCCCAGAAGGCCAATTCCAACACCCATATCCTGCGGCTGATGTTGCGCCTGGGGGTGCGGGTGGATGCGGTGTCGCTGGGCGAGATCGAGCGCGCGCTGGCCGCTGGCTTCAAGCCGGGCTGGCATGATGGCCCGGTCGACATCGTTTTTACCGCCGATTTGCTGGATCGCGCCACGCTGCCACGGGTGGCCGAACTCGGCATTGCGGTGAATTGCGGCTCGATCGACATGCTCGACCAGCTCGGTTTGGCAAGCCCCGGCCACCCGGTCTGGCTGCGCATCAACCCCGGTTTTGGCCACGGCCACAGCAACAAGACCAATACCGGCGGCGAGCACAGCAAGCATGGCATCTGGCACACCGATTTGCCCGACGCGCTGGCAAGGGTGTCTGCCAATGGCCTGAAACTGATCGGCTTGCACATGCACATCGGCTCAGGTGTCGATTACGCGCATTTGCAGCAAGTGTGTGGCGCGATGGTGAGTCTGGTTGAAACCGTCGCGGCGCTCGGCATGGACATCGCCGCCATTTCGGCCGGTGGTGGTCTGTCGGTTCCGTACCAGGCCGGTGAGTCGCCAATCGACACGCAGCACTATTTTGCGCTGTGGGATGCGGCCAGAAACCAAATTGCCCGGCGGCTGGGTCACCCGGTGACGTTGGAGATTGAGCCGGGCCGTTATCTGGTGGCTGAATCCGGCGTGCTGGTGGCCGAAGTGCGCGCCACCAAACGCATGGGCAGCCGGCAGTTTGTGATGGTCGATGCCGGCTTTGGCGACCTGATGCGCCCCAGCATGTACGGCAGTTTTCATGGCATGGAATTGATCCACGCCGATGGCACCAGCGTTGCCGGCATGCTGCAAGAAACCGTGGTCGGCGGGCCGCTGTGCGAGTCGGGCGACGTGTTCACCCAGGGTGAGGGCGGGGTGGTGCAGCAGCGTGCCCTGCCGGTGGCACAGGTCGGTGATTTGTTGGTGCTGCATGACACCGGCGCTTACGGTGCCTCGATGTCATCAAACTACAACACCCGCCCGCTGATTCCGGAACTGCTGATCGAGGCGGGCCAGCCGCGCCTGATTCGGCGCCGGCAAACGGTGGCCGAGTTGCTGGCGCTGGAGGCGGTTAATGGATGATGGCATCTCAACGTTACAGCGGCAGAGCTTGTCAGCATGCCGCAGGCGTCACATGTTCACCCTTGACTCACGCTCGCCACAGCGCGCCACTGCGCCACCCAGTGCGCCAGACCAGTGGCGGCATCTTGCTGTGCGGGTAAACCCAATAATGCGGCAGCGCGGTTCAATTCGGCCAGCGGGTTGTGGGTGTCAAGTGCCTGCGCCCCGTTTTGCTTGCTGAGCTTTTCGCCGTTGTCACCCAGCACCAGCGGTGTGTGCAGGTAATGCGGGGTTGGCAGGCCAAGCGCCTGCTGCAGCAAAATTTGCCGGGCCGTGTTGTCTGCCAGGTCTTCGCCGCGCACGATGTCGCTAATGCCTTGCTCTGCATCATCAACCACCACCGCCAACTGGTAGGCAAAACAGCCATCCGCACGTTTCAAGATGAAGTCGCCCACTGCCGCCTGCACGTCTTGCTGTTGTCGGCCCAGACGGCGGTCGGTCCAGCTTAGCGGGGTGTTTGCAGACGCACGCAGCACCAGGTTCGGCGGCGCATCAGCGGTTTTATTTACTATTGAATATATAGCTGTCTGCGCTTGTCCCATAAGGGCTGGAGGCCTATTTTTCATATAAACATCGGTTCTCAGGCGCCAGGCGCGTGCAGGTCGTTCGTGCAGGCCGAAGCGGCAGGTTCCGGGGTAGATCAACTCGCTGTGACGAGATCTGCCATGCCCCAGTTCTGCTTGCGTGGCGGCAATTTCCTTGCGGGTGCAGGCGCAGGGGTAAGCCAATCCGCGCTGCGCCAGCGAATCGAGCGCCTGCTGGTAAAGGCTGCCGCGTTGTGACTGGTACACGGGTGGCAGGTCGCTGTGCAGGCCGCAGGCGGCGAGCTGCTGCAAGATGAACTGATCGAGGTTTGGCAAGCAGCGGCTGTGGTCAACGTCTTCGATGCGCACCAGCCATTGACCGTCCTGCGCGCGGGCATCGAGCCAGCTCGCCAGCGCTGCCACCAGCGAGCCGGCATGCAATGGCCCGGTGGGGGAGGGCGCAAACCGGCCGATGTAGCCGCGCACCGGCAGCGCCGATCACATCACCGCGAGTGCCAGCTCCAGCCCTGACACAAACGCGTTTTCCACCCGGTGCCCCAGGCACCAGTCGCCACACAGGCCCAGACCATTTTTGCTGTCCCACAAATGGCTTTGGCCCAGCGGCTTGAGGGTTTTGGCATAGAGCCAGCGCTGGCTATCGACATGGGCCGGCTCGGCGCGAATGCCGGT
The DNA here is from genome assembly GCA_903873485.1 of uncultured beta proteobacterium. Lineage (GTDB taxonomy): Bacteria > Pseudomonadota > Gammaproteobacteria > Burkholderiales > Burkholderiaceae_C > Rhodoferax. Next base: position 46,991 of record CAIQOO010000153.1, on the reverse strand, counting down.
GACTTCGGCAAACGCCTTGATCAGCTTGGCCTCGACACGGGCCGGGTCGTCTTGCAGATGTTCTTGCGACCAGGCGGAGCTGGCTTGCACGGTCCAGCGTTCGATCATGCTGCGCCCCGGCTTGCTCGATTCACGCGCGAGCCAGGCAATGCGGTGGTGCGTGCTGCGGGCAGCATTCCACTGCGGACCGAGGGTCGAGAGGCCGGGCTGCATGGCCTGCGGAAAAGCCAGCATCAGTGTCCAGCAGGGGCCGACCTGAACCTCCTCAATTTGCGCAACCCAAGGTCCGGCCAGCCTTGATTTTTGCAGCAAATCCTGCGCCTGAAAGGCCGGTGCCGCCAGCAACACAGCCGCAAACCCCGAGAACACATGCTGTGCGCCGTCTAGTGCTTCGGTGCGCAGTTGCCATTGTGTCGGACTGACGGCATCGCGTTCAATCTGGGTGACCCGGGTTTGCAGCTCGATCTGTCCAGCCGCTTTCAACGGCTCGGCCCAGCCGCTCACCAGCGATTTCATCCCCGGTACGGCGACCCAATGGGCATCGGTGGCTGGCAGCGCCGTGCCAGTGACCCGACCGAGTTCATCGAGCACCTGCACGCTGTTGGCGCTCCAGCGCTTGCACAGTTGGGGTGCGGTTTCCAGCGCCAGCACAAAGCGCGGGTCACGCGCCGTGAAATATTGGGCACCGTGGTCAAACGAGCCAAAAGCGCTGTCGCGGGTTGCCATACGACCGGCTACGCCACGGCTTTTTTCAAAAACCGTGACCTTGTGGCCGGCTTGCAGCAGGGTGCGGGCACAGGTGATTCCGGCCATGCCAGCGCCCACGACGGCAAAGTGTTTTGAAGGGCGGGGGGCTATGCTCATTGAGAAATACTCCGGTGTTTGAATGTCACCGACTTTAACCGCCCCGCTGCCGCTCCAGCAAAGCGTTGCGGGCGGCGGGGGCTGGGTCAGCCCGTTCAGCCACCATTGCCGAGTGTGGCCCAGACTGCCGATGAACAGGAGGTTCTGTCGTCACCGGAGAATGGGATTGATGGCATTTGGAATAGCGCGGTAGCCAAAAAAATTAATCAGACACCGGCGAATGCCAATGTTGCTGGCGTGGTTTTGCCTTGTCGGCAAGTTATAGTTCAGCCGCATGCCCAATTCTTGGCGTCTTGTCTGAACGACCCGATTGATGGAGCAACGCAATTTCAGTTGAGTTTTTTTTAAGGAGCACTGATGAGATTCAGACACTCTTGCCTTGAGTTGGCAGGGCGCAGCATGACGCGCCTGCTGTCGTTGCTATTGCTTTGTAGTATCGGGCCGGGCGCGCTGTCGGCGCTGGCCGCCACCGGCCACACCAGCGAGGTTGACCTGGTTTTGCCCAACTTGGGCGATACCGCGCTGATCTCGTTTCTGGGCGGCATGTCGGGTGCCACGCTGCTGTCCTACGGGCTGCTGGTGTGCCTGGCCGGCCTGATTTTCGGGGCCGTGATCTACCGCCAGATTCGCGATTTGCCGGTACACCGCACCATGGCCGAAGTCAGCGAGTTGATCTACGAGACTTGCAAGACCTATATGTTCACCCAGGGCAAATTCCTGCTGATCTTGCAGGCATGCACGGCGGTGCTGATGATCGGCTATTTTTACTTCGTCCAGCATTTGCCGGCCTCCGACGTGGTGCTGATTCTGGCCTTTTCGCTGGTCGGCATCGCCGGCTCGTTTGCCGTGGCCTGGTTTGGCATCCGCATCAATACGCTGGCCAACAGTCGCACCGCATTTGCCTCGCTGGCGGCCAAGCCGTTTGCGGTTTACGCGATTCCGATGAAATCGGGCATTTCGATTGGCATGCTGCTGATCTCGACCGAACTGCTGATCATGCTGTGCATCCTGCTGTTTGTGTCGCCTGCGATGGCTGGCAAGTGTTTCATCGGTTTTGCCATTGGCGAATCTTTGGGCGCGGCGGCGCTGCGCATTGCCGGGGGCATTTTCACCAAGATTGCCGACATCGGCTCGGATTTGATGAAGATCGAGTTCGGCATCCAGGAAGACGATGCCCGCAACCCCGGCGTGATTGCCGACTGCGTGGGCGACAACGCGGGCGACTCGGTCGGCCCGACGGCTGACGGTTTTGAGACTTATGGCGTCACCGGCGTGGCGCTGATCACCTTCATCATGCTGGCTATTCCTGAGCCTGCGGTGCAGGTGCAATTGCTGGTGTGGCTGTTTGTCATGCGGGTGATGATGATTGTGGCCTCGGGCATTTCGTACTTTGGCAACGACCTGCTGGCACGGGCTTTGTATGCCGACAAGCCACGTTTCAATTTCGAGGCACCGCTGACCTCGCTGGTGTGGATCACCTCCATCGTGTCGCTGATCCTGACCTTTATCGTGTCTTATTTGCTGATGGCCAACTTTGCGCTGGCCGGCACAGCCTACACCAACCTGTGGTGGCAACTGTCGCTGATCATCACCCTGGGCACCCTGGCCGGGGCCATCATTCCAGAGGTCGTCAAGGTCTTTACCTCGACCCACTCGCGCCATGTGCGCGAGGTGGTGACCGCTTCCAAGGCAGGCGGCGCCAGCCTCAACATCCTGTCTGGCCTGGTGGCGGGCTACTTTTCTGCCTTCTGGATTGGGGTCATCATCGTCGGGCTGATGTCGGGTGCCTACGTCCTGTCGCAGTTTGAATTGACCGCCGTGATCAATCCGGACCACACCAAGGCGGTGATGATGGCGGCGGTGTTCTCGTTCGGGCTGGTGGCTTTCGGCTTTCTCGGCATGGGGCCGGTGACGATTGCGGTTGACAGCTACGGCCCGGTCACCGACAACGCACAGTCGGTCTATGAACTCTCGCTGATCGAGCAGGAGCCAGGCATTGAGGCCGAGGTCAAGCGCGATTTTGGCTTCAATCTGGATTTTCGGGCGGCCAAGTTTTTGCTCGAAGAAAACGACGGCTGCGGCAACACCTTCAAGGCCACCGCCAAGCCGGTGCTGATTGGCACTGCCGTGGTGGGGGCCACCACCATGGTGTTTTCGATCGTCATGTTGCTGACGTTGGGGCTGACAGAAAACCTTGACAAGCTGTCGCTGCTGCATCCGCCGTTCCTGCTTGGTCTGGTATCGGGCGGGGCCACCATTTTCTGGTTCTCGGGGGCCAGCACGCAGGCGGTGTCAACCGGGGCTTACCGGGCGGTGGAGTTCATCAGTACCCACATCCGGCTTGACACGGTGGTCAAGGCCTCCATGAAAGACAGCAAAAAAGTGGTTGAGATCTGCACCATCTATGCGCAAAAGGGCACCATCAACATCTTTATGGCGGTGTTTTTCGGCACCCTGGCCTGTGCCTTCATCGAGCCATTTTTCTTTATCGGCTACCTGATCTCGCTGGCCATCATCGGCCTTTACCAGGCGGTTTTCATGGCCAATGCCGGTGGTGCCTGGGACAACGCCAAGAAAATTGTTGAAACCGAACTGCATGCCAAGGGCACCGACCTGCACAATGCCTCGGTGGTGGGCGACACGGTCGGCGACCCATTCAAGGACACCGCCTCGGTGGCGATGAATCCGATCATCAAGTTCACCACGCTGTTTGGCCTGCTGGCGGTCGAAATGGCAGTCGGGCTCAATGCGCAGGGGCACCAAACGGTGGTCTATGGCCTGGCGGCGCTGTTCCTGCTGGTCAACCTGGTGTTCGTGTTCCGCAGTTTCTACGGCATGCGAATTGATGCCAAGGAGGCTACTGCATAAAAGGGCTACAAGCACAGTTGGCCGATATCGCCATGGGCGCGCCCCAGCCGACCCTGCCCACAAAGCGCCTTCAGATTCGCGTGGTCGTAGTCGTGGCGGTGCATATTGGTTCCTAAGTCGATTTTTACAAGAGGGTGTTCAATCATGTCTATTCATCTTTATTTCTCGCTGATTCCCGAAGCACTGATCGCCTCCATGCTGGAGCCCGAGCAGTTTGGGCAATATTACGCAACCGGCCACAAGTTCAAATCGAAGGGGCAAGCGGTGTTTTTCGAGATCGATCCGACGTACCGTCACCCGTATTTCGACATCGATGCGGCCTTGGCCAAATGTGTTGCAAAGCCCGATGGATCGCCTAAAAATTCGGTTTATATCTCAATGTACCGGGTGATGGAGCACCTGACCATGGTCTGTCTGGGCAAGCTTTACCTGTCAACCGCGAATGGCGCAACCCTGGGCTTGAGCCGCGCCAGTGAGGTTCCGCCACCAGTGCCCGAACTGCACATGTATCAGGATCTGGCACCGATCAACAGCCTGGTGGTGAGCCGGCTGGATCCAGCTTCTTTTTGCGCCGATGTGACCACTGCACCCTCCAAGTTCTTTCATTTTCCTGGGCTATGCTTTGTTGAACTCCAGCTCGGCCCACTGGCGCGTGACCCCGAGAACGGTCAAGAGGGCGACTTGCCCTATTCGTTCATGCAGCACCTGCGCGAGGCTTTACTGGAACTCAAGCCCGAAGGCAAGCGCAACAAGCTGGTGCACCGGGTGCATTCGCTGGTGTTCCCGTTCCGGATGGTCAAGGGTGGTTTCTATGTGGGCCTGGCCTCCGAATTTGTGCACTACCCGATGCCATCGCAAGCGGTACTCAGGAAAGATCATGCCAACTGGTGGCGTTCGGCCAATCTTTGACGCAGATTGCCGACGGATGGCTTGCACCGGCTACGTTTGACTTGTCTTGAACGCACAGTGCAGGCCGACATCGCTGTGCCAGCCTGTGCGAAGTGCCGTTACTTGGGTGCGGCTTCGCGTTTTTTGCTTGATGTGACCATCAGCGTGGCCTCACCATCGATGACCACTTTGCCACCCACCGTGCATACGGTATCGACTACCACGCGGGCTTTCTCGGCAATCACTTCCTTGACCGTGACCTTGGCATGAACGGTCTCGCCGGGGCGCACCGGCGCGCGAAAGCGCAGTGACTGACTCATGTAGATGGTGCCAGGACCGGGCAGGCGATTGCCCAGCACTGCTGATATCAGGCTGGCCGATAGCATGCCGTGGGCGATGCGTCCGCCAAACATAGTGGTGCGACCAAACTCTTCGTCCATGTGGACTGCGTTGGTGTCGGTTGATACCGCTGCAAACAGGAGAATATCGGCATCGGTAATCGTTTTTGCGATTTCAGCGCTCATGCCGACTGTGATGTCTTCAACATCGTAACCGTTTTGGGGATTCATAAAAAAGTCCTTTTGGTGATGATAAGCGCGGGTCTGCCGCGCCGTTGGGAAAATGACGCAGGCAAAGCCTGCGCCAGGCTAATTGTTTGCAGATTCGGTTGTGATGACGACTTTGCCCGTCGATTTGCGCGCCAACACTTGATTGAGGGCTTCAACTGCCTGTTCCAGCGGATAGGTCGCCGAGACATGGGGTGTGATGGCACCCGCCAGATACCACTGAATCAGTGTCTGGAAACTCTCGGTCATCACTTTGGGATTCAATTGAGCGTAAGCCGGCCAGTTGACACCGATCACATCGACATTCTTGACCAGCAGATGGTTGGCCGGAATCTGCGGCACGGTACCACCGGCAAATCCGATGACCAGGATGCGCCCCTCAAAAGCGATGCTGCGCAGCGAAGCCGTGAACATGTCTCCGCCCACCGGATCGTAGATTACATCGGCACCGCGACCATCGGTTAACGCCTTGATCCGCACCCGCACATCTTCTTGGCGGGCATCAATCAAATGATCGGCACCGTGTGCCCGGGCGACTTGCAGCTTTTCCGGGCCATTGGCCGTGGCGATGACCGTGGCACCCAATTGCTTGCCAATCGCGACAGCCGTCAATCCGACACCACCGGATGCACCATGCACCACCAATGTTTCACCAGAGCGTAAGCGTGCCCGATGCCACAGGGCAATATGCGAGGTGCCAAATACCACAGGAAAGGCCGCGCCGTGTTCCCATGACATGGCGGCGGGCATCGGTACACAGCGATTCATGTCAGCGATGACCTGTTCGGCGTAGCCACCGTGCGCTGTCATGGCAATCACCCGATCTGCGACAGCGATGCCCACCACGCCAGCGCCCAATTCCAGCACCTCGCCGGCAACTTCAAAGCCGGGACTGAAGGGCGGTTGCGGCTGCATTTGGTATTGGCCACGGGTGATCAGGCTATCAGCGAAATTGACCCCGCAGGCACGCACACGAATGCGCACCTGACCGGGGCCGGGACATGGATCAGGAACCTGCTCCAGACGCAAGGCGGCAGGGCCGGTGAGTTCATGGCAGACGATGGCGCGCATGGCAAATGAATCTTGATCGTCTTGGAAAAAAAACCTTCTCTGTCTTGCAAGACGAGAAGGAGAGGTTGAAATTCCCCCATTGCGTGAACAAGGGGGGAATGGAGTACAACGCCGACTTGGCTTGATCTGGCGTTGATTATTCGCCGATGATCTTGCGCACCACGTCGGTCATGGAGATCACGCCGACCGGCTTGTCGTTCTCGGTGACCACCAGGCGGTGCATGCGTCGACCGGTCATCAGGCTGACCGCATCGCTCAACAGCAGTTCTGCATCGCAAGTGGCGCAACCGGGGGTCATGACTTCCCTGGCCAGCATTGAGCGTGCCTGATCGGGGGTGCGGCCCTGGCGTGCCAGCACCATATCGGTCTGCGACACCACACCAACGGCTTGACCCTGATCATCCATCACCACCACTGCATGGATTTCCTTGTCGACCATGATCTTGGCGACTGACCCAATCGTATCGTCTGGCGTGCAGGAGATGATGCCGGCATGCATCAGGTCGCGTACTTTGGTGCCGTCATCAACAATGGAGATCGATTCGGCCGACTCGATGCTGGGCAGCGGTTCGGACATCGGATACGGATGGGGCGTGGTATGCACATCGCCCTTGGGCAGCACGGGATGCACCATTTCAACCTCCGGTTTTCCACTGGCACCCAGACCAAACTTGGGCGCGCCAATCAGCACCGCCATGTTGCCGTGCGGGTGCTTGTTGTCATGCATCAACAGATGGGCATCGGGCAATTCGTCATAAACAAAGGCACGCGACATGCAGGGGTCAAGTTCGCCCCGCAGTGCCAGTTGGTTCATCTCGTTGCACTGTACGGTATTGGCGAAATGCGAGCCTTGCAGACGCTTTTGGCGCATCCACAGGTAACGCAGATCGACCGTCGCGTTGTAGCCGGAAGTGCCAGCGCAGACCACCACCATGCCACCGGTTTCGCAGACAAAAATTGAACTTGGGATGGTGCTTTCACCGGGATGCTCAAAGACCAGGTTCGGGGCGCGTTTTTCACCCAGCACTTCCCAGATTTTTGCGCCAAACGAGCGCACACCCTTGAGCCATTTGCCATAGCCCGCGTTGTCTTTCCAGTGCGGCAACATGCCCCAGTGGTCGAAATCATTGCGGTTGATGCAGCCTTTGGCACCCAGCTTCATGCAGTAATCAAACTTGTCCTGGCCTGACACCATGGCTACCGAGGTCGCACCGACCGCCTTGGCAATCTGAATTGCCATCGAACCCAGACCACCGGCACCGCCCCAGATCAAGGCCACATCGCCTTTTTTAATGGAACTCGATTCCCAGCCATGCAACATCCGCCAGGCGGTCGCCGCGACCAGCGCGTAGGAGGCTGCTTCTTCCCAGTTCATGTGTTTGGGCTTGGGCATGCACTGCTGTCCTTGCACCCGGGTGAACTGCGCAAAACTGCCAAAGTTGGTCTCATAGCCCCAAATTTTGAATGACGGCGAGTACATTGGGTCGCCACCGCCTTTGACCCAGTCGCAATTGCGATTAAAAGTGCCACAGTGCATCACGACTTCGTCGCCTACTTTGACGTTGGTCACATCCTTGCCGACTTTATAGACAATGCCGGAAGCATCGCTGCCGCCGATGTGAAACGGCTCAGGCTCGCCGTTCTTGTTGCGGGCGGCGATCACATTCACCGGGATGCCCAGTGCCGCCCAGACGTTGTTGTAGTTGATGCCGGCTGCCATCACATACACCAGCACCTCGTCGTCGGCAATGCTCGGGGTGTCCACCACTTCTTTTTGAAACGCATCGGTTGGCTTGCCAAAGCGCTCTGGCCGGATCAGCCATGCGTGCATTTTCTCCGGAACCAGGCCCAGAGGGGGTTGTTCGCCTACTTCATACAGTTGCTTGCTCATCAGAATGCTCCTTTTTGGTAAATTTACTGAACTGTTTTTCCGACTGGAATCTGGAAAGAACACGCTGTCGCAGATGTTCGTATTCTTCGAAATGCGGGGTTTGATGCTGAACCAGGCGTTCGCTGACAGCGGCCATGCCGCCAACAAGTTCCAGGCCAAAGGTGCCAAATTCTTCTTTTAGCAGGCGCATCACCCAGGCTGCATGATGGCGGCTGCGCAATTTGTCGAGCAAGCCGGCCTCTGCGACAAAGCTGCGGTGCCGCTTGATATGGTCGAGCAATGGCTTGATGCCGGTATTCATCGCGGCACTCACCAGGCAGACCGGGTAATCCCATTCTTCGTGGCGATCTTGCCGGGGCGCACTGCGGCCAATTTCGGCGGCTGTTTTTTGGGCCGGAGCACCGAGATCGGACTTGTTGACGGCGAACACATCGGGGATTTCGATAATCCCCGACTTTAGATACTGGATGGCATCGCCCGAAGCCGGTTGCGCCACATAGCAGACGGTGTCGGCCACCTCGGCTATGTCGATTTCGGTCTGACCGACACCCACGGTCTCGATCACCACGATGTCAAAGCAGGCCAGCATCAGCCAGCTCATCGGCCAGACTTCGGTGGCGACACCGCCCAACTGGTTGCGATTGGCCAGCGAGCGGATGAATAGCCCTTCGTCATAGGAGACATTCTTGATGCGGATGCGATCCCCCAGCAGGGCACCGCCGCCCAATTCTGGACGACTCGACGGATCGACAGCAAGCACGCCCACGGTCTTGCCAACGCGCCGCCACTCCCGAATCATGGCGCAGACCAGCGTAGATTTGCCGGTGCCGGGCGGGCCGGTGACTCCGATGAGATGACCGTTATTGAGCCGTCGCTCTGCAGAAAGCAAGGCCAGCAGCCGGGCGGCGCGCCGACGTGCGTCGGGCAGTTTGTTGTCCAGCAGATTCAAGCCGCCAGCGACTGCCGCCCGTTCCCCGCGCTGTATCCGCAAGGCCAACTGGTCGGGATCGGGCAGGTCCGCTTGGCGCATTTTGCGGGCTACTGAAGTAGTCCAAGCCGGTCAAGTCCGTTGCATTCACGAACCACATCAACCATATCCGCCATGATGGCATTCAGGCTGAAATCCTTGGGCGTGTAAATGGCGCGAACGCCCAATGTCTTGAGTTTTTCAGCATCTTCGGGTGGGATGATGCCGCCGGCGATCACCGGCACATGGGTCAGATCGCGCAGACGCATTTCCTGCAAAACCGACTCGACCAGTTGCATGTGGCTGCCCGACAGGATCGACAGGCCGACCATGTGCACGCCTTCTTCTTGTGCCGCCTGGGCAATCTGCTGCGGCGTGAGACGGATGCCGTCATAAACGACCTCGAAGCCGACATCCCGGGCTTTGACTGCCACTTGCTCGGCACCGTTGGAATGCCCGTCCAGCCCGGGCTTGCCGACCAGCAGCTTCAAGGGGCGGCCCAACGCAGTGCCGGTGCTGGTCACTCTGGCTCTGAGATCGGTCACTTGATCCATCTTGCCAAGGACCACGCGGCTGTCGATGGCAATATCGATGCCCGTCGGTGGCCTGAATTCGCCAAAAACTGCACGCAGCGTGTCACCCCATTCGCCGGTGGTGACACCTGCAAGGGCGCAGCGGATCGAACTCGGCATAATGTTTTCGCCGCTGTTGGCGGCATCGGTGAGGCCTTGCAGGGCGGCGCGGACTTCTGCGTTGTCGCGCTGGTTGCGATGCGCCTGGAGACGTTCGATTTGCTCGCGCTCGGCTGCCGGGTCGGCTTTCATGATGCCGCCATCGCTGCCCAAGGTAAGTGGCGACTGGGCGGTTTCCTGGAAGCAGTTGACCCCAATGATTTTCAGGTCGCCCGACTCGATGGCGCGCAAGCGGTTCATGTGGCTGCCGACCAGTTCACGCTTGATGTAGCCGGATTCGATGGCGGCAATGATCCCGCCCTGGGCCTCGACATTCGCAATTTCTTTGTTGGCACCTTCAATCAGTTCGGCCACCTTGGCCGCAATGACGGGGGAGCCGTCCAGAATGTCGCCGTACTCCAGCAAATCGGTCTCTAACGCCATCACCTGCTGAATTCGCAATGCCCATTGCTGATCCCAGGGGCGCGGCAGGCCCATGGCCTCGTTCCAGGCCGGAAGCTGGATGGCGCGTGCTCTGGAACCTTTGGAGAGCACCACCGACAACATTTCAAGCACAATGCGCTGCACATTGTTTTCTGGCTGTGCCTCGGTCAGCCCCAAAGAGTTGACCTGAACGCCGTAGCGGAAGCGGCGCAGCTTTGGATCGTCAACCTGGTAGCGGGCCAGGGTCAACTCGTCCCACATCTGGCCGAAAGCCCTGAGCTTGCAGCATTCTTCAACAAAGCGGATGCCAGCATTGACAAAAAACGAAATGCGTTCGACCACCTGCGGGAAGGCAGCGGCTTCGATCTCGCCGGACGCCTTGACCCGGTCCAGCACCGCCATGGCGGCGCACAAGGCATAAGCCAACTCTTGAACCGGAGTGGCTCCGGCTTCCTGCAAATGGTAGCTGCAGATGTTGGTCGGGTTCCACTTTGGCACATGTTTGACGGTGTAATTGATCGTGTCAGCGATCAAGCGCATTGACGGGCCGGGCGGGTAAATATAGGTGCCGCGCGAGAGGTATTCCTTGATGATGTCGTTCTGCGTGGTGCCGCTCAACATCTTTGGGTCAATACCGCGCCGCTGCGCCAAGCCGATGTACAACGCCAGCAACCAAGGTGCCGTGGCATTGATCGTCATTGAGGTGTTCATCTTGTCGAGCGGAATCTGGTCAAACAACTGATCCATGTCCTCGATATGCGATACCGGCACGCCGACCTTGCCAACTTCGCCCCGGGCCAGCGGATTGTCGGCGTCGTAGCCAGTCTGCGTTGGCAGATCGAAGGCGACGGACAAACCGGTCTGGCCCTTGGCCAAGTTGGTGAGGTAAAGCGCATTGGAGGCCTTGGCCGAGCTGTGACCGCTGTAGGTCCGCATCAACCAGGGTTGATCCTTTTTTTTCTGGGTGGTTGCCATGATTAGCTCCTCTTGCGGATGACGAGCTGGCGCTCGATTTCGAAAATCTTCTCGTCTATTTTCTCTTTGCCGATGGCCTTCTTGTCGTTTTCCTTGATGAACAAGTCCGCACCATATTTGGCATAGGCGTTCGATGCACTGATGTTCTTGACGCCAATCAACTGAAAATTCACGATGCCAAAGGCAGCACCGAGTGCGCTGGGGGCATCTTCGACTGCCAGTACGCGCGACAAGGCGGCAACGGTATCGCCGGCAATCGACGGCTGGGTGTGATAACCCTCGGTAAAACCGATTTCCCAGACGCTGTTTTCGCTGACATCGCGACTGGCCAGGCCTTCGAGCCAGGCAAAAACTAGCCCGCCATAAACAATCGGATCGCCGCTCATCTTGCCCGACAGGCCGGAACTGAAAACCCGGTCGAAATGCAGCGGGTGGGTGTTGCCCACCGCATAGGTCAACGCCAGATGCTCGTCGGTGATGGTTCTGCCGTTGGCATGGATGATGATGTCGCCGACGACAAAATCCTCGAACCAGGAGTTGGGGCCGGTCAGCCCGGAGGGGATTTGCTCAGGGAAGCTCGGCAGAAACACTTCGGCATGTTCAACCCAAGGGAAGGCCGGCATCACGGTAGAGCTTGGCAAGGGCGTGGTGGGCGGGCGGCTGCCTTGCCCGGCGACCATGATTTTGCGCTCGTACTGCAGCACCACCTCGTCGTTCTGGTTAAGCCCCAAGGTGCGAATGGTCACGATGCCTGGCTTGTCGCCACCGCGTTCCTTGCGATCCATCACCTTGGTCAGGGAGCGGATGGTATCTGCTGCATAGACTGGCCGCAAATACTGGGCATCGTAGTAGCCAAGATTGGCCATCGCCTTTTCGGAGTCGTTTTGCACGCCGAGCGACAGAACGACGTTGAAAACCATCTGCGGTGAAGCCAACAGTCCATCAAAGCCACAGGCCCGGGCGTATTGGTTATTGAGGTAGAGCGGATTGCACTGCATGTAGGTGCGGGCAAACGCTTCTATCTGGGCCGGGAGGAAGGTGAAACCACGGGGGTGGACAAACACTTGCCCGGGCACAAATTCCTCCAAATAGCGGCCATAGTGCGGATAGCGGACTCTTGGAGCCTCCACCTTCACTTTTTCGGCCAGTTCAGCCTGTGCTTGAAAACGAATTGCCTGCGACATGGGATATATTCCTTTGAGCTTGACAGTGGGTCTGACTGAAACTGACGCTAGGCGGCATCAATGAGGGAACGTGCGATCACCTTCAGGGCCAGCGTTTCTTCGGCCCCTTCAAAAATCGACAGCACACGCGCATCGACAAAATAGCGACTGACCGGTGACTCCTCGGCGTAGCCCATGCCGCCATGAATTTGCAGCGCCTCGCGGGTCAGCCACTCAGCCGTGCGGCAGGTGAACAGTTTCACCATGCTGGCTTCCATCTGACCTTCACCCTGATCCATCAAACGACCAACGGCATAAGTGAACTGGCGCGACACTGTCAGCAGGGTTGCCATGCGAGCCAGCTTGACCAGTGTCAGTTGGTACTCGCCAATCGCTTTGCCAAATACCTTGCGGTCAATGGCGTATAGAACCGCCCGCTCGAACGCGGCTTGCATGACACCAATGGCGCGTGCTGCAGTCTGAATGCGCCCGCCAGCAAAGCCAGCCATGGTGGAATAAAAGCCCTTGCCTTCGCCCTCTGGCCCGCCTACCAGGTTCTCATCAGGGACAAAAATATGGTCGAAGAACAACTCGTAAGAATGCATGCCACGGTAGCCAATGGTGGCGATGGCACGACCTGTCAAAACACCGCCATGTGGTTGGCGGAATTCAAAATCATGACCCTCGTAGGAGTCTTTTTCGACCAGGAACATGCTCAGACCCTTGTGGGCCGCTGCACGATCCGGGTTGGAGCGCGCCAGCACCAGCAGCAGGCCAGCCTTGCCGGCCATGGTGCACCAGGTCTTGACACCATCGAGATGCCAGCCACCTTCGCACTTGGTTGCCTTGAGCCGAATGGCTGCAACATCCGAGCCGGTATCGGGTTCGGTGACGGCGATGGCACACAGCGGATGGCCCATGGCTACTTGCGGCAGCCACTTTTGCCGCTGCGCCTCGGTGCCGCCCTTTTGCAGGGCGCGGCTGAGGATTTCAGGCCGGGTAATCAGGCTGCCTGCTCCGCCAAGTGACCCGCGAGAAAGCTCTTCGGTCACCACGATCATGCCCATGTTGTCTTCGTGATCGTCGCTCTGGATGCCGCCGTAACGCTCTGGAATCGACAGCCCAAAGCAGCCCATTTCGGTCAACGGCACCAAAATCTCTTTTGGAATGATCTTGTCCTTGCGGTGAATTTCTTCGGCCAGGGGCATCACCACATGGGTGGCCAGCTTGCGGAACGACTCCTGCATCATCAAGGCATCTTCGCCAAGCAGATAGGCCCCGCTGGCACCATCCATGGCAATCACTTGCCGACCGAGCGCCTCCAGATTGCCCGCATCAAGCTGCGCGCGGCAAAAGCGGGTGAGGGCGGCTGCATCGAGCAGCGCAATGTCGTCTTCGCCCAAGCCAAAACTCTGCGGTCGGGCCGATAAACGGTTGCGAATGTTTTGCAGGGCTTCGGCGCAAAAAACCAGGGTCATTTGCTCTTCAAGGCAGATGGCATCGCCGGGTGTCTCGCTGGCAGCAACGGCCTTGCGTGCATAGTCCACCGCAAAACGCGCCGTGGTGGCTTCGGCGGCACACCAGGCCAGATCGAAACTGGCCATTTGATGACCGTCAAGCTTCTCGCCCGACACGCCCTTGCCGCCAAGGCATTGCTGCTTTATCCAGAGCAAGGATTTTTTGATTTGTGCATCGGCTACGTCGAGATATTGCGACGCAGCCTGCATCCGGCTGTTGACATCACTCATGGTCTATCACTTTCTTATGGGCCGAGCGGCCATTATTTGCTGGTGCGATTGTTGACAATGCGAACAAAGGAACGAGAGCGCAATTCGTCGAGTGTGATGCCGGTGGCCAGAACTTCCTGCTCGGTGATGGCACCGCAGGCCATGCCGCGCAAGAAGAAGTTCAGCAGGCCCTGGCCGGTAGCGGCATCGTCGAAGGTATTGCCCACCAGCGTGGCCTGCGCGGCCTTGTTCAGGAAAGCGTTGAGCCGGGCCGAGGCATCTTGCAGCCCGCTGAGGAAGAACGCATCCATTGCCGCATAGCGCACTGGCAACTGGCCCGGATTCAAGTCCCAGCCCTGGTAGTAACCGTGGCGCAGGGAGTGCATGATGTTGTCATAGTGAAGTTTCCAGGCACCATGCACCACCGAGCGGTTTTCGTCCATCTGCTGGGCCGTCAGCACACCGTCCTTGGGGGCCTTGTGTGGCCCGATCGGCATGCTGGTGGTGGCCCCATCGCTGATGGTGATGCCGGTGCCGGCCAGACTGACTTGCAGAACGTGGCGGGCAAAATCGCAGGCCGGATGGGTATGAGTCTGATGGGCGGCCGTGATGTTGCAGGAGGCGGTGTAGTCGTAGGTGCCGAAAATCGCCGAGCGGCAGCGGCCACCGGCCGCAGCCACCAACAGCGGAACCGTGTTTTCGCCCCTGTGGTTGATGATCGACTGGGTGGTCTCGATCATGATTTCCATCTTCAGCGAATCTTTGGCAAAGCCCAACCGGGCCTCAAGATTTTCGAGAATTTTGACAAAGGTTGAAACCTGTGTCGGTATGGTGACCTTGGGCAGCGTCACGATAAAGTTTTTTGGCAGCTTGCTGCCGGTTTTCTCAGCCAGCCGGGTCAGGAAAATATCCAGCGTGCGAATTGAACGTACCTTGCATTCGTCAGAGAAGGTCTTGACCCGGATGCCGATAAAGGGCGACAGCAGGTTTTCAGCCATGCCTTTGGCCACTTCATCGGCCGCTGCCACCGCATGGGCATCTTCTTCGGCATCGGGACGGTTGCCATAGCCATCCTCAAAGTCGATGCGGTTGTCTTCGATCGGCTCGGCCTGAAGTTTTTTGACGACCCGGTTATAGACGGTGAAAGCCAGCCAGGCCGCCGGCTTGGTTTCGCGCACCTGCTCGGGATTGGCTTCCAGCGCACGCGTCAGGCTGCCCAGCTCGAAAGGATTGGTCGGCAGCATTTCAGCGCGTGGCAGGCCCAAAACCTTGGCAAAAACGCTAAAGCTGGGTGCATAGGTTTCAAGTGTCTTGAGTGCCACCTCCCCCAGCTTGGGGGCAAACCCGGCCTTGAACAGATTGGCGCCGCCATACACCGTATGCACTGGCTGCCGCTCGAAGGAGTCGGCTGGATAGTCGGACTTGAAAACTGCATTGGCTTCATGCAGTTCGGCGCAGTAAGCGCTCATTTCGTCATGGGTCAGCGTGAGCTTCATGTGCTATCTCCGTTATTGTTGCAAAAAACACACCCGTCATCGGTTGCAAATACGCCCTCGGTTCGGGTGTGAATTTGAGTCTTCGTCACGACACAACACGGGCGTTGACTCATGTTGCTGCAAAAAGCACAGTCATGGTCATCAAGGCTGCTGCGGCACAACAAACTGATCGCTTGACGCGAAAAACTTGTTGCCAAAGGGATGCCATGAACACCACCAAAACACGACCAAACCAAAATAAGCAAAGTCATTCTAGCGCCAGATTATGCTGCTTTGCAGCATGTAAATTAATTAATCGATGATAAAGTCGCAGCGCTCAGAAACACGATTCAAGTACTTGATTTGAATGATGAATACGCTTTTCAAGACGGTCGTCTGGTCACCGTTTGCCAGCATTTCAGCGCCATGGAAAACACAGGGTAAACCCTTGGCTCATGGGTGATCAAGGCGCTTTTTAGATATCCCCTCGGCTATACTCGCGGCCTGATTCGCATCCACCTACGCTCCCGGCACCCTGCCCCATCCCCTCCAGATTCATCCAAGATCCTCTCTTGAGCGTGCATGGGCGTAGCCGCAAACCATTTCGGAGAACCCAGTGCTTTTGTCTCTCAAGGGAAATACCCCACCCGCCATTCTGGCGCTCGCAGATGGCACGGTCTATGTCGGCAATTCCATCGGGGCCACGGGTGCCACGGTGGGTGAGGTGGTATTTAACACCGCCATGACCGGGTACCAGGAAATCCTGACCGACCCGAGCTACTGCCAGCAGATGGTGACCCTGACCTACCCGCATATTGGCAGCTACGGCATCAATTTCGAGGACATCGAGGCTGACCAGATTCATGCGGCGGGCCTGATCATCAAGGATTTGCCGCTGCTGGCTTCCAACTTTCGTTCCACCCAGACCCTGAGCCAGTACCTGGTGGCCGCAGGCCGGGTGGCTATCGCCAACATTGATACCCGCCAACTCACTCGTCAGTTGCGCGCGCTGGGTGCTCAAAACGGCTGTATTCTGGCGTTGCCCCCAGGTGAGTCTGTCACCAGGGCAGCCATTGACTTGGCTCTGGCAAGAGCCAAGGCGGCACCGAGCATGGCAGGCACCGATCTGGCCAAAGTGGTTTCTGCCAAGTCGCCTTACGCCTGGACACAAACCGAATGGGCCTTGTCAAACGCTTCACTCGGTGGCAAACCAGGCTATGGCGAGCAGATTGCCTCGCGCTTCCATGTGGTCGCCTATGACTTTGGGGTAAAAAAGAATATCTTGCGCATGTTGGCCCAGCGCGGCTGTCAGGTTACGGTGGTGCCAGCCCAGACATCGGCGCTGGATGCGCTCAAGCACCAGCCTGATGGCATCTTCTTGAGCAACGGCCCGGGCGACCCCGAGCCTTGTGATTACGCCATTGCCGCCGCCGCTGAGCTGATTGACAGCGGCACGCCCACCTTTGGCATCTGCCTGGGACACCAGATCATGGCGCTGGCCAGTGGCGCCAAGACCTTCAAGATGAAATTTGGCCACCATGGCGCCAATCACCCGGTCAAAGACTTGATGAGTGGTCGTGTCAGCATCACCAGCCAGAACCACGGCTTTGCGGTAGATGAAAAAACCCTGCCCGCCAACTTGCGCGCCACCCATGTCAGCCTGTTTGACGGCACCTTGCAGGGTCTGGAGCGCACCGACCAGCCTGCGTTTTGCTTTCAGGGCCATCCGGAGGCCTCACCGGGTCCGCATGATATTGGCTATTTGTTTGACCGGTTTGTTGCATCCATGGGGGCGCGTCGATGAGCTTTTACGGCGTGACAGACCTCTGGACCTATGTTGTTGGCGCGTTTGGCATTATTTTATTGCCCGGCCCCAACTCGCTGTATGTGCTGTCGGTCGCCACCGCGCGCGGCGTGCGGGCCGGCTATCAGGGCGCATTGGGGGTGTTTGTCGGCGACAGCATTTTGCTGCTGTGTACCGCCTTGGGTGCTGCCAGCCTGTTGCGCACGCACCCGGCGCTGTTCATGGTCGTCAAATATGCGGGTGCCGCGTATCTTTGCTGGGTGGGCCTGAACTTGTTGCAAGCAGCGCTGGCGGGTCTGCAGTCCCGCGCTGATGCCCTCGACACGGTTGCAGCCCTATCGGCACCGGAATCTGCTTCAAAGAGCGCACATTTGCAGCGTCCCTTTCGCCGTGCCCTGGTCATCAGTCTGCTCAACCCGAAGGCGATCCTGTTTTTGCTGTCTTTTTTTGTGCAGTTCATCGATCCTGGCTATGCCCATCCTGAGTTGCCGTTCCTGATCTTGAGCGCCATTTTGATGCTCTTCAGTGCGGCTTACCTGACCGCGCTGATCTTTGCTGGTACCCGTCTGGCGCAAACCTTTAGCCGACGCAAGCGACTCTCGGCCGGGCTGTCGAGTCTGGTGGGGGGCTTGTTTGTCTGGTTTGGTGTCAAGCTGGCGAGCGCCAACCTGAGTTAATGCGGATGGACAGCGCCATCAATCCACTTGTCTGCCATTCCCGCACTGGCCGGAAATGACGCATGACTGAGCCATCTTGTTTATGTACTTGAACATGCAGCCGCCCAGGGCTGCGTGTAACCCCCAAATAGCCGTCTGACATCATGCCAAAACGTACCGACATCCAAAGCGTCCTGATCATTGGCGCAGGCCCCATCATCATTGGCCAGGCCTGTGAATTTGACTACTCTGGCGTGCAGGCCTGCAAGGCGCTGCGCGAAGAGGGTTACAAGGTCATCCTGATCAACAGCAATCCGGCCACCATCATGACCGACCCGGCCACTGCCGATGTGACTTACATCGAGCCGATCACCTGGCGAACGGTCGAAAAAATCATCGCCAAAGAGCGCCCGGATGCGATTTTGCCGACCATGGGCGGACAGACTGCGCTCAACTGTGCGCTTGACTTGTGGCACAACGGCGTGCTGGACAAGTACACCGGGGCTGCCACCGGCAAGCCCATTGAATTGATCGGCGCCACGCCCGAGGCGATTGACAAGGCCGAAGACCGCCTGAAATTCAAGCAGGCGATGACCAAAATCGGCCTCGGCTCTGCCAAATCGGGCATTGCCCACAGCATGGAAGAAGCCTGGAGCGTGCAAAAGACGGTCGGTTTCCCGACGGTGATTCGCCCCAGCTTCACGCTCGGCGGCACCGGCGGCGGCATTGCCTACAACCCGGAAGAATTTGTCGTGATCTGCAAGCGCGGCCTGGAAGCCTCGCCGACCAATGAGCTGCTGATTGAAGAATCACTGCTGGGCTGGAAAGAGTTCGAGATGGAAGTGGTGCGCGACAAGATGGACAACTGCATCATCGTCTGCTCAATCGAGAACCTGGACCCGATGGGCGTGCATACCGGCGACTCGATCACGGTGGCGCCGGCGCAGACCCTGACCGACAAGGAATACCAGATCCTTCGCAATGCCAGTCTGGCGGTGTTGCGCGAAATCGGTGTCGATACCGGTGGCTCGAACGTACAGTTTGCCATCAACCCCGAGGATGGGCGCATGGTGGTCATCGAGATGAACCCGCGCGTCAGCCGTTCATCGGCCCTGGCTTCCAAGGCCACCGGCTTCCCGATTGCCAAGGTGGCGGCCAAGTTGGCGATTGGCTACACCCTCGATGAACTGCGCAACGAGATCACCGGCGGTGCCACCCCGGCGAGTTTTGAACCAAGCATTGACTATGTGGTCACTAAAATTCCGCGCTTTGCGTTTGAAAAATTCCCCGCTGCCGACAGCCGCCTGACGACCCAGATGAAGTCTGTCGGCGAGGTGATGGCGATGGGCCGCACTTTCCAGGAGTCGTTCCAGAAAGCCCTGCGCGGGCTGGAAGTCGGTGTCGATGGCATGAATGAAAAAACCCAGGATCGCGAGTTGCTGGAAAAAGAGCTGGGCGAGCCAGGCCCCGAGCGTATCTGGTTTGTCGGCGATGCCTTTGCGGCCGGCTGGAGCGTCGATGAGGTGTTTGATCTGACCAAAATCGACCGCTGGTTTCTGGTGCAGATCGAGCAGATCGTCAAGATCGAGCTGGAGATTGAGCATTTGCCGCAGCCGGTGATTGGCACCGCGCTGGATGCGATTGATGCCGCCACCTTGCGTGCCCTCAAGCAAAAGGGTTTTTCCGACCGTCGCCTGGCCAAACAGTTCAAGACCACCGATATCGCCGTGCGGGCACGTCGCCATGCCCTGGGTGTGCGTCCGGTTTACAAGCGGGTGGACACCTGCGCGGCTGAATTTGCCACCAACACGGCTTACATGTATTCCACTTACGAGGCTGAAGGCTCCGAATGCGAGGCGCTGCCGACCCAGCGCAAGAAGATCATGGTGCTTGGCGGTGGCCCGAACCGCATCGGCCAGGGCATTGAATTTGACTACTGCTGCGTGCATGCCGCGCTGGCCATGCGCGAAGACGGTTATGAGACCATCATGGTCAACTGCAACCCCGAGACCGTGTCCACCGACTACGACACCTCGGACCGGCTGTATTTCGAGCCATTGACGCTTGAAGACGTGCTTGAAATCGTTGACAAGGAGCAGCCCACCGGTGTCATCGTGCAATTCGGCGGCCAGACACCGCTCAAGCTGGCCCTCGACCTGGAGGCCAATGGTGTGCCGATCATCGGCACCAGCCCCGACATGATCGACGCTGCCGAAGACCGAGAGCGCTTTCAGAAGCTGCTGCATGAGTTAAAGCTGCGCCAGCCGCCCAACGCCACCGCCCGTACCGAGCCAGAAGCCCTCGAAAAAGCTGCCGCCCTGGGTTACCCGCTGGTGGTGCGCCCAAGTTATGTGCTGGGTGGCCGGGCCATGGAAATCGTGCATGAACAGCGCGACCTGGAGCGCTATATGCGTGAAGCCGTCAAGGTCAGTCACGATTCACCGGTGTTGCTAGACCGCTTTTTAAACGATGCGATTGAATGCGATGTGGACTGCGTGCGCGATGCCACCGGCCAAACCTACATTGGCGGTGTCATGGAGCATATTGAACAGGCCGGAGTCCACAGCGGCGACTCGGCCTGCTCGCTGCCGCCCTACAGTCTGGCTGCCGATACCGTTACCGAGATCAAGCGCCAGACCGCCGCGATGGCGCAGGCGCTCAACGTGGTGGGCTTGATGAACGTGCAGTTTGCCATTCAGCACCTTGGGGGCCAGGATGTGATCTTTGTGCTGGAAGTCAATCCGCGCGCCTCGCGCACCGTGCCGTTTGTCAGCAAAGCCACCGGCGTGCCACTGGCCAAGGTGGCGGCGCGCTGCATGGTCGGCCAGACGCTGGCGACGCAGGGCATCACGCGCGAGGTGACGCCGCCCTATTTCAGCGTCAAGGAGGCGGTGTTTCCGTTTGTCAAGTTTCCTGGTGTCGATACCATCCTCGGCCCCGAGATGAAATCCACCGGCGAGGTGATGGGCGTTGGCAAGACCTTTGGCGAAGCCTTTGTCAAGTCGCAACTGGGCGCCGGCACCCGATTGCCGCGTCCTTTTACCCCTGCGGGCGAGTGCAGCGGCAAGGTGTTCATTTCGGTCAAGGGCAATGACAAACCGCGTGCCATCGAGGTGGCACGGGCGCTGGCAGCCATGGATTTTGTCGTGATCGCCTCCAAGGGAACCGCTGCGGCCATCCGGGCAGCGGGCGTGCCTTGTGGTGTCGTCAACAAAGTCACCGAAGGTCGCCCGCACATTGTGGACATGATCAAGAACAACGAGATCATCCTGGTCATCAACACGGTGGAAGAGCGGCGCAACGCGATTGCCGACTCGCGCCAGATTCGCACATCGGCCCTGCTGGCACGGGTCACCACCTTCACAACCATAGCCGGTGCCGAGGCGGCGGTGGAAGGCATGCACTACATGGATCAACTCGGTGTGATCTCGGTGCAGGAAATGCACGCGCAATTGCTGGCTGACTGAGTTTCCCCGGCAGTTCTCAATTCAGATTCAGTGTGTATGCCAAAGCAAATCAGCAGGTCGTCAAAACAGTTGCGGTTCAGATGCTTCTAAATCGATAGCTGCTAGCGCACTGTCTATAAGGGCTGCAGGCCGATTTCTCATATATTCTGGCTGATCTGCGGCGGCTGCCAGCGAAGCCACCCGCACACCCAGCAAACGCAGGCGTTGTTGCAACGGCACGCGCTTGAGGCAAAGCCCGGCAGTCTGGCGAATGACTTTCGCATCGCTGGTGTAAAAATTCAGCGTCTGGTCGCGGGTCACGCTTTTGAAATTATCGTAACGCAGCTTGATGCCAATGGTCTTGCCAACATAGCCTTTGGTGCTCAGGTCTTCTGCTACCTGGGCGCACAGGCGGGTAAAGATGGCGCCGAGTTCGATCTTGTCGCGCACCGCGTGCAAATCGCGATCAAACGTGGTTTCGCGGCTGATCGATACCGGCTCGCTGGTCAGTTCCACCGGACGCAAGTCGATGCCGCGGGCTGCATCAAACAGCCAGGCACCGGTTTTCTGGCCGAATGTCTCAATCAGCCAGTCCAGTTCGCGCAGCGCCAGTTCACCGATGGTGCGGATGCCGTGGCTTTGCAGCTTTTCATCGGCCTTGGGGCCAATGCCGTTGATCTTGCGGCACGCCAGCGGCCAGATCTTGCCGTGCAGGTCTTGCTCCCAAACGACGGCAATGCCATTGGGCTTGTTGAATTCGCTGGCCATTTTGGCCAGCAGCTTGTTGGGTGCGACGCCGACCGAGCAGGTCAGCCCGGTTTGCTGAAAAATGGTTTTCTGGATCAGCCGCGCCAGCACCCGGCCACCTTCGCGTTGACCACCCGGAACCTCGGTGAAGTCGATAAAGACTTCGTCGATGCCGCGATCTTCCATCAGCGGCGCGATCTCCAGAACAATGTCCTTGAAGGCGCGTGAAAACTGGCGGTACTGGGCAAAGTCCACCGGCAGCACAATCGCCTGCGGGCAAAGTCTGGCGGCCTTCATCAGCCCCATGGCCGAGCCAATGCCAGATTGGCGAGCTGCGTAACTGGCTGTTGTAATTACACCACGCCCGGTGTAGCCTGCCAGCCGGGGAAACGCGTCGAGCGGGATTTTGTCGAGCGGCCGGTTAATGTGCCGGGTCAACAAGGCATCATCGACCGGGCGGCGTCCGCCACCGATCACCACCGGCAATCCCTTGAGCTGAGGGTAGCGCAGCAGCTCCACAGAGGCGTAAAACGCATCCATGTCCAAGTGGGCAATGCGGCGAATCATGGGGCACAAGAATAGCGCATCAAAAAAATGTTGCAGTGCACAATTTAGTGAGATAGATCAGCCAATTTGACGGGTGAACCGGTTAAGCTCTACACAACGGTACTTTAGTCAATTGGTCAATAGGTAGTTTCATGGATAAGCATTTTCTATCCTCTCTTTTTTCGCCCGGTTCGATTGCGGTCTTTGCCGGCAAGCCAGAAGAGCCTGAAACCCAGACATCGCAGGCACGCGCCCTGCACCAGGCCTTGACCGCGCAACACTATGCTGGCCGACTGATGTTTCTGGATGTCAATGCCAGCGGTACCCTCGCCGAGCTGGCCACCGCGCAAGCTGATCTGGCCATCATTGCCCTGCCGGCCGCCGAAGTGGCGGCAGCGCTGGAGATTGCCGGGCGCATCAAGTGCCATTCCGCGCTGGTGATTTCCAGCGGCATCAACGCCACCCAGGCCGCCGAACTGCACCGCATGGCGATCCGCGACGGTATTTACCTGCTTGGCCCCAACTGCCTGGGTTTTCAGCGACCGCATCTGAACCTCAATGCCAGCGTGGCGGGTGATTTGGCCAATCTGGGCCCGCTGGCGCTGGTGTCGCAGTCGGGTGCCCTGACATCGGCGATTCTGGATTGGGCCAAAACCAACTCGGTCGGCTTTTCTACCGTGGTGTCGCTCGGCCCCAACACGGCGGTTGACATGGCGCAGGTGCTGGATTTTTTGGCATCGGATGCCAAGACCCACAGCATCGTGGTCTATCTGGAAGGCATTACCAACGCCCGCCGCTTCATGAGTGCGTTGCGTGCCGCCGCCAATGCCAAACCGGTGATAGTGCTCAAGGCCGGTCGCAAGTCGGGCGGCAACCGGGCTGCCCTGACCCACTCGGGTGCCATTGTCGGCAGCGATGACGTGTTTGATGCGGCATTGCGGCGCGCCGGTGCGGTGCGGGTACGCTCATTTGTGGCGCTGTTTTCGGCTGCTAGGTGCCTGGCCTCGCGCTACAAACCGGTCGGCCGGCGGCTGGCGATTGTCACCAACGGCGGTGGCCCGGGCGTGCTGGCGGCCGACTGGGCCAGCGAAATTCACATTGAACTCGGTTGCCTGACACCCGAGCAGATATTGCAACTCAAACCCCGTCTGGCACCGCTGGCCACCCTGAGTGATCTGATCGATTTGTCTGAAGATGCCGGTGCCGAGCAGTACCGGGCAGCGATTGAGGTGGCCAGCAAGGCACCGCAGATCGACGGTGTCTTGAGCATTTATTCGCCCAAAATTGGCATTGACGGCGATGCCATCGCAACCGCCATTGCCAGCTTCAGCCGCCACACCAACAAGCCGCTGCTGACTTGCTGGATGGGGGGCTCAGCCGCCGGTGATGCGCGCCGGATTCTCAGCGATGCGGTGATGCCGACCTTTCGCACCCCCGAAGCCGCTGTGGGGGCCTTTGGCAACCTGGCTTCGTTTTACCAAAACCAGCAGTTGCTGCTGCAAACGCCCCCCCCTTTGTCAAGCCTGGCCAAGCCCGATGTGGAGGGTGCGCGCCTGCTGATCGAAAGCGTGCTGGCCGAGCGACGCAAGGTGCTGACCGAAATGGAATCCAAGGCGCTGCTGGCCGCCTTTCACATTCCGGTGACCAAAACGATCCTGGCGCGCAATCCCAACGAAGCCATGATGATCGCCTCGCAACTGGGGTATCCGGTGGCGCTCAAAATCGACTCGCCCGACATCAGCCACAAGTCCGATGTGCAGGGTGTCGCGCTCAACATCATGAATGCGGTGGGCGTACGTGACACGTTTCTCGATATGATGCAAAACGTGGCCCGCTTGCAGCCTGATGCGCGCATCAATGGCATCACCATCCAGAACATGTCCAACCAGAAACGCGGTCGCGAAGTGTGTGTCGGCCTGGTGACCGATGTGCCGTTTGGCCCGGTGATCGCGTTTGGCGCGGGTGGCACCATGATCGAGCTGATCAACGACCGGGCCATGGAGCTGCCGCCGCTCAACCAGTTTCTGGCACGCCGCCTGATTGAGCGCTCGCGGGTGTTTGAAACACTCGGGCAGTGGCGCGGTGCAGCGCCCGCCGACTTGGTGGCGCTGGAGCAAATTTTGCTGCGGGTGTCTGAGATGGTCTGCGAACTGCCGCAACTGCGCGAGATGGACATCAACCCGATCATCGTCGATGATTCGGGTGCACTGGCGGTCGATGCGCGGATTGTCATTGACAACATTGCCCCTTCGGTGCGGCACTACAGCCACCTCGCCATCTTGCCCTACCCGTCGCATTACCAGCAGGTTTGCCCGATGGCCGGTGGTGGCGAGTACATCGTGCGGCCGGTCCACCCGGATGATGCCACTACGCTGCAGGCTTTTGTCCGCAGCCTGTCACCCGAAAGCCGCTATTTCAGATTTGTCTCATCGATGCAAGAGCTGCCGGCCAACATGCTGTCGCGCTTTACCCTGATCGACTACGACCGTGAAATGGCGCTGGTGGCCATCCACACTGAAACCGGCCTCAATGCCGAGGGTCGGCCGCAAGAGATCAGCCGGATTGTCGGCGTCTCGCGCTACATCACCAACCCGGACCGCAGCACCTGCGAGTTTTCGCTGGTGGTGGCCGATGAGTTCAAGGGGCAGGGTTTAGGCTCGCGGCTGATGCTGTCAATCATGGACTTTGCGCGCGAGAAAGGTCTGACCGAAATCGAAGGACTGGTGCTGGCCAACAACAGCAATATGCTCAAGCTGATGCGCAGCCTGGGTTTTTCCATCAAGTCATTTCCCGAAGACCCGGACTTCAAGCTGGCCACGCATTTGTTGCAGGCGAGCTGACTTTTTTCCGGTCGGGATTGCCAAACGTCACGGCACTGCACTATGGATCGTTTATGAGCAAATTTACCATCGCGACACGGGAAAGCCGGCTGGCCATGTGGCAGGCCGGGCATGTTCAGGCCTTGCTGGTCCAGCAGGGCCATCAGGTGGAACTGCTGGGCATGACCACTTTGGGGGATCAGATTCTCGATCGCGCACTCAGTCAGGTTGGTGGCAAGGGTCTGTTTGTCAAGGAACTTGAAGTAGCCCTAGAACAGGGTCGTGCTGACCTGGCAGTGCATTCGCTCAAGGACCTGCCGATGGCCTTGCCCGACGGTTTCAGCCTGGCCTGTGTGATGGAACGTGAAGACCCGCGTGATGCCTTGGTATCGAGCCGCTATGCCAGCCTGGCGGACTTGCCGGTGGGTGCCGTGGTTGGCACGTCGAGCCTGCGCCGGGTGGCGTTGTTGCGGGCGCTGCGGCCCGATCTGAAGATTGAGCCGTTGCGTGGCAATCTCGACACCCGCCTGCGCAAGCTCGATGACGGTGGCTATGCGGCGATTGTGCTGGCGGCGGCCGGCCTCAAGCGCTTGCAGCTTGCCGCACGCATTCGCGCCGTGTTTGAACCGACCGAGATGTTGCCCGCTGCCGGCCAGGGTGCACTGGGCATTGAGGTGCGCACTGATCGGGCCGATGTGGCACTGGCGCTGGCAGCGCTGATTCACCACGACACCTGGCTTCGGATTGCCGCCGAGCGCGCCGTCAGTCGGGCCATGGGTGGCAGTTGCTCAATGCCGCTGGCTGCATTTGCCACCCTGCAGCAGGGTGTGCTGGTGCTCGATGCCGCCTGGGGCGATGTGACCGGCAGACTGCCACTGGTGCGCTTGAGCCGACAGGCACAGGTTACTGATCTGGCCAGCGCCGCAGCACTCGGCTTGGGCCTGGCCGATGAACTCAAGCGCAGCGTGCTGGCGCAGGGCGGCAGTTTGGCCCACCTTGGCTGACCCCGACGGATGCCAGTTGGGCGTGGCCGATGCGCGTGATCGTCACCCGGGTGCAGCCGCAAGCCCGGCAATGGGCGCAGGCGCTGGCGCAGCAGGGCCACGATGCGGTCGCCCTGCCACTGATCGACATCCGTGGCCTGGCCGACACCCAGTTGCTGCAACAGGCCTGGCAGCAGTTGGCGCACTACACCGCAGTGATGTTTGTCAGCGCCCATGCGGTGAATTATTTTTATGAACAAAATAAGGCTCTAGCCCTTTCTGGACAAGCGCTGATAGCTCTCAATATAAGAGCATGGACAACCGGCCCGGCAAGCCGTGCCGCAGTGCTGGCGCAGGGGCTGCCAGCCGGGCAGGTGGATTCGCCACCGGTAGAGGCCGGGCAATTCGATTCAGAAGCCTTGTGGCAGACGGTGCAGGGGCAAATTGGCCCCGGCGCGCGGGTGCTGATTGTGCGTGGCGACACCCCCGGCAGCCCGGCTGCCAGCCCGCAGGGAGTCGGGCGCGACTGGCTGGCGCAGCGCCTGCAAGCGGCCGGCGCGCAGGTCGAGCATGTTGTGGCGTACCAGCGTGGCGCCCCGGTCTGGAGCACGGCACAGGCGGCAGTCGCCGCTGCGGCGGCCACCGATGGATCAGTCTGGCTGTTGAGCAGCACCGAGGCCGTTGCCAATTTGCGCCAGTTGCTGCCTGGGCAGGACTGGTCGGCAGCGCGCGCCGTGGCCACCCATGCGCGCATTGCCGGGGCCGCCCGGCAGGCCGGGTTTGGCCGGGTTGTGCCAGCCAGTCCGACGCTTGCCAGTGTGCTGGCATCGATAGAATCGCTGGCATGACTGTTGCCACCCCACCTGACTCCCCAAGCCCGGCGCCGCAGGCGACTTTGCCTGCCACGGCGGCTCTGCCAGGTGCTCCAGGCAGCCCGCCCGACGCGCTGCCACCGGCGTTTGAGCCGGGGCGCTCACTGACCTTGTGGGTTGGTGGACTGGCCGCGCTGGGGCTGCTGCTGGGGGCGATGCTGTGGCAAAAAGTCAACAACATGCAAGAACAGTTGGCGCGCCAGAGTGCCGATGCCCAGGCGCAGTCCCTTGAAGCGCGTGCCCTGGCCCGGCAGGCGATGGCGCTGGCGCAGGAAACCTCGGCACGCGCCGCCGTGCTGGATTCGCGCCTGAGCGAAGTCGCGCTGCAACGCAGTCAGTTGGATGAACTGATGCAAAGCCTGTCGCGTTCGCGCGACGAAAACCTGGTGGTCGATATTGAAGCGGCGTTGCGCCTGGCCCAGCAGCAAGCCCAGTTGACCGGCAGTGTCGAGCCTTTGCTGGCGGCTCTCAAGAGTGCCGACCAGCGGGTGCAGCGGGCGGCGCAGCCGCGGCTGGCCTTGCTGCAGCGGGCGATTGCACGCGACATTGACCGGGTCAAGTCATCTGCCGTGAGTGATACCCCGACCATGCTGGTCAAGCTTGACGAGCTGATCCGCCTCGCCGATGAGTTGGCCCTGGCCAATGCGGTGGGGTCGGAGCGGCAGGCGCAAGGCTCGCAAAAGGCGGCCAGTGCGCCAACCTGGAGCTGGTGGCAGCAGGGCCTGTCGCTGGCGCTCCATGAGGTCGGCAGCCTGGTTCGGGTCAGCCGGATTGATGCTCCCGAGGCGGTTTTGCTGTCACCCGAGCAGTC
This sequence comes from uncultured beta proteobacterium, assembly GCA_903873485.1. Classification (GTDB taxonomy): domain Bacteria; phylum Pseudomonadota; class Gammaproteobacteria; order Burkholderiales; family Burkholderiaceae_C; genus Rhodoferax. The sequence continues at coordinate 18,737 of CAIQOO010000153.1, read as the reverse complement.
GTTTTTTGTGCGGGAAAACTTCAAGCTCAAGCTGCTTAATGCCCGGCTTGGCTTGTTGTCGCGGCAAATCGAGTCAGCCCGGGCCGACCTGGACGTGGCGCAAGCGGCGCTGAAAAAATACTTTGACGGCAATGCACGCAAAACGCAGGCGGCGGCCAGTTTGCTGCAGCAGGTGCAGTTGCAAATGCGCAACCTGCAGTTGCCGCGGGTTGATGACACACTGGCCGTGCTGACCGCCGCTGCCGCCGGACGTTGACATGCGTGTGACGATCTGGTTTCTGGGGCTGTTTGGCGTCGCGGTGGCGCTGGCCCTGTTTGCCAGCGGCAACAACAGCACCATCACGGTGTTTTGGCCACCGCACCGGGTAGATTTGTCGCTCAATCTGGTGCTGCTGCTGCTGGGGCTGCTGTTTACCTTGATGCATGTGGCGCTGAAAGCCTTGTCAGCCCTGTTTGCGCTGCCGGGCCAGGCGAAATTGTGGCGCACCCGGCATCAGGAACGGGTGATTTATTCGGCGCTGCTTGATGCCCTGTCGCACCTGATCGCCGGGCGATTTATCCGGGCGCGCAAGGCCGCCGAGCTGGTGCTGGCTCGCGAGGCGGCGATGACGCGCAACGGCGAAACAGCGGTGGATGCGGCCCGGCTGCGGGTGCTGTCCCATTTGCTGGCGGCTGAAAGCGCCCAGGTGTTGCAAGACCAGGCGGCACGTGAGGCGCATTTTCAGCAGGCGATGGCGCAGGCCAGGCGGCATGATGCCAGCGGCATGCACGAAGGGGTGTTGTTGCGTGCGGTGCGCTGGTCACTGGAAGACCGGGACCCGGCTGCGGCACTCGATTGGCTCGATCAGTTGCCGTCGGGCGTGGCCCGGCGCACCGTGGCGTTGCGCCTGCGTCTGAAGGTGGCCCGGATGGCCGGCCAAACCGACAGCGCGCTGGAGACCGCCCGGCTGCTGGTCAAGCACCGGGCATTTTCCAAAAATGCCGGGCAAAGCCTGGTGCGCGCGCTGGCGCTGGAGTTGCTTCAGACGGCCCATGACCCGGCAGTTCTGCAAACCTTGTGGGGCAAGCTGGAGCCGGCTGAAAAAACTTTGCCCGAGGTGGCCACGGCCGCCGCCAGCCAGTTGCTGCGGCTGGGTGGCGCTGCCGACACTGCGTTTGCCTGGTTGCTGCCGGTTTGGGAGCGCCTGGTTGACGCTGCCGATGGTTTGGGCACCGAACAGAAAATTGCGCTGATCCGGGTACTGGAGAATGGTTTTTCGGCCAGCGTGGATGCCATTGATGCCGCCTGGCTGGCGCGTATCGAGCAGGCCCAGATCATGCACCCGGGGGATGCCACGCTGCTGTATCTGGCCGGTATGGCGTGCCTGCATCTGAAGCTGTGGGGCAAGGCACAGCAGTTGATCAGCCAGGCCTTGCCGCGTCTGACCGATGCCGGTTTGCTGACCCGCGCCTGGCAAGTGCTGGCCGAGTTGGCACAGCGCCAGGGCGATGAGGTGCAGGCCGCGCTGGCCTGGCGAAACGCCGCCCAAGTGCACCGAAAATCCTGATTCAAGTCAATAAATCCGCTGATTGACTGGCTCGCGCCGGTTCTTTGCGTGACTCAAGCGGATTTCAAGTCTATCATTTGGCAATGACTACATTCATTGAACACATTGTCAAGCTGACAGACCATCGTGATCGCGATTTGCTGGAGTTGACGCTGGCCAAGGCGCTGCTGGATTTGCTGCCGGTCGGGCGCATCGTGATTGCCCGCGTGATGCGCGAGGACGGTGTTGAACGCTGGCTGGAAGTCGCCCGGCTCGATGCCAAAGGCGGCGGGCGGGTGATTGATCCGCAGCGGGTCGATTTTCAATCGCTGGTCAAGCTCGAAGATGCCAGTGATCGCCTGGAGTGCCTGCAAACCCGCAAGCGGGTCGAAATTGCCTGGGCCGGGCCGGATGGTCCGCGCATCAGCATGTTGCCGCTGTTTTCAGATTCCCGCGCCGACGATCAGGGGGTGATCGAGCTGCACTCCGACGCGGCCCTGAGTCCGGACGACTTGCAACTGGTGGACTATTTGCGCCGGATCTACCGCAACATGTACACCTTGCTGGAATACAGTGATCGCGATCCACTGACCGGACTGCTCAACCGAAAATCACTGGACAACGCCTTTTACAGTGCGGTGCTGGAAGATCTGGATGGCGCAACAGCGGCACCGGTCGCAGCCGACCTGCCGGAGCAAGACCGCCGGCACCGGGTGCCGGTCAATTATTGGCTGGGTTCGGCCTGTGTCGATAACTGCAGCCTGATCCATGACAAGCATGGGCGCATGGCAGTTGACGAAGTGCTGCAACTGGTGGCGCGCATCATGAGCAACACCTTTCGCACCTACGATCGTCTTTACCATTTTGCCGGTGAAGACTTTGGGGTGCTGATGCACTGTTCGGACGAAGCGCTGGTGCTGTCGGCCTTTGACCGTTTTCGTGCCAACGTTGAAAAATTCAAGTTTCCACGGGTTGGCCGGGTCACAGTCAGTTGCGGCTTTACCACCGTCATGGCCGACGACTCACCCAAAAGTGCCTTGGAAAAAACGCTGCTTGCGGTGGACTTCGCGCGCCGCAGCGGTGGCAACAAGGCCAGCAGTTACCTGGGGCTGGCACAGCGCGGTTTTTTTGGCGATGTGAGCAGCCGGCGAAAACACGATCGTGTTTGAGAAAGTCAATCAAAAAAGGGCGCCACAGGCGCCCTTTTTCAATGCCGACGGGGCTTAAGCCGGTTATTGCGACAACTCGGCTTGCTCGAACGGCAAGTTCAGGTGGCGCAAATCACGCTTGGTTTCCACCAGCATCAGTGGCCGGTCGTCCGTTGCCATCACCGGTGCGGGCATGCGCGGCACATGCGCGGCGCGCGGCTCTGCTGCAATGGCGGCCTGAACCAGTGCCACTTTGGCGGCATCGGAATTGATCCAGTTCAAGCCGGACTGCCGGGCCATTTGCACCAAATCGTCCACCGGCAAGGTGTAGGCCTGTACCACGGACAGCTTTGACGGCACTGCTTCGGGCAGCGCGTTGTCGTCTTGGGCAGGCGCTGGCAGGCTTGCCGCAGGTGGCTGCCTGCGCGGCTCTGCCACGACGGTGACGGCTGTCGCCGTATCGTCTATGGGCGCATCGGGTGCCGTAACGGGTGCAGCAGCCAGTTCAGCCGCAAACCCGACAGCGCTGCTGGCTGTCGGCTCGGCAACGTCGGCACGGATGCCCGGTGCCAGGCTGACGGGTGCGGTGAAATAAGATTTACGCGGTGCACTGTCTGTCACGCCTTGCGCAGCGGCAATCTCTTCCTGCGCCAGCGTGGCGGGGGCGGCATCCATGGCGGCACGTTCCGGGCGCTCACCGCGTGGCTTGCGGTCCCGGCCATAACGGTCGCGCGAACGTTTTTCTCTTGGCGCTGCTTCACCCAGATGACCGGCGTTGCTGTCGCTGCCGGCCAGTTCGGGCGCTGCGGTGCCGGTCGCATCAGTGGCTTCAAGCACCAGGCCGGACTCGTCTGGACGGGGTTCTTCATCGGGTCTGGCAGCACGCGGTGGCCGACGATCTGGGCTGCGGCTGCCGCGCTCCGGGCGTGCCTCACTGCGAGCGGCTTCGGCTGCGCTGGCCTGGGCTGGCACGTTTGCGCCGAGATTCACGGTTTCGGTGTCCGGCATGCTGGCCTGGACCTCCTGACGCTCGCGTGGGGCGCTGCTGCGCTCGTTGCGCTCGCCAAAGTTGCTGCGGCTGCGACCTTCCGGGCGACCTTCATTGCGCCCGTCCGGGCGACCTTCATTGCGTCCATCCGGGCGACCATCGTTGCGCCCATCCGGGCGACCATCGTTGCGCCCGTCCGGGCGTGGTCCGCGTCCCTCCTGCCGTGGTCCGCGTCCCTCTGGGCGTGGCCCGCGCCCTTCTGGTCGCGGCCCGCGACTGTCTGCGCGTTCGTTGCGGCGGTTGTTGTCGCGCGCGGCACGCCCATCCGGAATGTTGGGTGTCTCCATTGACACTGCCACCGGCGCCGTCGGTGGCGGCGCCGGCGGTACCACCACCGGCTCGGGGGCAAACAGGCTTTTAACCCAGCCAAAGAAGCCTTTCTCAACCACTGCCGGCGCGGCAACATCGGGCATTGCCTGCGGCAGACTGGCCGGAGCAGGTGCTGCCACCGGCTCTGGCCTGGGTGCCGCTGCCGGCGCCGGTGCGTCGGGCAGCACGCCTTTGATCAGCGGGGTTTGCCGGTTGGTGGGTTCCTGTGTGCGGCGGGTGACGGCGGTGGCATCTTCAACTTCGTCGGCCATCTTGTAGCTCGGCGTGATGTTGTCGAGACGCGGATCGTCGTGTTTCAGTCGCTCCAGCCGGTAGTTGGGTGTTTCGAGTGTCTTGTTGGGCACCATCAGCACATTGATGCGCTGCTTGAGTTCGATCTTGGCGATTTCGGTGCGCTTTTCGTTCAGCAGGAAAGATGCCACCTCGACCGGCACCTGGCACAGTACCGAGGCGGTGTTGTCTTTCAGGGACTCTTCCTGGATGATGCGCAAAATCTGCAAGGCGCTCGATTCGGTGTCGCGCACATGGCCGGAGCCGCCACAGCGCGGGCACGGGATGGAGGCCCCTTCAGAGAGGGCCGGGCGCAGCCGCTGACGGCTCATTTCCATCAGGCCGAATTTGCTGATGGTGCCAAACTGCACCCGGGCACGGTCTTGCCGCAGGGCATCGCGCAGGCGATTTTCGACATCGCGACGGTTGCGGCTTTCTTCCATGTCGATGAAATCGATCACGATCAGGCCGCCGAGGTCGCGCAGACGCGCCTGGCGCGCCACTTCTTCGGCCGCTTCGAGATTGGTGCGGGTGGCGGTTTCCTCGATGTCGCCGCCCTTGATGGCGCGCGCCGAGTTGACATCGACCGACACCAGCGCCTCGGTATGGTCGATCACGATGGCGCCGCCGCTGGGCAGCGTGACGGTGCGGGCGTAGGCCGATTCGATCTGGTGCTCGATCTGGAAGCGCGAAAACAGCGGTGCATCATCGCGGTAGCGTTTGACGCGCGCTGCATGTTCGGGCATTACATGCGCCATGAACTGCTGCGCCTGGTCATACACGTCGTCGGTGTCGATCAGGATGTCGCCGATGTCGTTGTTGAAATAATCCCGGATGGCACGAATCACCAGGCTCGACTCCTGGTAAATCAGAAAAGCGCCCTTGCCACCTTTAGCGGCACCGTCAATCGCGGCCCAGAGCTTGAGCAGGTAATTCAGGTCCCACTGCAACTCGGGCGCGCTGCGGCCAATGCCGGCGGTGCGGGCAATGATGCTCATGCCGCCGGGATAGTCCAGCAGATCGAGCGCTTCTTTCAGATCGGCCCGATCTTCGCCCTCAATCCGGCGGCTGACACCACCACCACGCGGGTTGTTGGGCATCAGCACCACATAGCGGCCCGCCAGCGAGACAAAGGTGGTCAATGCCGCGCCCTTGTTGCCGCGCTCTTCTTTTTCAACCTGAATCAGCAGTTCTTGCCCTTCCTTGATGGCATCCTGGATGCGCGCCTGGCTGACCGCGACACCCTGCTGGAAATACTGCCGCGAGATTTCCTTGAACGGCAAGAAGCCGTGCCGCTCTTCGCCATAATCAACAAAACAGGCTTCCAGCGACGGCTCGACGCGCGTCACCACAGCCTTGTAAATATTGCCCTTGCGCTGTTCGCGCCCTTCAATTTCAATTTCATAGTCGAGCAATTTTTGCCCGTCCACCACCGCCAGGCGGCGTTCTTCTGCCTGGGTGGCGTTGATCAGCATCCGTTTCATGGGTCGCGTTCCTTCAATTCAAACATCAACAAACAGCTCGGGAATCGAGCTTTGGATACACAAACTGGCGCTTTGAAATGAGGAGGAAACAGCCGGAGAACGCAAACTCACACAATGAGTCTGGGCATGGGCGCGTGGAGGGGAGCGATCGGGTTTGGGGCTGGGTGAGCTATGGCTTGAATAGCCGGCTGCGCCCATTTGCCGGGCACCGATGGCCGATGTACGTCAACAGGCAGCAGGTTTGCGCGCTGCAGGCAATGACACACCGGGGACATCAACACAAACATATCGCTTCATTCCATTCCCGGCGGCAAGCCGGGAACTTTGGGTATTCCGAATCAGGGTTTCAAGGCGTCGTCTTGACCGTTTACTTTGACCACCATTGTTGACCGTGGATCAACAATTTGCGGGTTTGGTGCCAGGCGGTACCGACTTTTCTGGCGAGGCCGGTGGTGCGTGAACTAAACTTCACCCAATTAACGAATTAACTACCAGTTAAATCAACCACTTACCGCACATCGACAGTGAAACCAATTATAGGGGGCAAACCTGCCGTGACCAACCCGCAAGTCAAAACCGTTTGCATCGACGATGAGGGCGCCGGACAGCGGATTGACAATTTTTTGCTGCGTGCGCTCAAGGGCGTGCCCAAGACCCACATCTACCGCATGATTCGCAGTGGCGAGGTGCGGGTGAACAAAGGCCGGGTTGGCGCCGACACCCGGCTGCAAACCGGCGATATGCTGCGCCTGCCGCCGGTGCGCGTGTCCGCGCGGGTGGCAGAAAAAGACCAGGCGATGACCGACTTGGTGGCCCGTGGTGTACCGGTGCGTGACTTTGCCGTACTGCAAGAGGACGATCATCTGCTGGCCATCAGCAAGCCGGCCGGGGTGGCGGTGCATGGCGGCTCGGGGGTCAGTTTTGGCGTGATCGAGCAACTGCGCATGGCTCGTCCGGCCGCCCAGTTTCTGGAACTGGTGCATCGGCTGGACCGCGACACCAGCGGCATCTTGCTGGTGGCCAAAAAGCGCAGCGCATTGAAAAATCTGCAAGACCAGTTTCGCCAGCGCCAGACCGGCAAGACCTATCTGGCGCTGGTGTCGGGCCAATGGCCGGCGAGCCTGAAGCTGCTCGACCAGCCGCTGCACAAATATTTGCTCGATGGCCCCACTGCCCAAGCCGGCGAGCGCCGCGTCAAGGTGGTGTCACGCGATGACCCGAACGGCATGCCGGCGGTCACGCAAGTCAAGCTGCGTGCCTCGTCTGCCGCCTATTCCCTGCTGGAAGTCACCATCAAGACCGGGCGCACCCACCAGATTCGGGTGCATCTGGCGAGCGCCGGTTTTCCGATTGCGGGGGATGACAAATATGGCGACTTTGAACTCAACAAGGCGCTGGCACGTGCTAGCCTGGGCCTGCGGCGCATGTTCTTGCATGCCTGGCGGCTCCAGTTCAATCACCCTGTGACCGGCGAGCGGCTGCATTTGCAGGCAGACTTGGCCGCCGAACTGGAACAATTTTTGCTGACGGCGCTGCCGCCGCGCCCCTCACCCTGACCGACCATGAACCAACGACGTTTTGATCTGATTGCCTTTGACTGGGATGGCACCCTGTTTGACTCCACCAGCATCATTGCCCGCTGCATTCAGGCCGCCGTGCGCGATGTCGGGGGCACTGAACCGAGCTTTGAAGCGGCTTCGTATGTGATCGGCATGGGGCTGATGCAGGCGCTGGCCCATGCCGCACCCGATGTGCCACGGGCGCTTTATCCGCAGTTGGGGGATCGTTATCGGCACCATTATTTTGCCATTCAGCATGAAATCTGCCTGTTTGAGGGAGTCTTGCCGCTGTTGGCTGAATTGAAATCGCGGGGACATTGGCTGACGGTGGCCACCGGCAAAAGTCGTCGCGGGCTTGACGAGGCCCTCGGCAGCGTGGATCTGGCCGGCATGTTTGATGCCTCGCGCACCGCCGACCAGACCGCCGGCAAGCCGGACCCGCTGATGCTGCGCGAACTGATGCTTGAATTGGGCGTGCCGGCGCAGCGCACCCTGATGATTGGCGACACCACCCACGACCTGCAAATGGCGCAGAACGCTGGCTGCGCCAGTGTCGGGGTGAGCTACGGAGCGCATGATTCAGCGGTGTTTGCCGACCACCAGCCGCTGTTTGTGGCGCACACGGTCGGGCAGTTGCATGACTGGCTGCGGGTTTATGGCTGACTCCAGGCCGGTTTTTCTATGCCATTCATCCGAACTGCACAACAGCGGCAGCGCGGTGCGCTTCGAGTTGTTGTATTTTTCACAAAGCTGCGCCGCTTTTGCGGTGCGTTATGCGGGCGCGGTCTATGCTTATCTCAACCGTTGCACCCATGTGCCGATGGAAATGGATTACCAGCCCAACCAGTTTTTTGATTTGACCGGCCATTGGCTGATGTGCGCTACCCATGGTGCCCTGTACGCGCCACAAAGCGGCCAGTGCCGCCTGGGACCATGCCGCGGTGGTTTGGTTCGGATCGCCACATCAGAGGCCGATGGTCTGGTCCACTGGCATACTTCAGACAAATTCCAACCTTGCGACAGCCCATGACCAATCCTTTCAAAGTTGATGCCGGCAACCCCCAAAACATCACGGACTTTACGGTAAATCAGCCTCAAGCCCCCGTGGATAAAGCGTTGTCAGCTACTAAAACAGAAGCAGATGGAGGCCCTCCCAATTGGGAGCGCAGCACCCTGGAAAAGCTGGCTTTTGCCAGCCTGCACGAACAGCGGCTGGCACGGCGCTGGCATACCGTGGTGCGGCTGGCCTGGCTGGGCTTTTTTATCGGGCTGGTCTGGCTTGGCGTGAATGAGGGTGGCAGTACCAAAAATGTGACCACGCCGCACACCGCCGTAGTCGAGATCAAGGGCGACATTGCCTCGGGTGCCGAGGCCAGCGCCGAGATGGTGGTGTCGGCGGTGCGCAGCGCTTTTGAAGATGCCGGCGCGCAAGGGGTGGTGTTGCTGATCAACTCGCCGGGCGGCAGCCCGGTGCAGGCTGGCATCATCAATGACGAAATCAGGCGTCTCAAGGCCTTGCACAAGAAGCCGGTGTATGCCGTGGTGGAAGAGTCTTGTGCGTCGGCGGCTTATTACATTGCCGTGTCAGCCGACAAGATTTTTGTCGATAAGGCCAGCATTGTGGGCAGCATCGGGGTATTGATGGACGGTTTTGGGTTTACCGGCCTGATGGATAAGCTCGGGGTTGAGCGGCGGTTGATGACGGCGGGCGAAAACAAAGGTTTTCTGGACCCGTTTAGTCCCCAGACCGAAAAACAGCGTCAATACACCCAAACCATGCTCAACCAGATTCACCGGCAGTTCATTGATGTCGTCAAGGCCGGGCGTGGCGAGCGGCTGAAAGAAACGCCGGAAACTTTCAGTGGCCTGTTCTGGAGTGGCCAGCAGGCCATTGAACTGGGGCTGGCAGACCAGTTGGGCAGCCTTGACTTTGTCGCGCGGGAAGTGATCAAAGCCGAAGAACTGATTGATTACACCCGCCGCGACAACGTGGCCGAGCGGCTGGTCAAGCGTTTTGGTGTGGCGATTGGCACCGCAGTGGTGCAGGCGGTGCAGTCGCCTGTGGTGGTGCGCTGATCAGCGACCGATGGCAAACACCGCCGGGGTTGCCTTGTCTGGCAGCGCTGGCTTGTGGCGCCAGTTTTTGATGCTGTCGCAGGCGGTGCGGGCGCACTGCAGCGTCAGTCCGCTGCTCACTGCCAGCCGGGTGTTGTGTTGCAGCGTTTGCACCAGCGCCTGAAACAGGGCCTGGTTGCGATAGGGTGTCTCGATGAAGAGCTGGGTTTGCCCGCTGCGCAGCGCCAGCGCTTCAAGCTCGCGGATGCGCTGCACCCGTTCGCCGGCATCTTGCGGCAGGTAGCCAACAAAGGCAAAGTTCTGCCCGTTGAGACCACTGGCAGCGAGCGCCAGCAGCAGCGACACCGGGCCGGCCAGCGGCACCACGGCAATGTTCAGTTCATGGGCGGCGCGCACCACCGACGAACCCGGATCAGCCACAGCCGGCATGCCGGCTTCGCTGACCAGCCCCAGGTTGTGCCCGGCCAGGGCCGGTTGCAGCAGGGGGCGCGCGTCAAAATTGCCGCTGTGATCGCCTTTTTTATGCACTTCGCGTGGCAGTTCGACCAGTGACATGTCCTGCAGACTCAGGCACAGCGGGGTGATGTGATGGATGCGCTTGAGGTAGGCGCGGGTGGATTTGGCGTTTTCACAAATCCAGTGCTGCAGGCTGGCGGCGATTTTCAGTGTGCCCAGCGGCAGCGTATCCTGCAAAGCGGGCGTTTCATCGCAGCCAAAATCAAGCGGCGCGGGCACCAGGTAAAGCTTGCCCGGTGGGCTGGCAGGCAAAGAGTTCATGGTCATAACAGCTTGATCCCCGCCGCTTCCAGCATCTGGCAGGTTCGCATCAGCGGCAAGCCGACCAGTGCGGTTGGGTCGTCGTTGTCAATGCGCTCCAGCAGCGCAATGCCCAGACCTTCGCTTTTGGCGCTGCCGGCACAGTCATAAGGGGTTTCAGCCAGCAAATAGGCCTCGATCTGCGCGTCGCTCAAGCGGCGAAATTTGACTTTCACCTGCGCCAGTTCGGTTTGGGCGAAGCCGGACTCGACGCACACCACGGCCACGGCGGTCTGAAACAGCACGGTTCTGCCACGCATCGCCTGCAATTGCGTCACTGCGCGCCCATGGCTGCCAGGTTTGCCCAGCGCCTGCCCGTCCAGATCGGCCACCTGATCCGAGCCAATCACCACCGCCGCAGGGTGCATTGCGGCAACCGATTGCGCCTTGGCTAACGCCAGCCGGCAGGCGATCTGCACGGTGGGCTCCAGCGGCAGCGGGGTTTCATCGACCTCGGACGGATGGACGGTAAACGGCAGGCGAAGACGTTCCAGTAGCGCACGGCGATAAACCGAGGTGGAAGCGAGGATGAGTGGGCGAGCGGCAGCATGTGTCATGGCCTGATTCTCTTACACTGCCCGTCATGAATGAAAATCCGCGCCCTCCCAAACTCGATGTCAAACATGCTGCACTCACAAATTGCTCCTTGTCAGGTCAGAATTTGCTATTGAATTTCGAGCGACTGACGCAGGAGACGCAAGGGCTGGGCCATGAAAATACGCTGAATTGGTCAGCCTATCTGCAACTGCGCGCCGATGCTGCGGGCCAGTTTGTCCCATGGCTGCATCTGACCATCAACACGGTGTTGCCGCTGACCTGCCAGCGCTGTCTCGGCCCGGTCGATATGGCCATCGACATCGAACGCTGGTTTCGCTTTGTCGAAACTGAAGCCGCAGCGCAGAAGCAAGATGACGCATCGGAAGAAGACCTGCTGGTCAGCAGCCGCGAATTTGATCTGGCCGGCCTGATTGAAGACGAGGTGCTGATGGACTTGCCGCTGGTGCCACGCCATGACATCTGTCCGGTGGCCGTCAAGCTGGCGGTGGCCGATGCCGATTTTGTCGAAACCCCCGAGAAACCCAATCCGTTTGCGTCATTGGCACCACTCAAGGGCCAGTCCGCACTGCCGCACTGATCGGCAGGCAAGCTGCTGGCGATAAGATATACTGCCCAGCTTTCGCGCGCACCCGATTTGCGCTGTTCAACCATCCCGAGTTGCCAACTTTGCGGCAGCTTACCGTCTTCAGGAGCGCCACCATGGCCGTCCAGCAAAATAAAAAGTCACCTTCCAAGCGCGGCATGCACCGTTCGCACAATGCCCTGGTGGTGCCCGGCATCACGGTCGATACCACCACCGGTGAAACGCATCTGCGCCACCACATCAGCCCGAACGGTTTTTATCGCAGTCGCAAGGTCATCGCCACCAAGGCCCAAGCCTAAAGCAGCTCAGGCTCCCGAGGCCCGAGGCTACCCAACGCGTAGCCCCGGGCTTTTGCTTTGGTGCGTCAGCCCTCGCTGCCCAAGCTCGATTTGTCGCGCCTTTTGATGTTTGTTGCGTTGTCTGACCTTTCATGATCACTATCTCTGTTGACTGCATGGGCGGCGATCATGGTCCCCGTGTCACGCTGCCGGCCTGCACCCAGTTTCTGGAGCAGCACCCCGATGCCCAACTCATTGTGGTGGGACTGCCTGCCAGCCTGAAGGGCTATGCCCACCCGCGCGCACGGCTGCTGGCGGCCAGCGAAGTGGTCACCATGGACGACCCGCTTGAAGTCGCCCTGCGCCGCAAAAAAGACTCGTCGATGCGGGTGGCGATAGCCCAGGTCAAGGACGGATCGGCGCAAGCGGCAGTGTCGGCCGGCAACACCGCCGCCTTGATGGCGATTTCGCGTTACCTTCTCAAAACCCTCGACGGCATTGACCGTCCGGCGATTGCCGGACAAATTCCCAACGCCCGGGGTCTGGGCACCACGGTGCTCGACATGGGGGCCAATGTTGATTGCGCGCCTGAGCATCTGGTGCAGTTTGCCGTGATGGGTTCGGCGCTGGTGTCGGTGCTCAGCGGACTCGAAAACCCGACGGTTGGCCTGCTCAACATTGGCGAAGAAGCCATCAAGGGCAACGAAGTCATCAAGAAAACCGGCGAACTGCTGCGCGCTGCGTCGGCTGCCGGCGACCTGAACTTTTATGGCAATGTCGAGGGCAATGACATTTTCAAGGGCACGGTGGACATTGTGGTGTGCGACGGCTTTGTCGGCAATGTGGCGCTCAAAGCCAGCGAGGGCCTGGCCGGCATGATTGTCGATTTCCTGAGAAAAGAGTTTTCACGCAACCTGCTCACCAGACTGGCAGCTTTGGCGGCGTACCCGATCATTGCGGCACTCAAGAAGCGCATGGACCACCGGCGTTACAACGGCGGCGCGCTGCTGGGGTTGCGTGGCCTGGTGTTCAAAAGTCATGGCTCGGCCGATGCGCTGGCCTTTAGCTTTGCCCTGGCGCGGGCGTATGATGCAGCCCGAAATAATTTGCTCGAACAAGTCAGGGTGCGCATTGCCCATGCCGCACCTTTGTTGGCACCCACCGGGGTGTCGGTTGGCTTGGCCAGCGAGCCGGCAGCAGTTGCAACCTTCTGATATATGAAAATTTACTCACGCATTACCGGCACTGGCAGTTTTTTGCCACCCCGACGTTTGACCAATGCCGATCTGGTGGCCGAACTGGCGGCACAAGGCATTGAGGCCCATGACGACTGGATTGTTGAGCGCACTGGCATCCGGGCGCGGCATTTTGCCGATGTTGACATGTTCAGCAGCGACATGGCGCTGTACGCCGCGCGCAATGCCCTGCAGGCCGCCGGACGCAATGCCGAGGACATTGACCTGATCATTGTCGGCACCTCCACCCCCGACATGGTGTTTCCATCGACGGCCTGCATTTTGCAGGGCAAGCTCGGTGTGCGCGGCGGCGCCGCGTTTGACGTGCAGGCGGTTTGCAGCGGCTTTATTTATGCGCTGACGATTGCCGATGCCATGATCAAGGCCGGCTCGGCGACCAAAGCACTGGTGATTGGTTCGGAAATTTTCTCGCGCATTCTGGACTTCAAGGACCGCACCACCTGCGTGCTGTTTGGCGATGGTGCCGGTGCCGTGGTGCTCGAAGCTGGCACCGAACCCGGCATTTTGGCCACCGACATTCATGCCGATGGCAAGTACACCGACATTCTGTGTGTGCCCGGCCATGTTTCGGGCGGCCAGATTCTGGGTCAGCCGCTGCTGCGCATGGATGGGCAGGCCGTGTTCAGGCTGGCAGTTGGCGTGCTCGACGAAGCGGCCCGCGCCGTGCTGGCCCAAGCCGGCAAAACCGCGTCCGATGTCGATTGGCTGATTCCGCACCAGGCCAATATCCGCATCATGCAAAGCGCTGCCCGCAAACTCAAATTGCCGATGGACAAGGTGGTGATCACGGTCGATCAGCACGGCAACACGTCGGCCGCGTCGATTCCGCTGGCGCTCGATACGGCGGTGCGCAGCGGTCAGGTCAAAGCGGGCCAAACCTTGCTGCTTGAAGGTGTCGGCGGCGGCTTCACCTGGGGTGCAGTGCTACTTAAATTATAGCTGTCATCGCTTGCTGCATAAGGGCCAGAGGCCTATTTCTCTTATATTCTTAAGCAACACATGAAACCATTCGCTTTTGTTTTTCCGGGTCAGGGTTCGCAGTCGGTCGGCATGCTTGACGCTTGGGGTGATCACCCGCAGGTGCGTGCGGCACTCGAAGAAGCCTCAGATGCGCTGGGTGAAGACTTGGGTTTGCTGATCAAGAGCGGCCCGAAAGAAGCGCTGGCCCTGACCGTCAACACCCAGCCGGTGATGCTGGTGGCCGGTGTGGCGGCCTATCGCGTCTGGATGGCCGAGGTGGGCGTGGCACCCGCCGCCATGGCTGGGCACTCGCTGGGTGAATTTTCGGCGCTGGTGGCCTCGGGTGTGCTGACGCTGGCGCAGGCAGCGCCGCTGGTGCGCTTTCGGGCGCAGGCGATGCAGGAGGCCGTGCCAGTTGGCATGGGTGCGATGGCGGTGGTTTTGGGCATGGAAGCGTCCAGAGTGATCGCGATCTGCGCTGAGGTGACGGGGACTTTTGGTGAAAATACCGCCGAAGTGGTGGAGGCGGTTAACTTCAACGACCCCGGCCAGACGGTGATTGCCGGCTCCAAAGCGGCGGTTGAGCAGGCCTGTGTGACGCTCAAGGCCCAAGGTGCCAAACGCGTTTTGCCACTGCCGGTGTCGGCGCCGTTCCACTCCAGCCTGATGAAGTCGGCTGCGCTCAAACTCAAGATCAAGCTTGACGCCACCGAATTGGCCGTGCCGCAGATCCCGGTGATCAACAACATCGACGTGGCCGTTGAGCAAGACCCTGACCGTATCCGTGATGCACTGGTGCGCAAAGCCTTTGGCCCGGTGCGCTGGGTCGAGTGCGTGCTGGCGCTGCGGGCGCGCGGTTTGTTGACGCTGGTCGAATGTGGCCCGGGCAAGGTTCTGGCGGGCATGACCAAGCGCATTGCCGCCGACATGCAGGGCCTGGCCCTGTTTGACCCGGCCAGCCTGGCGGAAGTCAAAACTGCGCTGGAGGCCTGAGTTCCATGGCTGACATCCCATTTGCCGGACAAGTCGCGCTGGTGACCGGTGCTTCGCGCGGCATTGGCGCGGCCATCGCGCAGGAACTGGCTGGTCGCGGTCTCCAGGTCATTGGCACCGCCACCACCGAAGCCGGTGCGGCCAAACTTAACCAGAGCCTGGCAGCTTTTGCCGGTTGCAGCGGCCGCTGCCTGAACGTCAATGACGCAGCCGGTGTCGATGCCTTGATTGAATCGATTGTCAAAACGCACGGCGGCTTGCAGATTCTGGTCAACAACGCCGGCATCACGCGTGACAACCTGGCCCTGCGCATGAAAGACGACGAGTGGGATGCGGTGCTCGACACCAATCTGAAAGCGGTTTTCCGGATGAGCCGGGCGGTGATGCGCACCATGATGAAGCAGCGTTATGGCCGGATTGTCAATATCACCTCGGTGGTCGGTGCCTCGGGCAACCCGGGTCAGGCCAATTACGCCGCCGCCAAGGCCGGTGTGGCGGGCCTGACCCGCGCGCTGGCGCGCGAGCTCGGGTCGCGCAACATCACCGTCAATTGCATTGCCCCCGGGTTGATCGA
Source organism: uncultured beta proteobacterium (assembly GCA_903873485.1). GTDB lineage: Bacteria > Pseudomonadota > Gammaproteobacteria > Burkholderiales > Burkholderiaceae_C > Rhodoferax. The sequence continues at coordinate 3,278 of CAIQOO010000153.1, read as the reverse complement.
AACCGACATGACCGCCAGGCTGGGCGATGAGCAGCAAAAAGCGCTGCTCGGCCAGATTCCGCTGGGGCACCTGGGCCGGCCAGCCGATATCGCGCAGGCGGTGGCGTATCTGGCTTCACCGCAGGCAGCCTATGTCACCGGGCAAGAGTTGCATGTCAATGGCGGCATGTTCATGGCCTGAAATCGTTCGGCCTCAAGTGTCCCGGCTTGCTGTCATACTTGAGGTCGAACTGTCCGTTCTTTGGCCGTTTCGGGGATGCTCTCCAAGCCCGGCTAAAATCTCCAATCCTTTTACAACCCTTTGAGGGAACTCATGAGCGATATTGAAGCACGCGTTAAGAAAATCATTGCCGAACAACTCGGTGTTGAAGAATCCCAAGTCACCAACGAAAAATCTTTCGTCAACGATCTGGGTGCCGACTCCCTGGACACCGTCGAACTGGTGATGGCTCTTGAGGACGAGTTTGGCATTGAGATCCCGGACGAGGATGCCGAGAAAATCACCACCGTGCAAAACGCCATTGATTACGCCATGGCGCACCAAAAGGCTTGAGGCCGGTCGGGCGGCGCTTTTTGGAAGCCGCCAGACGGTCATCACAGATGCCCTGATTTTGACGGGCACTGCTGACTTGCCACAGATTCGCCGCCTGCGTCTTTTGACGGCGCCGGGCTACTCTCAGACGAACCACTGACTTTTTATCAATATGTCCCGTCGTCGCGTCGTTGTCACCGGTTTGGGTTGTGTCAGTCCCGTTGGAAATACGGTTGATGCCACCTGGGCCAAGCTGCTCGCCGGTCAGTCCGGTATTGGTCTGATCACCAAGTTTGATGCCTCCACCTTCAGTTGCAGAATTGCCGGTCAGGTCAAAGATTTCAGCATCGAGTCCTACATGAGCGCCAAAGAGGCGCGCACCATGGACACTTTTATTCACTACGGCATTGCTGCTGCAGCGCAAGCGGTGGCCGATGCCGGTCTGCCCACTGGCGACGCACTGTCTGACGAACTGGCCACGCGCATTGCCTGCGTCATCGGCTCCGGCATTGGCGGTTTGCCGATGATCGAGAGCATGCACAGCGAGTTTGTGGCGCGCGGCGCCCGCCGTATCTCGCCGTTTTTTGTACCCTCGACAATTGTCAACATGGTCGCCGGGCATGTGTCGATCCGTTTTGGTTTCAAAGGCCCCAACCTGGCCATCGTCACCGCCTGCACCACCGGGCTGCATTGCATTGGCCAGGGCGGGCGCATGATCGAATATGGCGATGCCGATGTGGTGGTGGCCGGCGGCTCGGAAGCCACCGTGTCGGCCCTGGGTGTTGGTGGTTTTGCCGCCATGCGTGCCCTGAGCACCCGCAACGACGATCCCGCCACCGCCTCGCGGCCCTGGGACAAAGACCGCGATGGTTTTGTGCTGGGTGAAGGGGCCGGCATCATGGTGCTCGAAGAATATGAACACGCCAAAGCCCGGGGTGCCAAAATTTACGCCGAGCTGGCCGGTTTTGGCATGAGCGCCGATGCCGGTCACATGACCGCGCCCAACATGGACGGCCCGCGTCGCGCCATGGCCATCGCCATGGACAATGCCGGTGTCAATGCCGACCAGATTGATTATGTCAATGCACATGGCACCTCGACACCGCTGGGCGACCTCAATGAGTCCAACGCCATCAAGGCGGCACTCGGGGACCACGCCAAGAAAATTGTGGTCAGTTCTACCAAGTCGATGACCGGACATCTGCTCGGAGGGGCCGGCGGTCTGGAGTCGGTGGTGACGGTGCTGGCGCTGCACCACCAAAAATGCCCGCCGACCACCAACATCTTTCAGCAAGACCCCGAATGCGACCTGGATTACTGTGCCAACAGCGCGCGTGACCTGAAGATTGATGTTGCCATCAAAAACAACTTTGGCTTTGGCGGCACCAATGGCTCGCTGGTGTTCAAACGCGCGCCTTGAGCGGTTTTGACGGCAGGTTCGCGCTCTTTCAATCATCATCGCGTCCATGCACAGCGCCCCAGCGGTCAGCTATCCGGTGGGGCGTTCGCGTTTTCGGGACGCACTGGTGCTGCTGATTTCGCTGGTCAGTGCCTTGACCCTGCTGACCTGGACCTGGCAGGTGGATGTGGTGACGCTCCGGCATGGAGTGGCCCTGATGGCGTGGCTGGCCAGCACCGGGCTGGCCACCTGGCACGGCTGGAGCAGCCCGGTCGGTGTGCTGAGCTGGGACGGAGTCGGCTGGAGCTGGACCTGCGCCAACACCCGTCTGGCTGTGGTGCCTGAAGTGACGCTGGATTGGCAGACTTGCCTGTTGCTGCGCCTGCATGCCGGTGCCGGACTGGCCGGGCTTTGGGTTTGGCCGGAGCGGCGCGCCTCGCCCCAGCGCTGGCTGGCGCTTCGGCGTGCCGTGTTTGGCAAAATACCGCCTGCGCTTGACCTCGGTGAAGGGGTGCCGAAGGTGCAACACCGGTCTGACAGGGTGTCAGCTTGAGCGAGCCTGCCAGTTCGACCGAGCAGGCACAAGAGGACGCGGTTGACAGCGACCTGCTGCTGGTTGAGCGCACGGTGGCGGGCGACCCGGCGGCGTTTGAATTGCTGGTCATCAAATACCAGCGCCGGATTCAGCGCTTGATTGGCCGCATGGTGCGCGATGTTGATCTGGTGGAAGACATTGCCCAGGAAACCTTTATTCGGGCTTACCGCGGGCTGCCGAGGTTTCGTGGCGAATCCCGTTTTTATACCTGGCTCTACCGCATTGCCGTCAACACGGCCAAGAAGTTTTTGCAAGACATCAAACGCGATCCCACGGTGTTGCAGAGCACGCTGGAACGTCATCGCGATGACGATGAAACTTTTCAGCCAAAAAATGAACCAAGCACTGACGAAACGCCGGAGTCGGTGCTGGCCGCCAAAGAAATTGCGCAGGCCATCAACGCCGCGCTGGATGCCTTGCCGGATGATCTCAGGCAGGCGATCACGCTGCGGGAGATCGATGGCTTGAGTTATGAGGATATTGCCGGCGTAATGGCTTGCCCGGTTGGCACGGTGCGTTCACGCATCTTTCGGGCACGCGAAGCGATATCTGCAAGGATCAAGCCGATGCTTGGCAAGCAGACCGAGCGGCGCTGGTGAAAGCGTGTGGATAAACAAAACAGGTGCAGGTTCAAGCAAATGAAGGCCATTGGATATGTCTGACAAATTAGATCAAGCGCCGGACCAGCTCTCGCGTCTGGTGGACGGCCAGTTGCAAGGAGAAGAATTTGACCGTGCCGTCAATTGGCTGGA
>CAIQOO010000152.1 GCA_903873485.1 uncultured beta proteobacterium | reverse complement strand
GGCCTGATCTCGTTTTCTGCTGCGGTCAGCGGTGCTGCCGGCAGCAACGAATCTTTCAGCCTGTATGTCGATTCGACGCTGGGCTTCAATGCCTACTGGAAGCAAAACACCGCCGGCACCTGGGTCAACCTGGCCAGCCCGGAGTACGGCGGCCAAGTCGTCACCGAAGGCAACAAGACCCGGCTTGACTTCCAGATCACCGATGGCGGCCAGTTTGACTCGAACCCCGCGCCAGGCACCATCACCGACCCCGGCGCACTCGGCTATAGCGTGGTGGTCAACACCGCGCCGACCCTGACCGGCGCGCCCACTGCCGCGCAAGCCGTGACGGTTGGCACGGCTGCCGCCCTGGCCGACTTCACGGTAGCCGATGCCGAACAAGGCAGCACCGGCCTGAGCGTGACCTTGATCCCGGTGAACGGCGTCATCAATGGCCTGACCGACATCAACCTTGTCGCGCCTGGCATCCAACTGGTTGGCACCGCCGCTGCCATCAACACGGCAATAGCCGCAGCCACCTTCACCGCCAGCGCCGCCGGTGCCGCCAGCATTGGCATTGCAGTCAGCGACGGCATCGTCACCACACCGGTCACCGGCAGCTACAACCTGACAGCGACCAATCCGGCACCGGTCAACACCGCACCCACCATCAATAACGTGCCCGCCACCGCGCAAGCCGCAACCGTTGGCGTGGCCACCGCCCTGGCTGACTTCAGCGTCGCCGATGCCGAACAAGGAGCTACCAGTCTGAGCGTGACATTGACCGCCCTCAACGGTGTCATCAACGGCCTGACCGATACCAATGCCAGCATTGCCGGCATTCAACTGGTCGGCTCAGCCGCTGCCATCAACAGCGCCCTGGCCGCCGCCACCTTTACGGCCAGCACAGCAGGCAGCGCCAGCATTGGCATCAGCGTCAGCGATGGGCTAGTCAGCGCAGTGACCCAAACCTACCGTCTGGCAGCGACCGAACCCACACCTACACCCGAACCAATACCCGAACCTACACCAGAGCCAACACCCGAACCAACACCAACACCAACCAATACGGCACCCGTCATTTCGGGTATCCCAAGCAATGTTCAAGCCATCACGGTGGGCACGGTCGCCGCCCTGGCTGACTTTGCGGTAGCTGATGCCGAGCAAGGTGCCAGCAGCCTGAATCTGACACTGACCGCCAGCAACGGCAGCATCAACGGTTTGGCAGATGCCGACAACAGTCTGGCCGGCATTCAACTCAGCGGCAGCGCAGCCAGCATCAACACCGCGTTGGCCGGTGCGACCTTTACCGCCACGGCAGCAGGCTCAGCCAGCATCAATATCAGCGCAAGCGATGGTCTGGCCGCTGCGGTAACCGCCAGCTATCTGCTGCTTGCCACTGCGGCGGTCAACCCTGAACCGCCGACACCCACACCGCTGTCAGACACCGACGGTGTGCCCGATGCAACAGAAAACGCCGCCCCCGCGCTCACATCCGCAACCGGTAGCGTGGCGGTGGCGGGCGACGGCAATGGTGATGGAGTTGCTGACAGCCAGCAATCGAATGTGGCTTCGGTGCTGTTCCTGAAAACAGCCACTGCCCAGAGCAACCCCCACAGCGCTGTGCCGATATTTATGTCCCTGGTGGCTGATGCCAAAGACGGCAAGATCGACACCACCGATGGCAATAGCGCCGCACTTGGCCAGGTCACTCAGCTTGATGCCCCGGCCAGCCTGCCCGCCGGGGTCAAGCTGCCGCTGGGCCTGATCTCTTTCGTAACCACAGTGGGGTTGCCCGGTATTGCCGGCGTGACCGAGACCTTCAGCCTGTATGTCAATGCCGACCTGGGTGTCAACGGCTACTGGCAACAAGACAGCAGCGGCCAGTGGGCCAACCTCGCCAGTGCCGTGTATGGCGGTGCAATGGTGACCGAGGGCGGCAGCACCCGGCTGGACTTCAAGCTTACCGACGGCGGCGAATTTGACGCTGACAACATGGCCGGCACCATCACCGATGCCGGTGCTGCCGGTTTTGTGCCGTTGAGCCTGGTGGGCTATGCACCAGAGGCCTGGATCAGCCTGGTTGGCTATGCGCCTGAATGGCCTGCTGGTGCCTACTGGTTTTAAACATCATCAACTTGACCCACGAGAACTCCATGAACACCTCTCACACCCTGTGCGCTTCAGTTTTGGCATGTCTGATGGTCGGCTGCGGCGGCTCGCCGTCTGAGCCGACCCCAACACCCACCCCAACCCCGACACTCGCGCTCAGCAGCCTGCAAGGCATCTGGCGCAGTCCGGCCGGTGCTGCCAGCACTTGGTCGGCCATCGTGCTGCCCGATGGCAAGGCCTGGGCGTTGATCAGCAATGCCGACAGCAGCCGGGTCATCAAAGCCAGCTTTGCGGTGCAAGGCAGCGCTTATCTGGCCAGCGGCAACAGTTTCACGCTGGGCAGCACGTCCCGCAGCAGCAGCAGCCTGAGCGCCAGCGTGGTGGCGCAGACCAGCTTGACCGGCATCATCAGCAGCGCCACACAGTCCGAGAATTTCAGCCTGGCCTACCAGGTCCGTTATGCCAGTCCGGCAGCGCTGCGCGACTTTGCCGGTGATTGGCACGCTACGCTGGGCCCTGGCCGCGTGAACTGGAGCATCAGCGACGCAGGGTTGATCAGCGGCACCCGCAGCACCGGCTGCAGCTACGCCGGACTGCTGAGCCTGCGGGCCGAGCAAAAAGCCGTGGTTGATGTAGCGGTGACGGAAGACTGCGCCGGTGTGCTGACGCAACTCAAGGGTGTGGCGGTGCTGAGTGAAGACAAATTGAACGTCAACATGCTGCTGACCAACAGCGATGACAGCGCCGCAGTGGCGCTGAATCTGGCCCACTGATTTCAAGCCTTTTAGCCCTCTAGCCCTTTTAGAATAAACGCTAGTAGCTATATAACTTGTAGCATTCTAATATGTCATGCCAGCCCGCCGAAAACCCGCAAGGCCTCGAAACATCGTTGCAATGCCGGGTTTTCAGTCCTTGAACCCAGGCGCGCGTTTGCCCATGTTGGCCATCATGGCCTCCTGCAAGTCGTTGCCCAGCAGCATGGCAGCGTTCCAGGTGGCCACATAGTTAAGGCCGTCGGCCACCGAGTGGTCGCGCGCGTAACTGATCATTTCTTTCACGCCACGCACGGCCAGTGGCGACTTGGCCGCAATCGTGGTCGCCAGCTCGCGCACACCCTGTTGCAGCGCCTCGCGCGAGGCAAAGACCCGGTTGACCAGGCGCATTTGCAGCGCCTCGTCGGCACCAAATTTACGCCCGGTGTAGGCCAGCTCACGCGCCATGCCTTCACCCACCAGCCGGGGCAGACGCTGCAGCGTGCCGACATCGGCAGTCATGCCGATGTCGATTTCCTTGATGCTGAAACTGGCATCGGCCGAGCAGTAACGCATGTCGGCGCAGCAAATCAGATCAATGCCGCCGCCGATGCAGGCACCATGAATGGCAGCCAGCACCGGCTTGCGGCAGCGCTCCAGACTGCTCAGGGTGTCTTGCAAGTCCAGAATGACCAAGCGCAGGTTTTCGCGGGTGCGGGCTTCGCAGTCGTCTTGAATCTGGTCGCCCAGCCCCATCATCATTTGCAGGTCAATGCCCGAGGTAAACAGCCGGCCCGCGCCTTCGAGAATCGCCACCCGAGCGGCTGGCGTGGCATCAACCCACTTGAAGGCATGGCGAATCTCATGCCACATCGCCAGGTTCATGGCATTGGCTTTGTCGGGCCGGTTCAGGCGGATGGTGGCGATCTGGTCTTGCAGGCTGACGGTCAGCGTCTGATAACCCATGTTGCTATTGTTTTCAGAGCTAGCAGCGCTTGCTGCTATTGGGCTATAGCCCGATTTGTTATCTATTTTGGCAAGTGCGATGGCCAGCTCGGTGCCCTGCTTGATGGCGCGTTTGGCATCGAGTTCTTCGGCCTTGTCGGCACCGCCGATCAGATGCACGCTGACATTGGCTGCCAGCAGTTCGGCCTGCAATTCACGCTGCGGCTCCTGACCGGCACACAGAATCACGTTGTCCACCGGCAAGGTCAGGTCGCGGTCGCCGAGGCTGATGTGCAAACCGGCATCATCGATTCTGCGGTAGCTGACACCGGCGATCATCTCGACCTGGCGGTTTTTCAGCGAGGTGCGGTGAATCCAGCCGGTGGTCTTGCCCAAGGCCTCGCCGACCTTGCTGGTCTTGCGTTGCAGCAAAAAGATTTTGCGCGGGCTGGGCTGGATGTGTGCGGGTGCCAGGCCGCCACGTTCGCGGTAGCCGGTATCGACACCCCATTCGGCAAAAAACTTGGCCGCATCCAGGCTCGGGCTGGTGCCACTGTGCAGCAGGTATTCGGCCACGTCAAACCCAATGCCACCGGCACCGATGATCGCCACGGTCAATCCGACCGGGCGTTTGTCACGCAACACATCCAGGTAGCCCAGCACTTTGGGGTGGTCAATGCCGTCAATCGGCGGCGTGCGCGGCAGCACGCCAGTGGCCAGCACCACCTGCGCGTAGCCGTCGGCGATCAGGTCTTTGGCGGTGACGCGGGTGTTGAGCCGCAGGCTGACCCCGGTCAGGGCAATCTGGCGGTCAAAGTAGCGCAGCGTCTCGTCAAACTCCTCCTTGCCCGGCACCTGCCTGGCGATATTGAACTGGCCGCCAATCGCGGCGGCGGCATCAAACAGCGTGACGGCAAAGCCGCTTTGCGCGGCGGTGATGGCAAAAGCCAGCCCGGCCGGCCCGGCCCCCACCACGGCAATTTTTTCGCGTTGCGCGGTCGGGCTGATGTTGATCAGGGTCTCGTGGCAAGCGCGCGGATTGACCAGGCAGGAGGTCACTTTGCCGGCAAAGGTGTGGTCCAGACAGGCCTGGTTGCAGCCAATGCAGGTGTTGATTTCATCGGCCCGGCCTTGCGCCGCCTTGAGCACAAACAGGGGGTCGGCCAGCAGCGGTCGGGCCATCGACACCATGTCGCAATAGCCCTCTTGCAGCAGTTGCTCGGCCACTTCCGGCGTATTGATGCGGTTGGTGGCAACCAGCGGAATGCCCACTTTGCCCTTGAGCTGTTTCGTCACCCAGGCCCAGGCGGCGCGTGGCACCTTGGTGGCAATGGTCGGAATGCGCGCCTCGTGCCAGCCGATGCCGGTGTTCAAAATGGTGGTGCCAGCGGCTTCAAGCGCTTGTGCCAGTTCAATCACTTCAGCCAGCGTGGAGCCGCCTTCGACCAGATCAAGCATCGACAGGCGAAAGATGATGATGAAGTTCTGGCCCACTTTTTCTCGCGTGCGGCGCACAATTTCGAGCGGGAAACGGATCCGGCTGGCATAGCTGCCACCCCATTCGTCATCACGCTGGTTGGTGCGCTCGGCGATGAATTCGTTGAGCAGATAACCCTCCGAACCCATGATTTCGACCCCGTCGTAACCGGCACCTTGCGCCAGCGCGGCACAGCGCACAAAGTCATCAATGGTTTG
>CAIQOO010000151.1 GCA_903873485.1 uncultured beta proteobacterium | reverse complement strand
GGCACTGACTTAAGAGGTTCCCGTTCGGGCTGAGCTTGTCGAAGCCTTCGAGAACCCTTCGACAAGCTCAGGGCGAACGGGAGAATTTGGCAAGCAATTGTGCTTAAGTCAGTGCCATTGGAGCCTGGCCCCGTTAATCGAACGGCGGAGTCATGCCATGTCTGGGGAATGATTGAGTTGGTGAAACTGGGGTTTTGCGTGTCAATGCATTTCGCTGAACGCTTCAAGCTTGAGGCCAGCAAAGATCATGAAATCAGCCATATTGCGGGTGAGCAGCGCATGTCCATAGTGAACTGCAGTGGCTGCGATCAGGGCATCATGGGCACCAGCGGTCAGATTTTTGGGCAGCGCTGCAAGCATGCGTGCGTGGGTTCGTGCCACCGGCAAGGAAAGCTCCAGAACCGGAATCAGCGAGAGCAGGTGCTCAACAAAAGCCCCCCTTTGTGCCTTGCGCTCAGGTGTATTGGCGCGCTCCACGCCCACCAGCAGTTCGCTGGCTGTCACCACACTGAGGTAGGCCTCTCCATAATGTGCCCAGCGGGCCAGATTGAGCTGTTGCCCGGATTTTTCAGCCAATACCCAAACATCGGTGTCGATCACAAGCCCCATGGATCGTCCCTTCTGGTCAGGTTTGCCCGCACTGCGCCCAAGTCTTCTGCCATGGCCAGCCGCTCTGAAGCACTGAGCTGCGGCCCTTTAGCCAACATGGCATCCAACCGGTCTATCGGAAAACCATCTGCTGTGCCTGCGGGCAGCACCCGGGCGACAAGCTTTTTTCCACGTTGTATGTTGAGTGTTTGCCCTTGGTATTGCACCTGATTCAGAAAATTTGACAAACCACGTGAAAACTCAGTCACGGTGAGTGCGATGACGCTCATAAACTACTCCAAAAATATGAAAATCAGTTTATCTTATTTTTGACAACCGAAAAATGAACCTGGCCTCAATGGCGACGATTGACAGTCAGCGCGCAGGCGCTGCCGCCCGGCCTGGCGGTTAACATCCGGCCTATGTTCAGTTATCGCCACGCCTTTCATGCCGGCAACCATGCCGATGTTCTCAAACACACCACGCTGATCGCCGTGTTGCGCCACCTGACGCAAAAAAACACGGCGCTGCAGGTGTTTGACACCCATGCCGGTGCCGGCCTGTACCGGCTGGACGGGGATTACGCCCAGACCAGTGGCGAGGCGGCAGACGGCTATCTGCGCCTGGTTCAACAGCCAAATATGCCGCCAGCCCTTGCCAGTCAAGCGCTTCCAGCTATTCATCATGTAGCAAACAAGCGGCCCGACAGCACCCCGCCGGCCCCGGCGCTGCAAGACTATCTGGAGCTGGTTGCCAGCTTCAACCGCAGCAGCGGCAGCGGTGGCAGCAGCGGCAGCGGTGGCCACCTGGTTTATCCAGGCTCGCCCTTCATCATTGACCACCTGTTGCAGGGCCGTGACCGTGACCGGCTCAAGCTGTATGAACTTCACCCGACCGATGCCAAAACGCTGCGCGCCAATATTGCCCAGCTTGATGCCGGGCGCCAGATCACGGTGTTGCAGGAAGATGGTTTTGACGGTCTCAAGAAGTTTCTGCCACCACCGTCGCGCCGGGCACTGGTGCTGTGTGACCCGAGCTACGAGCTCAAGACCGACTACGCCCGCGTGGTCGCCATGATGACCGATGCGCTGCAGCGCTTTGCCACCGGCACTTACATGGTGTGGTACCCGATCATCCCGCGCCCGGAGGCGCACGACCTGCCGCGCAAGCTCAAAACCCTGGCCCTCCGTGCGGGCCGGCCCTGGCTCAACGCCACGCTAACCGTCAAGTCGAGCAAACTTGGGCATGACGATGAAGGCGAAGTGGTGCGGCCAGGGCTGCCGGCCAGCGGCGTGTTGGTGATCAACCCGCCGCACACCCTCAAGGCATTGCTGACCGCAGCGCTAAGCCAGATTGCCCAGGCGCTGGCGCAAGGCAAACATCAGGCGTTTGAAGTCACGTCGGGCGGTCATTGACCGGGTAACTGAGCTGCTGGTGCGCAGCAGCCAACTGCCAATGCATGCCAGCGGCGGTACGGCCCTGAACGGCACCGCCCGCCACTGATCAGGATGGCGGCAGTTGGGCGCGGCTGACCAGCTTGGACCAGACTGTGCGCTTGAATTCGGCATCGGCATTGCCCCAGCGGACAATTTCATCGAGCGTGCGCAGACAGCCGCAGCACAGGCCGCTGGCCCGGTCGATATGGCAAGCGGAAACACAGGGTGATGGCACAAATTGCTGGTCATTTTGGTCGACATCCCTGATCTGCATTGCGCTGGCAGCCAGCAATTCCATCGCTTTTGGCGGCCTCATGCAGGTATCTCCACAGCGGCCACATCGGCCAGCGGGGCATCGGTCAGGCGCAGCAGATCGGTAGGGTGCAGCTTGAAGACGCCGTGCGGATGGCCGGCGGCCGCCCATATTTCGTCAAAGCGCAGCAAGTCGCGGTCAATCAGGGTGATCGGGGCCACGGCATGACCAACTGGCGACACGCCGCCGATCGAGAAGCCGGTGGCGGTCTTGACGAAAGCGGCATCGGCACGGCCAAGCTTCTGGCCGTCGGCACATACCAGCGCCTGCACTTTTTTCTCATCGACCCGGCGGTCGCCCGAGGTAATGACCAGCACCGCCCGCGCATCGGGCTTGCGCTTGAAGATGATGCTTTTGGCAATCTGCCCGAGCGCCAGCCCCAAGGCATCGGCCGCCTGCTGCGCGGTGCGGGCGGCATCGTCAAGCATCAGTGGTGCGTGCGGGTGGCCCTTGCTGCGCAGGATCTGCGCAACACGCTGCACCGATTCGGGTAGGGGTATCAACTTGTCGGGTCTTTCATTCAGAAGTGTGGCGGGCCTGGCAGGCCTGCATCGGGCTGCAAAAAGTCAGCCGCGTCGAGGATAACAGCATCATGCTCAGGCACCGCGCCGGTTCAACAAGGCCCTGCCAGCGCGCGACTGGGTTGGCCGCTGCAAAAAGTTGCTGATGAACTGACCGGCATCAATCAATTTGTCTTGATCAATGCCGGTGTCAATGCCCATGCCGTGCAGCAGATAGACCACGTCTTCGGTGGCCACATTGCCGGTAGCACCCCGGGCATAGGGGCAGCCGCCCAGACCGGCCACCGAGGCATCAAACTGCCAGATACCCATTTGCAGGCAGATCAGGGTGTTGGCCAGCGCCTGGCCATAGGTGTCGTGAAAATGGCCCGAGATGCTGTCAAGGTCGTAGTGTTGCAGGGTGGCTTCCACCGCCCGCTGCACCTTGAGCGGGGTGCCGGTGCCAATGGTGTCGGCCACGCCGACATGCTGCACCCCGATGGCGCGCATCAGCCCGGCCAGATAGCCGACGCGCGCCGGCGCAATATCGCCTTCGTAGGGGCAGCCAACCGCACAACTCATGGCGCCGCGCACAGAAATGCCGGCGGCGCGTGCCGCTGCCACCACCGGGGCAAAACGCGCAATGCTCTCGGCGATGCTGCAGTTGATGTTTTTCTGGCTAAAGACCTCGCTGGCCGCGCCAAACACCACGATTTCATCGGGTTTTGTCAATGCCGCTGCGGCAAAGCCCTGCAGGTTGGGGGTCAGCACCGAATAACGAACACCCGCCAGGCGGGTGATGCCGGCCATCACCAGGGCGGCATCCCCCATTTGCGGTACCCATTTGGGGCTGACGAAGCTGGTGACTTCGATGTCTTTCAGCCCTGCCGCCTGCAGCCGGTGGACCAGCTCGATCTTGATCGGCGCCGGCACCGGTTGCCGCTCGTTTTGCAGGCCATCGCGGGGGCCAACTTCAACCAGTTTGACACGGGTGGGCAGATTCATCCGAATACTCCTGTTCAATCAGTAGCCGTGCAACACATCAACCACCCCGGCGATTTTCTCGCCACGCGCCAGCGCCGCCAGCTTGCCGGCGATCTGCGCAATGCTGTCCTCGCGCAGGGTGCGCGCCGAGGTGTGCGGGGTCAGGGTGATGTTGGGCTGCTGCCAGAACGGGTGGTCGGGCGGCAGCGGCTCAGTGCGAAAAACGTCCAGCGTGGCGCCGGCCAAGTGGCCGCTGTCGATCAGCGCCAGCAAATCCTCGTCCACCAGATGCGCGCCGCGCGCCACATTGATGACATAGCCGCCGGCTTGCAGGTGCTGCAGGTTGCTGCGGTTGAGAATATTGACGGTCTCGGGCGTCAGCGGCAGCAGGTTGACCAGCATCCGGCTTTGGCGCAAAAAATCAGGTAACTGCGCCGCGCCATGAAAGCACTTGATGCTGTCTTGGGCCTTGGGTGTGCGGCTCCAGCCCAGCACCGGAAATTCAAACCCGCCCAGCGCCTGCGCCACCCGTGTACCCAGCACGCCCAGGCCCATGATGCCGACGGGAAAGTCGGCGCGCTGGCGCGGCTTGTGAAAAGTCCATGTCCCGGCGCGGATTTCCTGCGCATAGGTATCAAGCTGGCGAAAGTGGCGAATCACCGCCTGGCAAACATACTCGGCCATTTGCACTGCCATGCCGGCATCGTCCAGGCGCACCACCACGGCCTGCGCTGGCAGGCGCAGCTTGAGCAGCGCATCGACGCCCGCGCCAATGTTGAAGATGCCATTAAGAGCGCTTTGCTCGTCAAAAAAAGCCTGCGGTGGTGCCCAGACCACGGCGTAGTCGGCCAGTGCCGCGCCCGGCTGCCACAGCGAAATGTCAGCCAGCGGCAAGGCAGCGCGCAGGCCCTCAAGCCAGGGTTCGGGCTGGGTGTTGCTGCAACAAAAGCTGATCTTCATGGCTTGTATGGTAAACCGGCCATGGCGGCTGTCACTGCAGCACCAGTTTCAGCAGTTCGGCCCCTTCCACCACCTGGTCACCGGGGGCGTACAGCAATTCGGCCACCACGCCGTCAATCGGTGCGGCAATGGTGTGCTCCATCTTCATGGCATCCATCACCGCCAGGATCTGGCCTTTTTTGACCGTGTCGCCGCACTGGACGGCAAACGACACCACCTTGCCGGGCATCGGCGCCGTCAGGCGGCCGACATCGGCATGCGCTTCACCGGCGTGCAGCAGCAAATCAATTGCAATGATTTGTGTAGCACCCTGGGCACAGTGGATATGGGCTACCTCGCCTTTTCGATAGACATGAACAAGCTGGCGCCGACCCGCATAACGCAGGTCAATGCCCTGCGGCGTGGCGGCAAAGTCGAGCAGACCGGCGCTTTGGCCAACCTGAAAATGCAAGCTGCCATCGTGCCGATAGCTCAGCAGCGCATGGACCTGTTCGCCGTCAAACTCGAACTCAAAGCGCCGCTCGCACACGCCGTGGCTGCGCCAGCCGTCGGTCTGGCTGAACGGGTCGGCGGTTTGCGTGGCGCGCTCGTCAAGCAGGGTTTGCGCCACATCGGCGGCGGCCGCCAGCGCCAGCCCGACTGGCTGCTGGTGGAACAGCACGGCGGCCTCGCGCGCAATCAGGCCGGTGTCGAGCTTCGCTGTGGCAAACGAGCCGCAGCGCACAATCTGGCGCAAAAACTGCACATTGGTGGTGAGGCCAACGATGTGGGTTTGCGCCAGCGCAGCATCCAGCCGGGCCAGTGCCTGCGCGCGGCTGTCGCCATGCACGATGAGTTTGGCCACCATCGAGTCGTAAAACGGGCTGATGCTGTCGCCCTGGCGCACGCCGTCGTCAAACCGCAGCGGGCTGATGGCAAAACTGCTGCAGGCCGGCTTGCGATAGATATCGAGCGTGCCGGTGGCGGGCAAAAAGTTGTTGTCGGGGTTTTCGGCGCAAATGCGCGCCTCGATGGCATGGCCGGTGATGCTGAGCTGATCCTGTTTCAGGGGCAGCGACTCGCCGCTGGCCACGCGCAATTGCCACTCGACCAGGTCTTGCCCGGTAATCGCTTCGGTCACCGGGTGCTCGACTTGCAGCCGGGTGTTCATTTCCATGAAGAAAAATTTCATCGAACCATCGGCCAATTGCTCGACGATAAATTCCACCGTGCCCGCGCCGACGTAGCTGACGGCGCGCGCGGCCGCCACTGCCGCCTGGCCCATTTGCCAGCGCAGCTCAGGCGTCATGCCGGGGGCCGGGGCTTCTTCGAGCACTTTTTGATGGCGGCGCTGCACCGAGCAGTCGCGCTCAAACAGATAGACATAATTGCCAAAAGTGTCGCCAAACACCTGAATTTCGATATGGCGCGGGCGCTGCACATACTTTTCAATCAGTACCGCATCAGCGCCAAAGCTGTTGCGGGCCTCGCGCTGGCAACTGGCCAGAGCCTCTGCAAAGTCTTCGCGCTGCTCCACCGCCCGCATGCCTTTGCCGCCGCCGCCGGCGCTGGCCTTGATCAGCACCGGGTAACCGATGGCATCGGCCTCGCGCTGCAGCAAGGCCGGGTCTTGATCGGCGCCGTGGTAGCCGGGCACCAGCGGCACGCCAGCTTTGTCCATCAACTGTTTGGACTCGGATTTGAGGCCCATGGCGGCAATGGCCGATGGCGGCGGGCCGATAAAGACCAGGCCGGCGGCGGCACAGGCGCGGGCAAAGTCCTGGTTTTCGCTCAAGAAACCGTAGCCGGGGTGCACCGCCTGGGCACCGCTGGCCTGCGCTGCTTTGATGATTTTTTCCCAGCGCAGGTAGCTGTCTTTGGGGGCGCTGGCGCCAATGTGAACCGATTCGTCGCAGGCCGCCACATGCTTGGCATTGGCATCTGCGTCGGAATAGACCGCGACGGTTTGAACCCCCAGGCGACGGGCAGTGGCGGCAACGCGGCAGGCGATCTCGCCCCGGTTGGCGATCAGAATTTTGTCAAACATTCAAAGCACCTTTGGAAAACTGTCAAAGAAAGCCGACACGCGTCTGAAGGCGGCCCGCAGAAAGCGCACAAGCAATACCGTCACCAGCCTTAGCCCAGCGCGGCAGACAGGCCAGAAGGTGGTGCCGGAGTGAATCCATCGTCAGCCTTCAAGGCTCAAATCCTGACCAAACCCGCAGTCCGCGATGCTCGGCCATACCGGCGAAATCCCGGTCATCGTGCAAAAGTGGCACGTCATTGGCAATGCACCAGGCACCCACCATGAGGTCAATGGCGCTGCGAACGGTGATGCCGACCCTGCGCAAAGCCCTGAAATGTGCCGCCGCTTCAAGCGCCAGTGCGCGTCCACCCGCGTCAACAACAGGCATGCAGGACAAAATGCGCTGTGCGGTAGCCAGTTCGTGGTCCCGCCGAAAGCCACGCATCACCTCCATCAAAACCAGGTCAAGCAGCACCAATTCGTCACGGCTTTTGTCAAGCAAGTTGTCAAGCAAATCGGTTTGAACTGTCTGTTGCCCATTGAAGTAGTCAATCCAGACACTGGAATCCACGGTGATCATGCCGGCTGGTCCTCGTGACTGGACATCGGCTCTGGCACCAGGGCTTGGGCACTTTGGTCAACTGCGTCCTGGCTCCAGTCTTGCGTGTCGTCGCCGGTCCAGTGCAACTTGCCACGCCATTGACGAATTTCCTGATAGGCTTTGCGCCGCACAATCAGCCGCAAGCCCTCTTCCACGGCCTCGCGCTTGGTTTTGAAGCCGCCCAAAGCCATCACATCGGCCATCAATTTGTCGTCAATCACGATATTGGTTCGCATAATTCATCCTTCTTATGTGTATTGCAGCAAACAATCATACACATCACATGCGAAAAAGTCCAAACCGGGTGTCTTCAATCGGCGCATTGCGGCTGGCAGATAACCCCAGCGCCAGCACCCGGCGCGTGTCAGCCGGGTCGATGATGCCGTCATCCCACAGCCTGGCGGTAGCGAAATAGGGGTGGCCCTGGTCTTCGTACTGGCGGCGAATTGGCGCCTTGAAGGCTTCTTCTTCTTCCATGCTCCACTGGCCGCCCTTGAGTTCAATGC
Source organism: uncultured beta proteobacterium (assembly GCA_903873485.1). Lineage (GTDB taxonomy): Bacteria > Pseudomonadota > Gammaproteobacteria > Burkholderiales > Burkholderiaceae_C > Rhodoferax. The sequence continues at coordinate 2,228 of CAIQOO010000151.1, read as the reverse complement.
CGTCGCGGCGCACCGTGGCCAGCACGCTGGCGGCCTGCTCGCCGCCCATCACCGAGATGCGCGCGTTGGGCCACATCCACAAAAAGCGCGGGCTAAAGGCACGGCCACACATGCCGTAGTTGCCGGCGCCAAAGCTGCCGCCGATGATGATGGTGAATTTGGGCACCGCAGCGGTCGCCACGGCAGTCACCATCTTGGCACCGTTGCGGGCAATGCCTTCGTTCTCATACTTGCGCCCGACCATGAAGCCGGTTATGTTTTGCAAAAACACCAGGGCTATTCTGCGCTGGCAGCACAACTCGATAAAGTGCGTGCCCTTCAGGGCCGACTCCGAAAAAAGAATGCCGTTGTTGGCAATGATGCCGACCGGCATGCCCTCGATGCGCGCAAAACCGCAGACCAGCGTGGTGCCAAAGCGCGCCTTGAATTCGTCAAAGTCCGAGTCATCGACGATGCGGGCGATGATTTCGCGTACATCAAACGGTTTGCGGGTATCGACCGGAATCACCCCGTACAGATCTTGTGCTGCATATTTAGGAGCTGCCGGCGCATAGCCAGCAAGGGCTGGAGGCTTATTTTTATATAAATTCTTGACCGCCGTGCGGGCCAGCGCCAGCGCATGCATGTCGTTTTGCGCCAAATGATCGGCGACACCCGACAGCCTGGTGTGGACATCGCCGCCACCGAGGTCTTCAGCCGTCACCACCTCGCCGGTGGCGGCTTTCACCAAAGGTGGCCCACCCAGAAAGATGGTGCCCTGGTTTTTGACGATGATGGCCTCGTCGCTCATGGCCGGCACATAGGCACCACCCGCGGTGCAACTGCCCATCACCACGGCAATTTGCGCAATGCCCAGCGCGCTCATGGTGGCCTGGTTGTAAAAGATGCGGCCAAAGTGGTCGCGGTCCGGAAACACCTCGTCCTGATTGGGCAGGTTGGCCCCGCCCGAATCGACCAGGTAGATGCAGGGCAGGCGGTTTTGCTGCGCCACCTCTTGTGCCCGCAGGTGCTTTTTGACCGTCATCGGGTAATAAGTGCCGCCCTTGACGGTGGCATCGTTGCAGACAATCATGCAATCCACTCCGCTGACCCGGCCAATGCCGGTGACCATGCCGGCACCGGGCGCACTGTCTGTGCCGTCGCGGTCCGGGTACAGCCCCAGCGCGGCCAGCGGCGAGAGTTCCAGAAACGGCGTGCCGGGGTCCAGCAGCATCTGCACCCGGTCGCGCGGCAGCAGCTTGCCGCGCGCCGTGTGCTTGGCGCGTGCCGCTTCGCCGCCGCCGAGTTCGACCTGCCTGACCTGGGCGTTGAGGTCATCGACCAGGCCCCGCATGGCGGCCTGGTTGACCGCAAAATCGGCAGAGCGTACATTGAGTTGTGTCTCCAGAACCGGCATGGCATTCTTTCTATGTGTCAAATAAAGCGGCAAATCGATGGGCGATTGTGCCGCACCAGGCCGGTCGGGTACGGGTGTCGCAAACTATGATGCGGGCTTGCCTGCCATCGGCTATTTGCCACCCCTCACCATGAACCAACCCAGTTTGTCTGAACGCTTTGAGGCGCTGCCCGCGCTCGAAAAAGCCATTCTCGCCACCTTGGCCCTGACCGGCGACACGCCGGGCATCACCCGGCTGCTGAATTACCTGCGTGAAGCAAAAATCAAGTCCGGGTCCGGCGTATCCCACACGTTCAAAACGCTTGAGCCGGTTTTGTCGGCGCTAAAAAAACAGGGCTGGGTGATCCAGAAGCCCAGCGGTGAACTGAAGTGCCCGTCGCCCACTCAGGTGTTGGCGCTGCAGGCAGCACAGGCCGGCGATGTGCTGCAGCGCATTGGCGATGCCGTGCATGTGGTTGACAAAATTGAGGTTAGCAACGGCATGGTCTATCCGCACAGTTACAGCATTGCGCTGCGGGTGCTGCGGATGGCAATGCTGCTGGGCTGGAGCATGGCTGCCATACGCCCGCGCTTGTTGCTGTGTGCCGGTTTTGCTCACTACCTCGGGCTTCATCCCTATCTGGAGATTTGTGCGCGGCCTTTTGACCCGAAACTGTTTGCCCTGTTGCACCCCCGGGTACAGGAAGATGCGATGGCGTATCTGTTGCCGGACTGCCTGGAGGGGCTGATCGATGTTCGCCCATTTCAGCAAATCGCAGAAAAATTGCTCGCTCCAGACATCAACCACGACCCCGATTTCATCGCCGCTTATGCCGAGCATTGCCTGCTGTGT
>CAIQOO010000150.1 GCA_903873485.1 uncultured beta proteobacterium | reverse complement strand
TCTTGACCCAGTGCACCACCGACGGCAGCAGCACCCACGGCAGCACCCACGGGCGAATCAACCTGCTGGTCAGACCTGGCCATGCTCTTGACCCAGTGCACCACCGACGGCAGCAGCACCCACGGCAGCACCCACGGGCGAATCAACCTGCTGGTCAGACCTGGCCATGCTCTTGACCCAGTGCACCACCGACGGCAGCAGCACCCACGGGCGAATCAATCTGCTGGTCAGACCCGGCCATGCTCTTGACCCAGTGCACCACCGACAGCACCACCACCGACGGCAGCATCCACAAACAAACGTCAACAACAAGCGTTTTTTAAGCAGCAACTTTTCGCAGGTTAACTATGCCGTACTGCTTTTATTTTGTGACAGTAACGAAACCAAAGACCACCAAAAAAAACAGATTTTTTTCTGATCGGAAACCCTTATAAGAAACCAGTGTTTTTCGTACATTTTTCGTACTGCACAAAAAATAAGCACGCTGTTGACTTGTAAGTAATTGATTTATATATGTTTATTTGAATTGTTTTTTTGTAATTCTCTGCATATCAATTGCAGCGTGCGCCGCAGCGCCTCGGATGCCAAGCTGCGCCGCCTGCTGCAAGCCTGCGCTCAAGAGATTGTGGAACCTGCCGGTGTGCATTGCTGCGGCTTTGGCGGGGATCGCGGTTTTGCCGTCCCCGAACTTAACGCCCATGCCTTGCGCAAAATTCATGCGGCCTTGCCCGCTACCTGCTGCGAAGGTGTCTCGACCAACCGAACCTGCGAAATTGGTCTCACTGCCGAAACCGGACGACCCTATCGCTCGGTCGCTTACCTGCTTGAAGAATGCAGCCGCCAAGAGAGCGCCAGCACCTGTTAAGCCGCACCACCCCTTTCACCATTTTTATAACGAGGAGATTTTTCATTGTGCAACCCTGGCCGCAAATCTACAACCCGCTTGGCAACCTCTGGTTGTCTTCGTTGGTGGCCGCGATTCCAATCATCTTTTTCTTTTTAGCGCTGGCGGTTTTTCGAATGAAGGGCCATGTGGCGGGCACCATCACCGTTGGCTTGTCACTGATGCTGGCGATCTTCTTTTACGGCATGCCGGTTGATATGGCACTGGCTTCGGCGGCTTATGGCTTCTTTTACGGACTGTTCCCGATCGCCTGGATCATCGTCACGGCGGTGTTTCTTTACAAAGTCACCGTCAAGACCGGGCAGTTCGACATCATCCGTGCCTCGGTGGTGTCGCTCACCGAAGACCAGCGGCTGCAAATGCTGCTGGTCGGGTTTGCCTTTGGCGCGTTCCTCGAAGGCGCTGCGGGCTTCGGTGCCCCAGTTGCCATCACGGCCGCGCTGCTGGTAGGCCTGGGCTTTAACCCCCTGTATGCGGCAGGCTTGTGCCTGATCACCAATACCGCACCGGTGGCCTTTGGGGCCATGGGCATTCCCATCATCGTCGCCGGCCAGGTGACTGGCATTGATGCTTTCAAGATCGGGCAAATGGCCGGTCGCCAATTGCCGCTGTTGTCGGTCATGGTGCCGTTCTGGGTCATCATCATGGACGGCTGGCGCGGCGTGCGCGAGACCTGGCCGGCCATTCTGGTGTGCGGCGTGTCCTTCGCCGTGACCCAGTTTCTGACCGCCAACTATGTGGGTCCGGAACTGCCGGACATCACCTCCGCTTTGGTCAGCCTGATTTGCCTGTCCATTTTTCTCAAATTCAGGAAGCCAAAGCGGATTTTTGACTTCCCCGGCCAGGATGTGACCTTGAAAGCAGAAAGCCATTCCCTTGGTGCCATCCTGAAAGCCTGGTCGCCCTTTGCCATCCTGACCGTTTTCGTCACCATCTGGTCGCTCAAACCCTTCAAGGCCCTGTTTGCCAAAGGCGGCGATATGGCCTGGACTGTCATCGACACCTCGGTGCCGATGCTCGACAAGCTGGTGATCAAAATGACACCCATTGTTAAAGTCGCCACGCCCTACGGTGCCAACTACTCTTTCAACTGGCTCTCGGCCACCGGTACCGCCATCCTGATCGCCGGAATCGTCACCGTCATCATGCTGCGCATGAAGCCGGCCGAGGCGGTCGGCGCCTTCACTGGCACCGTGGTCGAATTGATCAAGCCGATTTACACGATTTACACGATTGGCATGGTGCTGGCCTTTGCCTTTGTCGCCAACTACTCGGGCTTGTCTGCCACCTTGGCCTTGTTGCTGGCTGGCACCGGAATTGCGTTCCCATTCTTCTCGCCCTTCCTTGGCTGGCTTGGCGTGTTTTTGACCGGATCAGACACCTCATCGAATGCCTTGTTCTGCAATTTGCAGGCGACCACCGCACAGCAAATTGGCGTTTCCGACACCTTGATGGTGGCGGCCAATACCACCGGTGGCGTGACCGCCAAGATGATCTCGCCGCAGTCCATTGCGGTCGCCACTGCCGCCGTCGGGCTGGTGGGCAAAGAATCTGACTTGTTCCGCTTTACTGTCAAGCACAGTTTGCTGCTGTGCATCATCGTCGGCATCATCACCACGCTGCAGGCCTATGTGTTCCCGTGGATGATTCCCTGAGCGAAACTCAGTTTCATGCGTAGCAGGATCCACTTAACGCTACCAAATATATCAAAGGAGACACCATGTTGAAATCCATCTCGCTGCTGCGCCCGGGGGTCATCGTCATGCAGCGACTGGGCCTGCGTACACGGCTGGTGCTGATGGCTTTGTTGCTGCTGCTGCCCTTGCTGGTCATGGGCTTGTGGTTGCTCGGACAGCTCTATGCACAGAAGTCCGAGGTCAGCATGGCGCTGTGCTTCGGGCTATTGGGTCTGGGGCTGGTCTGCTATCTTTATGCTGCGTTCTATCAAAGCATTTTTTCAGCCGTGGAGGTTCTGACCGGTGTGGTGCGCAACGCTGCCAAAGGCGATTTGTCCCAGACCGTGGTGGTGCCCGGAGGCGACGAGTTGTCGCAGGCCGGGCGCAACCTAGAGTCCATGAGCGAAAACTTCTCCGGACTGGTCGGCACCATCCGCAACCAGGCGGTTCATGTGGCGCAGGCCGGCGAGTCCCTGACCACCAGCATGGGCGACCTTTCTCAGCGCACCGAGGCGCAGGCCGCCAGCCTGGAGCAAGCTAGCGCCAGCATTGTGGGTCTGAGCGAGTCGGTGCAAAGTGCGGCCAGCCGGGTCAGGCAAGTCGATGCCCTGACCCAGCGGGTACGCCAGGAGGCAGAAGCCGGAACTCAGGCCATGAACGTGGCGGTACACGCCATTGAAGAGATTCAAAGCAGTGCCAAACAGATGGGCGAGATTGTCAGCGTGATCGACGGCATTGCCTTCCAGACCAATATTCTGGCCTTGAACGCAGCGGTCGAGGCGGCCCGGGCGGGCGAGTCGGGGCGCGGCTTTGCCGTGGTGGCCAGCGAGGTGCGCATCCTGGCGCAGCGCAGCGCAACCTCGGCGCGCGAGATCCGTGAATTGATCGCCAGCTCTGGCAAGCAAGTCAGCGTCGGTGTGGCCCGCATCAATGCGGTCACGGACAACCTGCACACGGTTGTCAAAGGCATTCATGAGGTCGCCGGTGGCCTGGAAAGCATCACCATGGCCAGCACCGAGCAAAGTCTGACGCTGTCCGAGATTGCCCAGGCGGTCAGGGAACTCGACAACATTACCCAGCGCAACGGCACCATGGTCGACGATGCCCTGCACGCCACGATGGGGCTGCGCGACCTTGCCTCGCACCTGAGTGAATCGGTTCGCACCATCAAGCTGCGTCGCGGCACCGCCGATGAAGCTTATGCGATGGCCAGGCGCGGCTACGATTTGATCCAGCAGGTCGGTCTGGCAGAGGCGGCCAGACAATTTCATGACCAGCAGGGTCCTTTCAGGGACCGTGACTTGTATATCTTTGTGTTCGACCGGCGGGGTCGCTACGATGCCTTTGGTTCCACCCCCTCCAATGTGGGCAAGACCGTCTACGACACCCGCGGCCTTGACGGTGACCATATCCTGCGCGAAGGCTTTGCCGCCGCCGAGCGCGGGGGCGGCTGGATTGACTATGAAGTGGTGAACCCGACAACCGGGATCGTGGACGAGAAGACCTCCTACGTCCTGCCGCTTTCTGAAGATCGGCTGATGGGCTGCGGGGTTTTCAAACCCAAGAGTGGCTTCAGTCTGCGCGAAATGCAGTGAATGCCAGTTGTGGACAAGTATCCCTCGACACCTGATCACCCGGAACCGGCCGGCTCGATCAACATTGACTCTGAGTTTCGCACCCTGCGCGATTTTGCCGAACTGTCTTCAGACTGGTTTTGGGAGCAGGACGCAGAGTTCCGATTCACACGCTTTTTCGGTTTATCCACGCAATTGCTCAGGAAAAAGCAAAGCGAGTTTTTTGGCAAACGGCGTTGGGATTTGCCGATTCAAGGGGTTACCGATGAGCAACTGGCAGCGCACATAGCGGCCTGTGAGCGTCACCTGCCATTTCGCAATTTTGAGTATGTGGTCACCGGCGATGGCGATGCACTTCAGTATTACTCGATCAGTGGCACCCCGATTTTTAATCAGCAGGGCAATTTTGTCGGTTACCACGGCATCGGCCGCAACATCACCGAGCGGCGACTCGCTGACCTGCTGATCAAGAACAGTGAACGCCAGCTCTCGCAGATCCTTGATGTCATCTCAATACCCACCTTCGTCATTGACGTTGAGCACCGGGTGACACACTGGAATCGGGCCTGCGCCAACATCACGCGGCTTGATGCCGACAAGATGCGGGGAAATGCCGATGTCTGGCGTGCGTTTTACACCCTGCCACGGCCGATCATGGCCGACCTGGTTGTGGCCGGTGCCACCGATGCAGAAGTTGCGGCACATTACCCTGAGTTTGAGCACTCCAGGCTGATCGATGGCGGACTTGAAGCGGTTCATTTCTTTCCTCAAATGGGGCAGGAAGGTATTTGGCTGTTTGTCACGGCAGTGCCACTGCGCGATACCCTTGGAAACATCATTGGTTGCGTTGAAACCTTGCAAGACGTGAGCAGCCAGCGCAAGGCGCAGGCGCAGCTTGAGCAACTTGCCAGCCTTGACGGTTTGACCGGGCTTGCCAACCGACGCAGTTTTGATGCGACCCTGGCCAAGGAATGCAAGCGTGCGCAGCGTGGGGCCATGACCTTGTCACTCCTGATGATTGATGTCGATCACTTCAAGCTGTTCAACGATACCTACGGTCATCAGGCCGGAGATCATTGCCTGCAACAGATTGCCCAGGTGTTGGCACAGGTGGTCAACCGCCCGGACGATCTGGTGGCACGTTATGGCGGCGAAGAGTTTGCCGTGATCCTGACCGCGACCCTGCAAGAAGGCGCGGCCATCGTCGCTAGTCGCGTTCTTCAAGGCCTGACCGAACTCGCGTTGCCGCACAGCGGCTGCAAGGCGGGCCTTGTCACGTTGAGTATCGGCATTTCAACCACCGCCCCAGGTGCCCCGGCACTTCCCGTAGACCTTATCGCCAGCGCTGATCGCGCCCTCTACCAAGCCAAACATGCCGGGAGAAACCGGATTTTTTATGACCACCCGTTTTGATGTCACATTCGGCCAGCAGTTATGCGATGTGTTGGCTGCTGAATTGGGTTTTGTCTGCAACTTCATGGGTGCAAAGGGGTGCATCGTGGCCTCCAGCGAGCGGTCACGCATTGGCAGCATCCACGCCGTTGCTGATCAGATCATGCGCGGCGAGATTGACGAATACGGGGTTTCCAAAGATGAAGCCGCCCAGTCGGGGATCATGCGGGAAGGCATCAACATGGGAATCGATTTCGAGGGTTCCCGGCTGATCAGTTTCAGCATCGCCGGTCCACTTGACGTGGTTCGTCCGCTGGCACGCATCGTGCGCTTTTGTGTCAAGGCACTGTTGCGCGTTCGCCAGGAGGAAGACTCCCTAGCCCTTGACCCAGTGAGTCTGTCGGCTTTTCGACCGCCCGAGATGCCGGCTCCGACTCCGGTCGCATCAACCATGAGCACCGACCAGCTGACGCAATTGCTCAGTCATGCCAGCGAGACCATCGAGCACAGCCTGTCGCGCCTGCGTGATGCGGTCAACCATATCGATCAGGGCATCACCATGTTCGATCCAGAGATGCGGCTGATGGTCTGGAACAAGCGCTTTCTTGAATTGATGGAGTTGCCCTCGGACATCATCACCTTCGGCCTGTCCCTGGAGACGATTGTTCGTTACGCCGCTGCGCGTGCCGGACATGGCCCTGATGCCATCGAAGCGATGGTAGCCAAGCGCATGGCGGTGGTTCGCTTGCATCAGTCGCAGCATCACGTATTCGTCATGCCCAACGGTCGCGTCCTTGAACTCGTCGATCGGTCTTTGCCCAACGGCAGTTTTGTTTCGACCTACACCGATGTAACCGTCCGTCATCAGGATCAAGATGCGCTGCGTGCCGCCTACGACCATGCCGAACGTCTGGTTGAAGAGCGAACTCACGATCTGCGTCAGTTTTCTGAACTCTCCTCCGACTGGTTCTGGGAGCAAGATGCCCAATTGCGCTTCATCGAATTCTCCGGTCATGCCACCGACAAATTGCAGCGCAGTAAAAGCAGTTTTTTCGGGCTGCGCCGCTGGGACCTGCCGATCTCGGGCGTGACCGCAGCGCAACTGGCCCAACATGTCGCCACCTGCGAGCGGCATGAGCCTTTCCGTGATTTTGAATACCTGATACCGGGTGACGATGGGGTGCCCCAATACTATTGCATCAGCGGGATGCCGGTCTTCACCAGGCAAGGCGTTTTTGCCGGCTACCGTGGCATCGGCCGCAACATCACCGACCTGCGTCTGGCGGAAGCGGCGATCAAAGACCGTGAGCGGCAACTCTCGCAGATCGTCAATGGCAGTCCGATACCCACCTTTGTGATGGATGCACAACATCGGGTAACGCACTGGAACCAGGCTTGCGCCAACATCACGGAGCTTGATGCCAGCCAAATGATAGGCAGCCTTGAGGTTTGGCGAGCCTTCTATTGGTCGCCACATCCAACCTTGGCTGATCTGCTGGTGTCCGGAAAAATTGAGCAAGACATGCTCAGCCCTGACACAAAATTCAAACGCTCGAACCTGTGTGCGGGAGCCGTTGAGAGCGAGAACTTTTTTCCACAATTGGGAAAGTTGGGAGGGGACGGACTCTGGCTTCACTTTACCGCAGCACCGCTGTTTGATTCTGAGGGGCAACTGACGGGTGCCATCGAAACCCTTCAGGACATCACGGACCGGCGACGCGCCGAACGATTGCTCAACATCCGGACAGAATCCCTGCAACTGGCGCACGCCGAACTGGAGCAGCGGGTCCGGCAACGCACCGCCGAGGTTTCCCAGCAACTCCATTTCATGCAGCAACTGATTGAGGCGATTCCGGGGCCGGTTTACTACAAGGATGCCAATTCCCGTTACCTCGGATGCAACAGTGCATACGAAACCTTTACCGGCCTGTCTTCAAGTGAAATTGTTGGCAAGACACCTCGCGATATTGCGCCAAAAGACTTGGCCGAAAAGTATGTCACCGCCGACCGCGAGTTGCTTGACCATCCGGGCAGCCAGATTTACGAAAGCCAGGTGCGCTACGCCAATGGCGAATTGCGCGATGTGATGTTCCACAAGGCCACCTTTACACAATCCGATGGCAGCGTTGGCGGATTGGTCGGCCTGATGCTCGACATCTCCGAGCGCCGACGCATGGAGGAACGACTGCGGCAGGCGGCCACGGTCTTTGACAGCAGCACCGAAGGTGTCACCATCACCACCCCTGAGGGCAACATTATTGCCGTCAACCGCGCTTTTACCGAGATCACCGGCTACGAGGAAAACGAAGTCGTCGGGAACAATTCGCGCCTGCTGCAGTCTGGCCGTCACGACAAAAACTTTTACCGCCAGATGTGGAACAGCATTGCCGACGAAGGTCGCTGGGAAGGTGAGATATGCAACCGTCGCAAGTCTGGCGAGTTGTATCCGCAATGGATAACGATTGTTGCGGTGCGTGACAAGCAAGGTACTTTGACGAACTATATTGCCACTTTTTCTGACATCACCCGGCACAAGCAAAACGAGGAAAAGATTCAGCGCCTGGCGTACTCAGACCCCTTGACCGGGCTGCCAAACCGCCGGCTGCTGCTTGATCGTCTGGGGCATGCGTTGATCACGAGTTCCCAAAATAAACATTATGGCGCCTTGTTTTTCATTGACCTTGATGACTTCAAAAGTCTCAATGACACCCGCGGCCACGAAACCGGCGATTTGCTGCTGCAACAGGTCTGCCTGCGCCTGCTCGATTGTGTGCGCCCGGCCGATACCGTGGCGCGCCTCAGCGGTGACGAATTTGTCGTGATGCTGGAAAACCTTGATGACGACGCGCTGACCGCCACCCATCAGGCCGAGTCCTTGGGTAGCAAGATGCTCGAAGCCTTCAAGAGGCCCTTTGCGCTCAATGACTACTGGCACCATTGCACCGCAAGCATGGGTGTCACGCTGTTCGTCGAACTGCAGAGCACGCGCGAAGAGTTGCTCAAGCAGGCCGATCTGGCGCTTTACCGGGCCAAAAATTCTGGCCGCAACACCTTGCGCTTTTTTGATCCCGAGATGCAATCCAAGGCGACGGCCCGCGCCACCCTGGAGGCTGATTTGCGCCAGGGCATACGCGACGGCCAGTTGACGCTGCATTACCAGCCGCAAACCGATACTTTGAGAATGGTGACCGGGGCCGAAGCACTAGTGCGCTGGAACCACCCGGTCAGAGGCATGGTGCCGCCCGGCCAGTTTATCGCTTTGGCAGAGGAAACAACGCTGATCCTTGAGATCGGCACCTGGGTGCTGGAGGCCGCTTGCAAACAGCTTCACGAATGGGCAACGATCCCGGCAATGGCTGGCCTGACCATGGCGGTCAACGTCAGCGCCCGGCAGTTTCGTCAAACCAATTTTGTCGATCAGGTCATCACTGTTTTGAAAAAGAATGCAGTCAATCCGCACAAACTCAAGCTCGAACTGACCGAGAGCTTGCTGCTCGAAGATGTTGAGGAAATCATCGCCAAGATGATGGCCCTCAAGGAGATTGGCGTTTGTTTTTCTCTGGACGATTTCGGCACCGGCTATTCATCCCTGTCTTACCTCAAGCGGCTGCCACTGGACCAGCTCAAGATTGACCAGTCGTTTGTGCGGGACGTGCTGGTTGATGCCAATGATGCATCCATCGCCCGCGCGATTGTTTCCATGGCGCACAGTTTAGGCTTGGCGGTCATCGCCGAGGGGGTGGAAACTGAAGCGCAACGCGAATTTCTGGCTGATAACCAATGCCACGCCTACCAGGGTTACTTGTTCAGCCGCCCGCTGCCACAAGCCCAATTCAAGGAATTTGTCATTCAGGTCGGCCTTGGAAACCGATGAATTTCCGGCGTGGTTCAAAAAGTGGCATGCACCGTCAAGTAATGCCCATCTACTGCGTGGCTCGGTCGAGCGCTCGGCCAGACTGTCATCCAATTCGCGTAAGTGCGCGTCACCATTGAGGATTTCAAAAAAGAAAAGCCCAACTGGAAACAGTTGGGCTTTCTATATATGGTGGGCTGGCGGCAATTGAATGATGCCTTGAAACCCGCATGGATGCTAGCTTTTATGTTTTCAAATGTTGGTTTGTTCCCCCGTTTGTTCCCCCAGTTTAATGACGTTGATTGTGTTTTTGGCCCCCAACGACAGCACCAACGGATTCAAC
>CAIQOO010000149.1 GCA_903873485.1 uncultured beta proteobacterium | reverse complement strand
TGGGATCTATATATGTCAAGGAACTACCAAAAAACCCGTCATTTGTTGGGAAAAAAAACGAGAAAATTGGTCTGAAAAAACTAGTTCAACCTAAGTCGTTGATTTATATAACTGTTTTTTGTGGTCTGTTAAAGATGGGTTAATTACAGGCATTGTCAGCGAGGCGGTCGGCGACACCGACAACGCCGGTAAAACGGGCGATGCTGGCAGTCTCGACATTACCGCCAGAGGAGTACTTTCGATCGTCAATGGCGGCGAAATATCCTCCGATACCAACACCTCTGGCAAGGCTGGCACGGTCAAGGTCAATGCAGGTTCGGTGTTGGTGGACGGTGCTGGAAGCAGCATCACGGCAGCGGCGAAAAAAGGCTCATCCGGCCAGACCGGCAGCGTCAGCGTGAAAGCGCTTGACAACATCACGCTAAACAACGGCGGCACCCTCTCGATCCAGAACGTTGCCAGCGTAGACCACCCAGACCAACTGACCCCCACACTGCTGACAGTTTTGGCCCCAAACATTACCCTCAAGGGAGGCCAGATCACCGCCGCCGCGACCGGCAATGTCCCTGCCAGCAGTATCAAGATTGATAGCAGCAAGCTGTTGCTGGAACCCGGCAGCAGCATCGCCACCTCATCCAATCTGGGCAATGGAGGCCCGATTGACATCGCAGCAGCCACGCTGTGGCTCAACAACTCCTGGATCACCACCTCGGTAGAAGGACTGAACGGCAACGGTGGCAATATCAGCATTGCAGCCGATGCGCTGGCCATGAACACCGGCTTTATCCAGGCCAATACAGCAGCCACCAACGCCAGCGGAGGCCGGGTGTCGGTGACGGTGCAGAACTTGATTCCCAGCGGCGGCAACCTGCTTAAAGGCGGCAACACGCCCCGCACCTTCCAGAGCGGGGTTTTTGGCTACAACGTGATCCAGGCGGCCGCACCGACCGGGGTTAGCGGCGTGATCCAGGTGTCGCCACCGGCCCTCGATGTCGCGGCCAGCATGATTGGCTTGAACACCGGTTTGATGAAAAACGATCAACTGGCGCGTCGCCCCTGCGACAACATCCGGGGCAGCTCGCTGGTGCGGGTCGGGCGTGGCGGCTTGCCGCCGGGTGCCTTTGATTTTCTCAGCCCGGCTCAGTTCAGCGCAAGTGCTACGCCACTTGCCACAGCCAGCCCGCCAGATATTGGGACGACCCTGCCCCTGGCTGCTTATTCCCCTTGCCTGGGAGCCTTGTAAATGCAAAAAACTACTTCCATCGGTATTCTGGCATTGCTGACGACCGGTTTGGCACTGGCGATCGAAGCCGATCATCTGAACTTGCAAACAGCACCACTGCCGACTTATCTCAAGCCCGGCGCTGAACCAAACTTCTCGCTGCCGCCAGTCGCGCCCGATAGCGCGGTGATCGTATCGGGTGCGCAAACTATCCTGCTTGAGCGGGTTCTTTTTGTCGGCAACACCGCCGTCAGCAGCCAGGACCTGCAAGCCGTAGCCGCCCCCTTTGTTGGCAAGCCGATCGGTGCAGCAGACATTGAGACGCTGCGCCAAAACGCCACCTTGCTGTATGTCGAACGCGGCTATGTCAATTCTGGCGTGGTGCTGGGCCCAGAGCCCCTCAATCACGGCACGCTGACACTGCACATCATTGAGGGTCGCCTGAAGGAAATCCGTCTGCACTCGATGTTCAAGTTTTCAATTTAACCCTAAGCGTGGGAGTGTCAGAATAGCGACCCCCACATAAATTGAGGTGAGGCTGCCATGTTTGCCCAATCCCTGCCGTTTGCTATCAACTATGTCCGCCAACTGAGCAATGAG
>CAIQOO010000148.1 GCA_903873485.1 uncultured beta proteobacterium | reverse complement strand
CTCGGACGAGCCAACGATCCACCCCCAGGCCATCAATTGATGTGGCAAGGCTATACCAATCTGCAACTGATATGCCAGGGATTTTTGCTTGGCATGGAGGGTTCGGGGTGATTATATTTATGGGTAAAGGGCAGGGCTAGCCCGTGCGGGGTGTGGTAGTGGCCACCCAACTGGTGCGCTATCGCATGCACATAGCCGACATTGGCACGCGTGAACGCCTGTCCGGCGTAGTTGGCGGCGAGCGCCATTTTTTCGCGCGCCGCCAAGTCGTGACCATGCACATGGGCCACCGGCAGGTTCTCGAAAATCATGCCGACTGCCGACAGCGCCAGCCGGTCGGTGAATGCTGTGCCCCAGTGGCCAATGTAGGCCTCAATCGCATGGGTCAGGGCATCCATGCCGGTGGCGGCAGTCACTTCAGGCGGCAGGCCGACCATCAGGGTCGGGTCCAGTGCGGCCATGCAGGGCACGATGCGGGTGTCGGCAATCACCAGTTTGCGATTGCTTTCGGGGTCGGAGATCACCGCCGCTACCGTCACTTCAGAGCCGGTGCCGGCGGTGGTGGGTACCGCATAAATCGGCACCGGTGCCCGCAGTCCCTTGAAGTAACCGACCAGTTGCGCCGGGTGTTTCTGGTTGGCAGCGGCCAGGCCAATGGTTTTGGCCGCATCGATGGCCGAGCCGCCGCCAAAAGCCACAATCGCATCACAACGCTGGGCCTTGAAAACCGCCACGCCTTTTTCAATCTGGGCGATGGGCGCGTCGGGGGTAATCTGGTCAAACACCACAAAATCAGTGCCACCGGCCTTGAGCGCCTGCAGCAACGGCGCCATCAGCCCGAGTTTCGAGACCACCGGGTCGGTCACGACCAGCACTTTGCTGTGGCCAAAGTCGTTGATCGCCTGGCCGAGCCGGGCACTCGAACCCGGACCCACCATCATGGTTGGCCGGGGAATCGGCAGCAGCCGGGTCACCACGCCGGCGGCGCGCATCACCGCCGACAAGCCAACCGAGCGCACCACATCCGTCAACACTTTCGCAAACATAATAGAGTTCCTTCTCTTCAAATAAATCAGGCTGCAACGCGCCTTTGAGGCGCGAATGATGCGCCGTGTGAAAGAATTCTGGTAGTTGCAGCTCTCCAAATCAGTTCTCTTAGCAGGTTCCCCATGAAAACAGTGATCGGCATCAGCCTCGGTGCCAGCGCCCACGATTTTGAATTCAACACCAGCTTTCTGGGCGAAGACTTGCAGGTGTTGCGCCTGGGCACCGACGGCAGCCTGGCCAAAGCCGGCAAAATGCTCAAATACTGGGACAAGCAAGCATCCGCCATCGGCCTGGGTGTGCTCAAGGACAGCTACAAGGCCGGCAGCCACCGTTTTATTGAAAAAGACAGCGCCAAACTCAGGGCAGCGGCGACCAAAGCCCCGGTAACCATGGGTGGCCAGCTCGGCGACATCCTGCAAGAATGGGCGATTCGCCATGCGCAGGTGGAACTGGGCAGTTATTTCAACAACAAGCGGGTGCTGTTTTTCTCGGGGCTGAAAAACTACAAACTTGCCATGTCGATGGCCGAGTACACCGACAACCTGCGCTTTGCCGACCCGATCAGCCAGCTCGGCATACCCAAGCTGCTGACCTCGCTTGCGGCGCTGCAGCTTTACGCCAGCGGTGCCCATTATGTGAAAGACTGGACGCTGCCGGCCGCGCTGTCGTCGGGGCCGGTGAAAGAGTGGAGCCACTTTCTGCTGCGCAAAGCGATACAAAAGGCCAATGTGATCGTAGCGCCAGTGCATGAACTCGATGCCTTTGGCCTCGAAGAGCTGGCCGGCAAAACCATCATTACTTCAACCGTCAGCGAAGAACGTATGGCGCTGTTTGGCAGCAAGGGGGTTCACATGGTGATTGACGGCGCGCCGGTGCTGCAGGGCCACACCTTTGGACCGGACCTGCTTGACGCGATGATTTGTGCCGCCAGCGGCAAGGCTCCCAGCGAGATTCAGGAAGACGACTACCTGGAAATCATCAGCAGCCTGGCGCTGGCACCGCGCATTGTCTATCCCAACGGCTTCAAGCGGGTCAACCGCTTTGCCTTTGTGATCCACCCGCTGTCGCAGGAATACTTCAAAAATATCAAGCCAATTGAGCTGCTGTCGCAGGTGTCGCCGCCGCTGCTGATGAATTCGCTGGAAAAAATCATGGCCTACGCGCCACCGTTTGTCTATTCGCATGTCAGCGGCATCGTGTCGCCCACCGGTGTCGAAGCCGAAGGCTGGCTGATCTCGGTCGGTGGCACGCCCAAAGAGATCATGCGCCACAGCCCCGAGTTCACCTACCGCCGCCTGCTCGATGCCGCCGCCATGGCCAAGCGGCTAGGCGCGCAAATCATGGGTCTGGGCGCATTCACCAAGGTGGTCGGCGATGCCGGCGTGACGGTGGCCAAACGCTCGCCACTGCCGATCACCACCGGCAACAGCTACAGCGCCTCCGGTGCCTTGTGGGCGGCGCATGACGCGATGCAGCGCATGCAGTTGGTGCCGCTGCCCCATAGCCAGCAGCGTGCCAGCTTCAAGGCGATGGTGGTCGGTGCCACCGGCGCCATTGGCTCGGTCTGCGCGCGGCTGATCGCCAAGGTGGCGCAAGAGGTCTATCTGGTGTCGCCCGAAACCGCCAAGCTGCTGGCACTGAAAGAATCGATCCTGCTTGAAACCCCCGATGCCAAACTGTTTTTGTCGGCCAAGGCGGACCGGGACATTGCCGACATGGACATGATCGTCACCGCCACTTCGGGTGCCGGCAAAAAGGTGCTCGACATCATGCAGGTCAAGCCCGGCTGTGTCATCACCGATGTGGCGCGACCGCTGGACCTGCCAGCCTCCGAGGTAGCCAAACGCCCGGATGTGCTGGTGATCGAGTCCGGCGAAATTCAGCTTCCCGGCACGCAGGTGATGATGAAAAACATCGGCCTGCCGCAGGGCGTGGCGTATGCCTGCCTGGCCGAAACCATTGTGCTGGCGCTGGAAGGCCGGTTTGAGAACTACACCGTGGGCCGCGCCATCGAGTGGGAAAAAGTGCGCGAGATTTACCGGCTCGGCCTCAAGCATGGCATGAAGCTGGCCGCCATCAGCGGTGTCAATGGGCCATTCAGTGATGAAGACATTGTGCGGGTGCGCGAACTGGCGCTGGCGGCACGCGCACCCGCTGCCGCCCTGGTGCGGCCAGCCAAAGCGGTCCGGACAAAAGCCGTCAAAAAGACAGTGGTAGCCAAAACGGCGTAGCGGTGGGCACGAAAGAAGGCAGCATCAAGGCGCCTGCTGCAGCGGCGGCACCCGCGCGGCAGAAATTCACGCAACCCCGCGTGGACAATGCAACTTTGGCAACCGAGCCTGGTCGCCTGCATGGCCTGCCGCCATTGGTGACGGCAAACACCCGCTTGCTGGTGTTGGGCAGTTTTCCCGGCCAGACCTCGCTGGCACACCAGCAGTACTACGCCCATCGGCACAATGCCTTCTGGCGAATTCTTCAAGCCATTTGGCCTTCTAGCCCTTGTCCAGACTGCGCTGACAGCTATGAAATTAAAAGTAGCTGGATGCTCGACAAAGGCCTTGGTCTGTGGGATGTTTATGCCTCTTGCGAGCGCCTGGGCAGCCAGGACAGCGCCATCAAAGAACCCCTGGTCAATGACCTGAGTCGGCTTGCCGACTTGTGTCCCGAACTGCGGGTGATCGCCCACAACGGCTGCGAGAGCTGGCGGCACGCACGCCACAGCGCCATGTTGGGACTGCCGATTTACCGTCTGCCCTCAACCAGCCCGGCCAATGCAAGCTGGAGTTTTGCCCGCAAACTGGCGGCCTGGCGCGAGGTGGCAGCCGTAGCCGGACTGCTTTGACGCGGCTGCCAGGCACCGGATGGCATGACCGGCGAGGCTGTGCGGCGAGCCTGCTGGGACTGAATTTATCTTGCATTTTCTAGCCGGAACCGGGCTGGCCGCGCGCTTTCGTGTCAGATTCCAGGGGTATATTTCCAGATAGAATTTAAGGGCATTTAGAAACCGCTCTAAAACTACAACTTAGAAACTAAAGGTGCGACGATGAAAGTACTGTTGATTACCCGCGAATACCCTCCCTACGTCTATGGCGGAGCCGGTGTTCATGTCGAATATCTGGCGGCCGAACTGGCCCGGCGAATGCACGTCGAGGTGCGTTGCTTTGGCGACCAGGACACCGTCAAAGATGGGGTCCGGGTCAAGGGTTTTCCGTTTGGCAAGGGCAGTTTTGCCCACGTTGACAAGCGGCTCAGCGGTGCCCTCGACACCTTCGAGGCCAATCTGGAGACCTTGAGCGAGCAAGTCGATGCCGACCTGGTGCATGTACACACCTGGTACGCGCACCTCGGCGGCATCCTGGCCAAAACGCTCTATGGCATTCCGCTGATCCACACGGTGCACTCGCTCGAACCGCTGCGCCCCTGGAAGCGCGAGCAGCTCGGCTGCGGTTACGACATGTCGTCCTGGATCGAGCGCACCTCGCTGGGCCTCGCCGATGCGGTGATTGCGGTGTCAGAAGGCACCAAAGCCGACATCCTGGAGCATTTCGACATCGACCCGGCCAAGATCACTGTCATCTACAACGGCATCAAGGTCGATCAATACCACCCCTCTGAGGACACCGACGCACTGGTCAAGTACGGGGTCGATCCGGACCGGCGCACGGTGCTGTTTGTTGGCCGGATCACGCGCCAGAAGGGCATCATGCACCTGGTGAACGCGATCAAATACATCAATCCCGACGTGCAGATCGTGCTGTGCGCCGGTGCCCCCGACACCAAGGAAATCCACGACGAAATGGAATTGGCGATCAAGCATATCCGCCACGAAGGCTGCAAGAACGTGACCTGGATTCAGGAAATGGTGAGCAAGGAAGAAGCGATCCAGTTCTACTCCCATGCCACGGTGTTTTGCTGCCCGTCAATCTACGAGCCGTTTGGCATCATCAACCTCGAAGCCATGGCCTGCCACACGGCGGTGGTGGCGAGTGCCGTCGGCGGCATCAAGGAGGTGGTAATCGATGGCGTAACCGGTTTCCTGGTGCCGCTGGAGCAGTACCACGTGGCACCGTTCGAGCCGGTCAACCCGGATGCCTTTTCGCGCGACCTGGCGGCTGCCGTCAACAAGATTCTCGATGACCCCAAGCTCGCCGAATCCATGGCCGCTGCCGGCCAGAAGCGTGCCCGCGAAGTTTTCAGTTGGTCGAGCATCGCCGAGCAGACCAAAAATCTCTACGATGCGGTGCTGAAAAAATAATCCGGCTGGCCAGCGTTCGCGCCAGGACAGGGCATGGCCACCAGAGGTATGACTTGCACCATGGTCACCGCGCGTTTTTAACCATTTGCCAACTTGGCAGATTCAGCACTCAGGACAAGCATCATGATTCAGAAAAAGAACCCCCGTGTCATTATCGAAGCGGTCAAGCCACAAATTGACTCTGGCGATTTGCCGATCAAGCCCAGCACCATGATTCCGAAAGAGCACCCCCCGGTCATCATCGCAGCGGTCGAGCCACAAGAGAAACCCCCGGTCATCATCGCAGCGGTCGAGCCACAAGAGTTCCCCCCTGCCATCATCGCAGCGGTCGAGCCACAAATTGACAGTGGCCATTTGCCGATCAAGCCCGTCGTCGGCGAGGAAGACACAGTCAGCGCCGATGGCTGCAAGGAAGGCCAGGAACGGCTGGTTGTTTCGCTCAAGGTACGCAAGCTCGGCGAGAAAACTTGGCATGAAAGCCCGATGACCCCACTCGCCAAGGACCGCTGGACCGGGGAGTTCACCGTCATCCTGGAAGCGGTCGAGCCACAGGAGAACCCCTCTGTCATCATGAAAGCGGTCGAGCCAGAAATTGACAGTGGCTGCAACCCAAACAGCAGGATTCCAAAAGACTACCCCCGCGTCATCATCGAAGCAGTCAAGCCACAAATAGCCGGTGGTCATTTTCCGATCAAGCGCGTGGTCGGTGAAAAAGTCGCTGTCAGCGCTGATGTTTACAAAGAAGGTCATGACCGGCTGGCGGTGTTGCTCAAGGTGCGCAAGCTAGGTGCCACTGAGTGGCAGCAAAGCCCGATGACCCTGAGCGCCAACGACCGCTGGCATGGCGAATTCACCACTGATACGGTCGGCCCATGGGAATACACCATTGAAGGTTACGCCGAACGCTACTTGTCGTGGGTGGAAGAGATCAGCAAAAAGAACCTGCCCGGTGCCAACCTCAGAAGCGAACTGCTCGAAGGCATCGTCATCCTGAAAGCCTCCGCCGCCCTGGCACCGGAGGCCGACCGCAACCGCATCCTGGGCGTCATTTGGCTGATGGAGAGCGCGCTGGCCACCGGCGAACAGCAGTTGGCGATCGATTTGGGAATCGGCAACGTGATGGCCGGCATAATGGCCAGTTACCCGGATCGCAGCGAAGGCTATACCCTGGCACCGGCACTGCCGCTGATGGTCAATCGGCCGATCACCCGGTTTGCCGCCTGGTACGAGTTTTTTCCACGCTCGCAAAGCCCGATGCCGCACCAGCACGGCACCCTGCAAGACAGCATCCGGCGTCTGCACGCGGTCAAGGCAATGGGTTTTGATGTGGTTTATCTGCCGCCGATTCACCCGATTGGTTACAGCTTTCGCAAGGGTAAAAACAACAACGTGGTGGCCAGCCCCGGTGATGTTGGCAGCCCGTGGGCGATTGGCAACGAGCACGGTGGCCACATGGCAATCGAACCCCTGCTTGGCAACTGGAGCGACTGGGACGAGTTTGTCGCCACTTGTCGGCACCTCGACATCGAGATCGCCCTTGACTATGTGATGAACTGTTCGCCTGACCACCCCTATGTGGCAGCGCATCCGGACTGGTTTTTTCATCGCCCCGACGGATCAATCAAGTACGCCGAGAACCCGCCCAAAAAATACCAGGATGTTTACCCGCTCAATTTTGGCACCAGCGACCGTGCCGGACTCTGGCAGGAAATGCTCAAGATATTCCTGTTCTGGGTCAGCAAGGGCGTGACCACATTTCGGGTCGATAACCCCCACACCAAGCCGGTGCCGTTCTGGCAATGGGTGATCGCCGAAGTACACCGCCAGCATCCGGAAGTGATCTTTCTGGCCGAAGCCTTCACCAAGCCGAAGATGATGCGGCTGCTGGCAAAAGTCGGTTTTGCCCAGTCTTACACCTATTTCACCTGGCGCAACCACAAAGCCGAAATCACCGAGTATGTGAGCGAGTTGACGCGGGGCGACATGAAGGAGTATTTCACCGGCAATTTCTTCGCCAACACGCCCGACATTCTGCCGCCCATTTTGCAGACCGGTGGCCGACCGGCCTTCATCATGCGCGCCGTGCTGGCGGCCACGCTGTCGACCGTCTATGGCATCTACAGCGGCTACGAGTTGTGCGAAAATGCGGCGATTCCGGGCAAAGAAGAATATCTGGATTCGGAAAAATACGAAATCAAGGTGCGCGACTGGAATGCACCTGGCAACATTACCGGCATCATCACCCGCATCAACCAGATTCGTCGCCAGTCGCCAGCGCTGCAAACCTACAACAATGTGTTGTTTTTGACAGCCGACAACCCCAACATCATTGCCTACGCCAAAATGACCGAGGACCGCTCCGACATCATCCTGTGCGTCGTCAACCTTGATCCGTTCCACCGGCAGCATTCCATCTTGCACCTGCCGCTGGCTGAGTTTGGCATTGGTGCCGATGAGCGGTTCCAGGCCCACGACCTGCTTTCTGACGAGCGCTACAACTGGCGTGGCCCGAGCACTTATGTCGAGTTCATTCCGGATGCCAAGGTGGCGCACATCATCAAACTGATTCGCTGGTAAGTCACCGGCTGACCCAAAGTTTGTCTCTGGCGCAGCCATACCGGGTGTGCATCGGCAGCCCGCCCGGTATCACAATGGGTGACAATTCCACCCATGAATGAATCCATCTTTTCGGTACAAGGCCTGTTCAAACGGTATGGCGATGCCACGGTGGTTAGCGACATGTCGTTTCAGATCGCGCCGGGTGAATGTCTGGGGGTCATCGGCCCCAATGGCGCGGGCAAAACCACCACCATCCGCATGTGCCTGGGGCTGACCATGCCCGATGCCGGCAGCGTTACTGCATTTGGCCTGGCGATGCCAAAGGATGCGCTGGCGATCAAGACGCAACTCGGTGTGGTCAGCCAGATTGACACGCTTGACCCGGATTTCAGTTGCGCCGAGAACCTGCTGGTCTATGGCCGCTACTTTGGCATGAAAGACGCACAAATCAGGGCGCGCATTCCGTCCTTGCTGGAGTTTGCTTCGCTCACCAGCAAAGCCGGTGCCAAACCCGGCGAGTTGTCGGGTGGCATGAAACGCCGGCTAAGCCTGGCACGGGCGTTGGTCAACAACCCGCGCCTGCTGCTGCTCGACGAACCGACCACCGGGCTGGACCCGCAGGCACGCCACCTGATGTGGGAGCGACTGCAATTGCTGCTGCAGCAAGACAAGTCGATTTTGCTGACCACCCACTTCATGGACGAGGCCGAGCGCCTGTGCCACCGGCTGCTGGTGGTGGACCATGGCAAAAAAATTGCCGAAGGCGCGCCCCGTGATTTGATCAGGCAGCATCTGGAACCCGATGTGGTCGAGGTGTTTGGCAGCGGTGCGCTGGAACTGGCTGATTCGCCACTCAAAACCATGGCGGCGCGGGTTGAAGTCAGCGGTGAGACAGTATTTTTCTATACCGCCGATGCCAAGCCGCTGCTGGCCGCGCTGGCGGCGTACCCGCAATTGCGCACGCTGCACCGCCCGGCCAATCTGGAAGATTTGTTTCTGAAATTAACCGGTCGGCAGATTCGGGAGGATGCTTGAACGCTATGAATACAAGAGCTACTCACGGAGATTCTATAAGGGCTACAGGCCAAAATGATCCAAGGCGCCAGTCCATTTGGCGTGCCCCTGAGATATCCATGCGCTGGTGGCCGGTATTTTTGCGCAATCTGCTGGTCTGGCGCAAGCTGGCGATTCCCAGCCTGGTCGGCAATATTGCCGAGCCGCTGATGTGGCTGGTGGCCTTTGGCTATGGCATGGGCGCGCTGGTCGGGCAGGTCACGGTGAATGGCACCCAGGTGCCCTACATCCTGTTTCTGGCAAGCGGCTCGATTTGCATGAGCGCCATGAATGCGGCAAGTTTTGAGGCGCTGTACTCGGCTTTTTCGCGCATGCATGTGCAAAAAACCTGGGACGGCATCATGAACGCGCCGGTCAATCTGGACAACATTGTGCTGGCCGAAGTGCTGTGGGCTGCGTTCAAGTCGCTGTTTACCGTCACGGTGATTCTGGGCGTGATGCTGGCTTTGGGCATCAGCTACAGCCCCAAGCTGCTGATCGCCTGGCCGGTGCTGCTGGGGGTGGGCATCACCTTCAGTTGCGTGGCGCTGATCTTCAATGCGCTGGCCCAGGGCTATGATTTTTTTACCTACTACTTCACGCTGTTTTTGACGCCGATGATGTTCCTGAGCGGCATTTTCTTTCCGCTGGAGCAACTGCCCCCGGTGGTGCGGGTCATTTCGCAATGGCTGCCGCTGACCAACGCAGTCGATCTGGTGCGCCCGCTGTTCATGGACCAGTGGCCGGCACAGTGGCTGCGTCCGGTGGCGGTGCTGACAGGTTTTGCCGTGACGGGCTTCTGGATTGCGCTGGCGCTGACCCGCAAGCGATTTCGCGGCTAACTTTCATGGACTCATCGCCACCCCGAACATGAAAGTTATTTCACGTTAACCGACGTGATCTGAGTTGCATGGTCCCCAGGCCAGCCTCGCGCCGGTTTCTGCTCAGCGACATAATGCAAGCTTGATCAGCGCGTCATTTTTTGACCAAAAAAGTACCTTTATGTCCTCAATGCCTAACCGCCCAAACCACTCGGTGCCGCCCAATGCCGATGCGGTGTTAAAAAATATCGTGATCCCTTCCTGCCCGGCGGTACTGTCGCAGTTGCGCACCGAGATGGCGCAGGACGACCCGGACATCGGCAAGGTGGCACGCATGGTGGGCACTGATGTGGCCTTGAGCCTTGCCGTGCTGCGCACCATCAATTCTCCTTACTATGGGCTGCGCCGACAGGTCGATGACATCAGGCAAGCCGTTGCCATGATCGGCATACGGCAGGTGTCCATGTTGGTGACGAGCATCTTGATGCGCCAGTCGCTCAATTCAAACGGTCTCAAGCTGGTGCGTTTCTGGGATGTCTCCAACAAACGCTCCCTGGGGTTGGCCAAACTGGCCAAGGGCTTGCGCGGGGTCGAAGTCCATTTAGCCCAGTCATTCGGGTTATTTTGCGATATTGGCATTCCCTTGCTAATGCAGCGCTTCCCGGACTACGGCATGACCTTGAAGCTCGCCAATGATGCCCCAGAAGGGGTCTTTACCGATGTAGAGCGCGAACATCACGGTGCTGACCATGCGCACATCGGCGCCATCATGGCGCGCTCCTGGGGTCTGGCTGACACGCTGTGCCTGGCGATTCGGCACCACCACGATTACAGCGCTTTGATGGATTCGGCGCATCCAGCGGAAGTGGCGCGCTTGATGGCTTTCAACCTGTTGGTTGAATTGGCGATCCAGAGCCACGGCGACCTCAATGTCGGCAATGAATGGAATAAGGGCGGCGAGTATGCCATGAGTGCCCTGATGTTGAGCGATCAGGATGTCGAGGACTGGGTTGACGACTTGGCGGCAGATTTTTCCGCACAAGAGTAGCGTCTCAAGTTGACCGGAACTGGCGATGCCGCCATTGGCGACCTGCCAAAATGCGGTGAGCTTGGCCTGCCCTGAGCTTGCCGAAGGGTTGAATCGCAATTGGCAGTGTTTCTGCTACTGCCGTTCGTGGTATCGCCGTTCGTGGTATCGCCGTTCGTGGTATCGCCGTTCGTGGTATCGCCGTTCGTGGTATCGCCGTTCGTGGTATCGCCGTTCGTGGTATCGCCGTTCGTGGTATCGCCGTTCGTGGTGAGCTTGTCGAACCACCCCGCAGCCTTGATAGAAAAGCCCTTCGACCCTTCGGCAAGCTCAGGCCAGGCTCAGGGCGAACGGTTTTAATATTTGGGGTGGGGTGTATGCGAAATCAATGGATGATGTTTTTTTTCCGGCCCAAAATTGGATTGGGCGTGGTCGTGTTGGCCTTGCTGCTGATCGCCGGGCTGCTGGGCGCACAGGAAATGCGCACTTCTGAGCACCAGGCACGCTTCTTTGCCAGCCTGGCCCGCAAGGCCAGTTATTCAGTCGGCGCCGGCCAGAGTCCGTCGATCCGCTTTCCGGGACCTGCCCCTTATGACGACCGGCTCGGTTATTCGCAGTTGCCGGTGTTGCTCGACCGGCTCAAGGCCAGGGAGTTCGAGATCGTCAAGCAGGCACGGATATCAAAAGGCATGGCCGACCTGATGGATGCCGGTTATTTCGCCCCCTATCCGGAAAAAGCGCAGGGCGGGCTGAGCATTCTCGACTCCCGTCACAACAGCCTGTTTCAGGCGCGCTATCCGCAGCGGGTTTTTGAGCGCTTTGAGGATATGGCACCGGTGCTGGTGGCGAGCCTGCTGTTCATCGAAAACCGGGAACTGCTCGACTCCGGGCATCCAAAACGCAATCCGGCGGTGGAGTGGGATCGGCTGGCCAATGCCCTGCTGCTCAAGACCCAAAACACGCTCACTGGCGCGGGCCGGGCACCCGGTGGCAGCACGCTGGCGACCCAGATCGAAAAATACCGCCACTCACCCGAGGGCCGCACCGCATCCATTCATGACAAGTGGCAGCAGATGGTGTCGGCCGCCTTGCGTGCCTATCAGCCGGGTGAAGACACCAGCACGGTGCGTCGGCAGATCGTGTTGAGCTACATGAACACGATGCCGTTGTCGGCCAAGGCCGGCTTGGGCGAAGTCCATGGTCTGGGCGACGGTTTGTGGGCCTGGTACGACCGTGATTTCGACCAGGTCAAGCGGATTCTGACGAATTCGGCACAGCAAAAGGGCGATCTCGAAGAGCAGGCGCTGCTGTACAAGCAGGCCCTGAGCCTGCTGATTGCACAGCGCCGCCCTTCCTGGTATTTCGACAACGACGAGGCCGAGCTAGAACAGATCACCGACAGCTATCTGCACCTGCTGGGCAGTGCCGGGGTCATCGCGCCGGCGCTGCGCGATGCGGCACTGCAGGCCAGACTGCATCGGCGAACCAGCCGGGTGCTGGCGCCAGCCGTATCATTCGTGTCGCAAAAGGCCGCCAATGCGGTGCGCACCCATCTGGCCAGCCTGCTCGGCGGCAGTCGGCTGTATGACCTGGATCGGCTTGATCTCAATGTCACCAGCACGCTTGATGCGCCGGTGCAGATGGCGGTAACCCGCCTGTTGCGGAACTTGCGCGACCCGGCCAGCGCCCGGGCGGCCGGCTTGTCCGGCTACCATTTGCTCGAACAGGGCAATCCGGCCAAGGTGGTGTACAGCTTTACGCTGTATGAGCGCGGCAGCGAGGCCAATTACCTGCGGGTGCAAACCGACAATTTTGACCAGCCGCTCAATATCAACGAAGGCACCAAGCTCGACCTCGGCTCGACCGCCAAACTGCGCACGCTGGTGACCTATCTCGACCTGATGGATCAATTGCACCAGCGGCTCTCCCCGCTCGATGGCAGCCAGTTGCAGGCACTGGCCATCGACCGGCAGGATGTATTGACGCGCTGGGCGGCAGATTACCTGGCCCTTGCCCAGGACAAGAGCCTGGCGGCGATGCTGGAGGCGGCCCTGGAGCGGAAATATTCCGCCAACCCGGCAGAAGGCTTCATGACCGGCGGCGGGCTGCATCACTTTGACAACTTTCAACGCGCAGACGATGGCCGGGTGATGTCGGTGCGCGACGGACTGCGCAATTCGGTCAATCTGGTGTTCATCCGGCTGATGCGCGACATCGTGCATCACTTTATGTTTCTGATACCCGGCTCCTCGACATCCCTGCTGCAAGATGGCAGCGACCCGCGCCGGAGCGCCTACTTAGCGCGCTTTGCCGACCGCGAAGGACAGGTCTTCATGCGCCGCTTTTTGGTCAAATACCAGGGAACAAGCGCGCAGCAGGCACAGGAATTGCTGCTCTTGGGCAAGCGCCCGAGCAGTGCGCGGCTGGCCGCCATCTTTCGCACGATTGCGCCGCAGGCAACGCAGGCCGAGTTCACGGATTGGGTCAAGGCGCATCTGCCTCCTGACAGCCAGTCCAGCGCCTCCGGGCTGGCCAAGCTCTATGCGCAGTACGCCCCAGAACAGATGTCGCTGGCTGATCGCGCTTATGTGGCGGGGGTGCATCCGCTGGAGTTGTGGCTGGTGGGCTATCTGCGCCAGCATCCGGGGGCCAGCCAGACACAGGTGATGCAGGCGAGTGCATCCGAGCGCCAGGCGGTATATGGCTGGCTGTTTGCCAGCCATCGCAAACCGGCGCAGGACAAGCGGATTCTGGGTCTGCTCGAAGGCGAAGGGTTTCTGGAAATCCATCGCCAATGGGTGCGCATGGGCTATCCCTTTGGCTCGCTGGTGCCCTCGTATGCCACGGCGCTCGGCGCATCGGCCGACCGACCCGCCGCCCTGGCCGATTTGATGGGGATACTGGTCAACGAGGGGGTGCGCAAGCCCGGCATGCGGATTCGAACGTTGCACTTTGCCAGTGACACGCCCTTTGAGACCCTGCTGCAGTTCAAGGCCGATCAGCCCGAGCGGGTGCTGGCACCAGAGGTGGCGCGAGCAGCGCTGGGTGCTCTGCGGCAGGTGGTGGAGGAAGGCACGGCGCAGCGTGTCAAGCAGGCGTTTGTCCGCCCGGACGGCAGCCGTGTACCGGTCGGCGGCAAGACCGGCACTGGCGACCAGCGCTTTGATACCTACGGTGCCGGCGGGCGTCTGCTGAATTCGCGCGTGGTGAATCGCTCGGCGACTTTTGTGTTCAATATCGATGAACGTTTCTTTGGCACCCTGATCGCCTATGTGCCGGGCGCACAGGCGGCGGCCTTTGATTTCACCAGCGCCTTGCCGGTGCAATTGCTCAAGCTGCTGGCACCCGAGTTGATGCCGCTGATCAATAGCGATGCGAATCCCGGGCCGGGCCGGGTGCCCTACCGGGCTGTCGGCAATGTGCCAAACAGTTGGTCGAGCGTTGATGCTTCTGACCCTTTATGGGCACCCTGGAGCGTGCTTCAACCGATACCGGCTTTCGGCAACCACCAAGAGACTGCAGCGCCGGTCGACCCGCATCTTTCAGGTTTCGAGGTTGTCAAGCGAGCGGCACCCGACCAACGCGCACAGCAAGATTCGCCGGCGCAAATCGGTCGGCACTGACGGCATTCGATTCCCGCCTGCTTGGGCAAAACAATGCAGCAGGTTCAAGCCAATAGATCAGCCCCTGCGGCGCTGCTGCCCACCAGCGTCACCCCAGCCAGCAGGCTGCCGTCGGCGAGGTCCGTGACCAGCAGGCCATTGAGCCATTGGCTCACCGAGTTCAGGCTGGCGTTGGCATTGCCGTCCTCATTGAGCAGACGTTTGCCGTCAATCTCAAACGCTATGTGATACAGCCCGTCGGCCACGGTGTTGACCGCATTCTGGGCAAACAGGCGGCTGCTGGCACCGTCGTTTTGCACCAGATGAAAGCCGGTTTCTGCGTCATCTTCATCATCGCCATGCAGGCTCGTCCAGTCGGCCAAGTGATTGGCGCGCAGCCAGGCATTGAGTTCGCGCACCTCGGTGCTGTCGATGGTGCCGCCATCAGCGGCATTGGTGGCCTTGATGGCCGCGATGATCAGGCTGTTCAGGGCATCGGCGGCCTTGGCTCCGGCATAAATCTCGCTGGTGGCGATTTTTTTGTTCAGCCCCTCATCGGTCGTGATCAGATTCACCAGTTGGTCCAGCCCGGTGCCGGTGCTGCCGCTGGCGTAGGGGTTGATTGCCGCGTTGTCGAGCGTGTCGCCAGCCAGATCGGTGGCCAGCAGATTGTTCAGCCATTCGCTCACCGAACTCAGGCTGGCGTTGTCGTTGCCGTCTTCATTGAGCAGGTTGCGGTCCTTGATCATGAAGCCGAGGTGGTAGATGCCATCGGCCACGGTATTGACGGCGTTGCGGCCAAACAGGCTGGTGCTGGCACCATCGTTTTGTACCAGATGAAAGCCGGTTTCTTCGCAATCCTCGTCATCGCCGTGCAGCGTTGTCCATTGATCCAGATGATTGGTGCGCAGCCAGGTGTTGATATCGCGCAGGTCGGCCTGCGAAACATCGCCGTTGTTGGCGACACCAGTGGCTTGGATAGCCGCGATGATCAGGCCGTTCAGGGCATCGGCGGCCTTGGCTCCGGCATAGATTTCGCTGGTGGCAATTTTTTTGTTTAGCCCCTCGTCAGCGGTGATCAGATTCACCAGTTGGTCCAGCCCGGTGCCGGTGCTGCCGCTGGCGTAGGGGTTGACTGCCGCGTTGTCAAGCGTGTCACCAGCCAGATCGGTGGCCAGCAGGTTGTTCAGCCATTCGCTCACCGAGCTCAGGCTGGCGTTGTCGTTGCCGTCTTCATTGAGCAGTTTGCGGTCATTGATCATGAAGCCGAGGTGGTAAATGCCATCGGCCACGGTATTGACGGCATTGCGGCCAAACAGGCTGGTGCTGGCGCCATCGTTTTGTACCAGATGAAAGCCGGTTTCTTCGCAATCCTCGTCATCGCCATGCAGCAGGGTCCAGTCGGCCAGGTGGTTGGTGCGCAGCCAGGTGTTGATGTCGCGCAGGTCGGCCTGCGAAATGTCGCCATTGTTGGCGACGCCAGTGGCCTGGATGGCTTCGATGATCAGGGCGTTCATCTGGTCGGCGGCCAGCGCGCCGGCGCGAATCTCGCTGGTGGCGACTTTTTTGTTCAAGCCCTCGTCGGCGGTGATCAGGTTGACGATTTGATCCAGCCCGGTGCCGGTGCTGCCGCTGACATAGGGGTTGAAGGCCGGGTTGTCAAGGGTGTCGCCAGCCAGGTCGGCAGCCAGCAGATTGCTCAGCCACTCGGCCACCCGGGTCAGCTTGGCATTGGCGTTGCCATCTTCGTTGAGCAAACGGTCATCGCAGATCTCGAAGCCCAGGTGGTACAGCCCATCGGCCACGGTATCGACCGCATTCTGGCCAAACAACTGGGTTTTGGCGCCGTCGTTTTGCACCAGATGAAAGCCGGTTTCTTCGCAATCCTCGTCATCGCCATGCAGCAGGGTCCATTCGGTCAGGTGATTGGCGCGAATCCAGGCATTGAGGTCACGCACATCGCCAGCGCTGATATCGCTATTGTTGGCGATGCCGGTGGCGCGAATCGCCTGCACGATCAGGCCGTTGAGTGCATCGGCGGCGCCGGCACCGCCCGCCAAGTCCGTGGCGCTGATTTTTTTGAGCAGCCCGGGGTCGCTGGTGATCAGGCTGACAAGCTGGTCCAGCCCGGTCTGGGTCGTGCCCACGGGCAACGTGACAGGTGTGGTGGGAGTCGGAGATGGGGTGCTGATCGTCATGGCTGTCCTTCAAGGTGTGTTGAGATGGCGCGATGGTTGCCGCAAAAACCGGTGCCGACAACCCCCTGCCAAGGCCAGTTGTAACCGGGCGGGCCACGCTTTTTGCGGCGAATGGCGAGCCAGACAGCGGTTTTTCCCCAGTGCCAGGCGACTCGGGAAGGGTGCGCCAGCGCACTTTGGAGCAGATACAGTTTTCACGTCTGCTTACAAAACAGCCCGCAGCCGCTTACAAATGTTACAACCCGTCATGCCGCCGGGCAAGGTCGTGGTGCACCCCAAAGCTGGTACCCGACCGGCTTCGTAAAATATATGCCAAATCAGGCTCTAGCCCTTTTGCAGCAAGCGCTGATAGCTCTATTTTAAGTAGCACCAAAACGCCACCGGCTGAAGTTTCTCGGTGGCCAGCTTGCGGCAGCGCAACTCCGGCCGGATCAGCAAACCGGCAACTACAGATTTCTCTGAATGATGATCTTTTGCACGTCCGAGGTGCCCTCGTAGATCTGGCAGACGCGCACGTCACGGTAGATGCGCTCAAGCGGAAAGTCATTCACATAACCATAGCCGCCCAGTGTCTGGATGGCGGCAGAGCAGACTTTCTCGGCCATTTCGCTGGCAAACAGCTTGGCCATGGCGGCTTCTTTCAGGCAGGGCTTGCCGGCATCGCGCAACGCGGCGGCGTGCCAGATCAGTTGCCGCGCCGCCTCAAGCTGCGTCGCGCAGTCGGCCAGCCGAAAGCCGACACCTTGGTGGTTGAAGATGGCGGTGCCAAAACTCTGGCGGTCTTTGGCGTAGGCGACAGCCACTTCAAAGGCACTGCGCGCCATGCCGACGCTTTGCGCGGCAATGCCGATGCGCCCGCCTTCGAGGCCGCCCAGCGCAATGCCGTAGCCCTCGCCTTCTTTGCCGATCAGGTTTTCGACCGGCACCCGGCAGTCGTCAAAGCCGATTTGCGCGGTGTCGCTGCTGTGCTGGCCAAGCTTGTCTTCCAGGCGCGTCACCAGATAGCCCGGCGCATCGGTCGGCACCAGAAAGGCGCTCATGCCGCGTTTGCCCGCGCCTTTGTCGGTGACGGCAATCACGATCGCCACGTCGCCATGCTTGCCGCTGGTGATGAACTGCTTGACGCCGTTGATGACGTAACTGTCGCCATCTTTGACCGCCGTGGTGCGCAGCGATGAGGCATCACTGCCGACATGTGGCTCGGTCAGGCAAAAGGCCCCCAGCATCTGGCCCTGCGCCAGCGGCTCCAGCCACTGCTTCTTTTGCGCGGCATTGCCAAACTTCATCAAAATGGCGTTGACCGGGCAGTTGGTGACACTGATCACCGTGCTGGTGCCGCCATCACCGGCGGCAATTTCTTCGAGCACCAGCGCCAGCGTCAAATAGTCCAGCCCGGCCCCGCCCAAGTCTTCGGGCACACAAATGCCATAAGCACCCAGCGCCGCCAGGCCCTGGTGCGCGTCTTTCGGAAAGTGGTGTTCCTTGTCCCATTTGGCGGCGTTTGGCCAAAGTTCGGCCTGGGCAAACGCGCGAACTGCGTCGCGCACCATTTCTTGTTCCTGGGTAAGCAGCATGTTTCGGTTCTTTCAGCAGGGTTTCTTATTGATATGAAAAAGGCCTCTAGCCCCAATGGCACTGACTTAAGAGGTTCCCGTTCGGGCTGAGCTTGTCGAAGCCTTCGAGAACCCTTCGACAGGCTCAGGGCGAACGGGCCAATTTGGCAAGCAATTGCGCGTAAGTCAGTGCCATTGGCCTCTAGCCCTTGTAACTGTTGCGGTGATAGCTATCATTAATAAAGTAATTCGAGCCCGGCACGGATCACTCGCTTGCGGCCCTTGCAACGATGCTTGCGCTGCTTGCGCTGCTTGCGCTGTGTTGTTTGATGTAGCTGCCCTTGTGCGGCTTGGCTTCTTGGGACAGCGATTTAAGGATATCGAAAAATTGGGCTTTTCCTTCGCATGCAGAAAATCGTCCAGCAATCGCTTGATCACATCCCCAGCAGAGTAAATCCGGTACCAATAGGGATTCTCCCGTTCAAGCAATTGTGCAAGCCGTACCGAAACAAGCTGCGCCAACAGTTTGTCATTCAACTGCGACACCAAAGCGGCTCTGACAAACTTGCAGGCAGATTCGATCAGCGCCACCTCAAGCTGGTTTTTCAAGACAGTTTGATTCATAGCAATCCGGTCGCCTCGCGCATGTGAGTGAAATTGATCGAAGGGGAACCTTTGCCGATGGCTGCAAGATGCAGGTCAAGATCATCGGTCAACAGCAATCCCTCGGTGCCGATAGCCGCGACAACCGACGCATCGGTAAGTCCAAGCCGGACAAAAAGCGCCTGATCAATATCCGACGATTGCATCTTGCAGGGGTGGAGTGCTTCAGCCATGTCGCTGCAAAACAGGGGAAACAGCCGGGTAAAAAACGCAGCCTTCGCTTTGCCACCGAGAACCTGCGCGGCAAGATTGCTGGTTTCAGCCAGAATGTGCTGCGTGGTCAGTATCCGGCTAAAACAGCGCACATAGGCCGCCAGCAAGGCAGCATCCTGCAGGGTGTATTTTTCAAGTCGCTTGCCACCGATCATGCCCGGCTGAAAGTTTGCAAATAGCAGCAATAACAAAACATTGGTGTCCAGCAGGATGCCAACTTTCTTGTACCGATTGGCATACGCTGTTAGCTGAGTTGCCATAGTTGAACCGCTCATTGGATTTGCCGAATGTCCATCTTGACAAATTCGCCAGTCGCAGCATCAATAAACACAGTTTTGTAAATACGGTGTTCGACTGGCTGGGCGAACCAGCCCGGATTCGCCAAAGCAGGTCCAGCCTCATCAGCAGCCGGGGCAGCCCAGGTGCGATCGAACCCCAGCGTGACCGACCACAAATCACGACCGCCATCCCTGACAAACGCAATTTCTTCGAGCGCCAGCGCTTTGGGCGGATCGTCCGCATACAGTTCGATCAACGACTGCTTGGCATGGCGCACGGCCTCTTTGACGGGTATCGCTTGCATGGCAAACCTCATGATCAAATATCAAGATAAAAATGGCGCCTGGAGCTTATGGATAAAGCACCAGAAGCTAGTATTTTTATAGCATCTCAAGGGCCACTGCAGTCGCCTCGCCGCCGCCGATGCACAGCGTGGCAACCCCTTTTTTCAGTCCGCGCGCCTGCAATGCATGGATCAGCGTGACCATGATGCGGGCACCGCTGGCGCCCAGCGGGTGGCCCAGCGCGCAGGCTCCACCATTGACGTTGACGATGTCGTGGCTTAGCTTGAGGTCGTGCATCAAGGCCATCGCCACCACGGCAAAGGCTTCGTTGACTTCCCACAGATCGACATCGCCGACGCTCCAGCCAGCCCGCGCCAGCACCTTGCGCACCGCGCCGACCGGTGCCGTGGCAAACCAGGCGGGTTCTTGCGCGTGGACCGCGTGCGCCACCAGCCGCGCCAAGGGCTTGCAGCCCAGGCTCGCAGCGGTGGATTCGCGCATCAGCACCATGGCTGCGGCTCCGTCGTTGATGCTGGAACTGTTGGCGGCAGTGATGGTGCCGTCTTTCTTGAAGGCCGGTTTCAGCGAGCTGAATTTGTCGAGCTTGACCCGCCCCGGCCCCTCGTCAATGCTGATCAGCTTGTCGCCGCTGCGGCCCTTGATGCTGACCGGGGTGATCTCGGCGGCAAATCCACCCGATGCAGTGGCGGCCAGTGCCCGTGTCGCGCTGGTGGTGGCAAACTGGTCTTGGCTGGCGCGGGTAAAGCCGAATTTGGCGGCGCAATCTTCGCCAAAGGTGCCCATGGAGCGGCCCGGCTCGTAGGCGTCTTCGAGGCCGTCGAGCATCATGTGGTCAAAAATACGCTCATGGCCGATGCGGTAGCCAGCGCGTGCCTTTTGCAGCAGGTAGGGCGCATTGGTCATGCTTTCCATGCCGCCGGCAATCAGCACGTCGGCGCTGCCGGCCTTGAGCATGTCATGCGCAAACATCGCCGCACGCATGCCCGAGCCACAGATTTTGGACAGTGTGACGGCGCCGGCACTGATCGGCAGCCCGCCCTTGAACGCCGCCTGGCGCGCCGGGGCCTGGCCCTGGCCGGCCATCAGGGTGTTGCCAAACAGCACTTCTTCGACACGGTCAGGCGCAATGCCGGCACGCGCAACAGCGGCCCGGATGGCAGCACCGCCCAGATCATGCGCGGCCAGACTGGAAAAGTCGCCCTGAAAACTCCCCATCGGGGTGCGCGCGGCGCTGACGATCACAATCGCTTCAGTCATATCATTCCTTATCATTAAAAAGTGCCTCCAGCCCTTATGGAATAAGCGCCTTCAGCTATAAAAAACAAAGCGTTCAAAGGGCGTCAGGCAGCGCCGTGCCGATGCGCTGCTGGTGAAACCGCTTGCCTTGTTCATACGGAAACACGTCAAACAGGTGACCGGTCAGAATGCGGTCCTTGTTTTTTTGCCAATAGGCCGCATCAAGCAGATTGGCGTGGTGTTTCATGAACATCTCGCGCACCATCGGATTGCCCAGCAAAAACGGCCCAAAGGTCTCGGGAAACACATCCTTGGGGCCGACCGTGTACCAGACCTCGCCGGACATTTCATCTTCTTCACAGCGCGGCGTTGGCACCTTGCGAAAGATGCAGTCGGTGATGTACTCGATCTCATCGTAGTCGTAAAACACCACCTTGCCGTGGCGCGTGACGCCAAAGTTTTTCCATAACATGTCGCCCGGAAAGATGTTGGCAGCAATCAGGTCTTTCAGGGCGTTGCCGTATTCGATCACGCCACGCTCAAGCTGTTCACGCGCGTAGAGTGCCGCCGGGCTGGTGTTGTTTGGGTCGGCGCCACCGGCATCAAAGGCTTCTTGCAGGTAGATGTTGAGCGGAATCATGCGCCGTTCGATATAGACGTGTTGCAGGATGACTTCGGTCTGGCCATCCCGGTCACGGTCGCTGATCTCGATCTGGCTGGGGGCAAATTTCTGGATTTCGGCAATCAGTTCGTCGGTAAAACGCTGGCGCGGAAATGCCACCAGGCTGTATTCCAGCGTGTCGGCCATGCGCCC
This sequence comes from uncultured beta proteobacterium, assembly GCA_903873485.1. GTDB lineage: Bacteria > Pseudomonadota > Gammaproteobacteria > Burkholderiales > Burkholderiaceae_C > Rhodoferax. The sequence continues at coordinate 10,657 of CAIQOO010000148.1, read as the reverse complement.
AACCCGGTCGTGCTGCTTGACCAGCAGGTACTTGCCCTTGATCTGTTCACGGCTGGTTTCTTTGGGCGGCGGGTAAAAGTCTTTAATGAGCTTGAACACATAGGGGTAGCTTGGCAGGTCAAACACCAGCATCACCATGCCCTTGATGCCGGGCGAAATGCGGAACTTGTCACGCGAATGGCGCAGGTGGTGCAAAAAGTCGCGGTAAAACAGCGTCTTGCCCTGCTTGGCCAGCCCGAGCGCGTTGTAAATTTCATTGCGTGGCTTGAGCGGCATGGCGCGGTGCAAAAATTGCACATAGGCACTTGGAATCTCCATGTCCACCAGAAAATAGGCATGGGCAAAGCCAAACAGCATGTGCAGCTCGTCGGCGCCGCACAGCATGGCGTCAATCACCAGTTGCTTGTCGCCCGGCGTATAAAGCAGCGGCAGGGCAAACGGGTATTCATTGAAACCGTTGATCATGTTGCCAACAATGTAGGCACCCTTGTTGCGAAAAAACAGGCTGGTCAGCACCTGGAACTGGCAATTGGTTTGCAGCTTGAACTTGCCCACCAGGCCGTGAATCACGCCCATCACCAGCGTCACATCGCGCGTCAGGTCTTCGAATTCGCATTGCAGGTCAAAGTCCAAGACGATCTGCAGCAGCACATCCTGCATCTGCGGGCTGGTCGGGTAATAGGCGCGGTAAGTCGGGTAGGCTTCTGGCTCGCCGTTTTCGATGTACTCGGTGCTGACCGCCGGGCGAATGAAGATGAAATCGTTATGGAAATAACTGCTGTGCAGGATTCGGGTGGTCACCGAGTTGAAAAATGACTCGGCCAGGTCGGGCTGATGGTGGTCCACCAGCAGGCCGATGTAATGCAGCTTGACCTGTTGCCAGATGTCCATCGGCTGCTCGCCGGCCTTGAAATCCTGCTCCAGGCTGGTCAGGCATTCACCCACCCTTAAGTCGTAGTACTCGATGCGGTTGCGCTGTGCGCGCTGCTGACCGGCCCAGTCAGCCGCCTCAAAACGCTGCTTGGCGCGCCCCGATGCGGTTCTGAACAGTTGGTAATGCCGGTTAAAGCCGTCCATCATGGCTTTGGCAATGTCGTAAGCGACGCTGGAGTCAAGTCGGGTTGGAAACATCTGCTTGCTTTCTGCTGGGTTGCGGACTGGGTCAGCCAGGCACTTGCCTGGCAAAGATCGGCCCGATAAACCTCATATTGTGCCGCGTGGGTAGCGCTTGAAGGCGTGGCGAAAGACGTTGACCACCTCGTCGCTGCCTTGCATGCTGACACCCAGGTCTTTCACCAAACCGTCTTTCAGGCCATAACACCAGCCATGCACCGTAACATTCTGGCCCCGGCTCCAGGCATCTTGCATCACATTGCTCATGGCGACATTGCCAACCTGCTCGATCACATTCATCTCGCACAGCACATCTTCCTGCTCGGCTATCGTCAGGTGATCAAGCCGGTGGCGATGGCGCAGCTTGACATCATGCACATGGCGCAGCCAGTTGTCGGCCAGGCCAACCCGGGTGCCACGCAAGGCCGCCAGCACGCCGCCGCAGCCGTAATGCCCGACCACCATGATGTGCTCGACCTTGAGATGATCGACCGCATATTGAATGACCGACAGCGCGTTCAGGTCGGAATGCACCACCACGTTGGCAATGTTGCGGTGCACAAACACCTCGCCGGGGTCCAGCCCGGTGATCTCGTTGGCCGGCACACGGCTGTCGGCGCAGCCGATCCACAGGTATTTGGGTGACTGCTGATGCGCCAGATGGCTGAAAAAGCCGGGGCGCTGCTGCTCGATGCGCCCGGCCCAGGCGCGGTTGTTGTCAAGCAGGTCTCGAACGGAAGTGGTCATGCAAAATACCCAAAAAATGCAACTGTAGCCGAAAAGAAATCGGCCCAATGCGCCACCCGCAGGCGCTGGCAGGTTTGCTCATCAACGGCGGCAAAGGGGTCAGGCCGGGTCAAAATTTAGCTTCTTCATCCGTTAAACTGCACCGGCTCAGACTCTTGGTGGCCGAGACATCGGGCCAGCCAATGCCAAAATTTTTCTTATCAGCGAAAGGTCGAAAAAATGGCCCACACCATGTCAACATTCCAGTATTACCGCAGCAATTTCGGCAAAGATGCGCTGGCCTCGGTGGTCGTTTTTCTGGTCGCCTTGCCGCTGTGCATGGGGATTTCGATTGCCTCCGGGGTGCCGCCCACGGCCGGGCTGATCACCGGCATCATTGGCGGCATTGTGGTGGGCTGGCTGGCCGGCTCGCCGCTGCAGGTGAGCGGCCCGGCCGCTGGCCTGACGGTGCTGGTATGGCAGATCGTGCAGCAATATGGCTTGCCGATGATGGGCGTGATCGTGTTGCTGGCCGGGCTGCTGCAGCTCGCGGCCGGCCTGCTCAAGCTGGGCCAGTGGTTTCGGGCGGTGTCACCGGCGGTCATTCACGGCATGCTGGCGGGCATTGGCGTGCTGATCTTTACCTCGCAGTTTCATGTGATGCTTGACGGCAAACCGATTGGCTCGGGCATTGACAACCTGCTCGGCCTGCCCGCTGCCTTTTCGCACGCCGTGGCAGATGGCGGTGCGCCACAGGCCGCTTTGGGCATTGGCATTCTGACGATCGCCGTGATTGCGCTGTGGACCAGTTTTGCACCCAAAAAACTCAAGATGCTGCCAGCGCCGCTGGTGGCCATCATCGTCGCCGTGGTCACTGCCTCTGTGCTGCAACTCAAAATCAAGTACATCCCGGATTTGTTGGCCAACCCGAGCGACATCAACCACATCTGGTCGGTGATCCAGTTTCCGACGCTGGACAATCTGAAGAATATTTTTCACAGCGGGGTGCTGATCGCCGCTGCTTCAGTGGCTTTTATTGCCAGCGCCGAAACCCTGCTGTGCGCCAGCGCGGTTGATCAGATGCACCAGGGACCGCGCACCAAATACGACAAGGAACTCGCCGCTCAGGGTGTCGGCAATGCCTTGTGTGGTCTGCTCGGCGTGTTGCCGTTGACTGGGGTGATTGTGCGATCAAGCGCCAATGTGGATGCCGGCGGGCAAACCCGCAGTTCTGCCATCCTGCACGGGGTCTGGCTGCTGCTGTTTGCAGCGGTGTTGCCGTTCACGCTGGCCTATATTCCGGTGGCCAGCCTGGCCGGCCTGCTGGTGTTTACCGGCTACAAGCTGGCCTATCCGAAAATCGTTCCCAAATTGCTGCATTTCGGTAAGACCGAGGCGGCGATTTACTTCTCCACCATCATCGTGATTGTTTCGACCGACTTGCTCAAGGGCGTGCTGTTTGGCCTGGCGCTGTCGATTTTCAAGCTGCTGTACATCTTCTCGCACCTGGAAATCCGCTGGGAAGACGACAAGGTCAACAACCGCCTGAACCTGCATTTGAAGGGTTCGGCGACGCTGATCCGCCTGCCCTTGCTGGCAGCCGAACTCGAAGGGGTGCGCCCGGGGGCAGAACTGCACGTCCATTTTGAAGAGCTCGACTACATCGACCATGCCTGCCTGGACCTGATCACCAATTGGGAAAAGCAGCACGAGGCCTCGGGCGGCATGCTGGTGATCGAGTGGGAAGAGCTGTCCTGGAAATACCACCAGCGCCGGTCTGGCGCGCAAAAGGCGGCCGCCTGAGTCAGCCAAAAGCACCCGCTGCGCGGGTGCCCGGTCAGCAGGTTTCTGAAAACAGTTCGCGGCCAATCAGCATGCGGCGAATTTCCGAGGTGCCGGCGCCAATTTCGTACAGCTTGGCATCGCGCCAGAGGCGGCCCAGCGGATACTCGTTGATATAGCCATTGCCGCCAAAAATCTGCACACCCTCGCCAGCCATCCAGGTGGCTTTTTCGGCGCACCACAAAATCACCGATGCACAGTCTTTGCGCACCTGGCGCACGTGCTCAAGGCCCAGCAAATCAAGGTTTTTAGCCACGGTGTAGGCAAATGACCGGCCGGCCTGCAGCACCGTGTACATGTCGGCGACCTTGCCCTGAACCAACTGGAATTCGCCAATGCTCTGGCCAAACTGCTTGCGGTCGTGAATGTAGGGCACCACGTTGTCCATCACGCTTTGCATGATGCCAAGCGGCCCGCCGGTCAGCACGGCGCGCTCGTAGTCCAGCCCGCTCATGAGAACCTTGGCGCCCATGTTCAGGCCGCCCAGGATGTGCGACTCGGGCACCTCGACGTTTTGAAACACCAGTTCGCCGGTATGGCTGCCGCGCATGCCCAGCTTGTCGAGCTTTTGCGCAATCGAAAAGCCCTTCATGCCTTTTTCGATCAGGAAAGCCGTGACGCCGCGCGCACCGAGATCGGGTTCGGTCTTGGCATAGACCACCAGCGTGTCGGCATCCGGGCCATTGGTGATCCACATCTTGCTGCCGTTGAGAACGTAATAGCCGCCCTGGTCCTGCGCTTTTAGCTTCATGCTGATGACATCCGACCCGGCGCCGGTTTCGCTCATGGCCAGCGCGCCCACATGTTCGCCGCTGATCAGTTTGGGCAGGTATTTGGCGCGCTGGGCCGACGTGCCGTTGCGCTTGATCTGGTTGACGCACAGATTGCTGTGGGCGCCATAGCTCAGGCCGACCGACGCGCTGGCACGGCTGATTTCTTCCATGGCAATCATGTGCGCCAGATAACCCATGTTGGCGCCGCCATACTCTTCACCGACAGTGATGCCCAGCACCCCCAGCGCCCCCATTTTTTGCCACAGGTCCATCGGAAACTGGTCACTGCGGTCGATCTCGGCCGCGCGTGGCGCAATCTGGTCCTGGGCAAATTCACGCACCGCATCGCGCAGCGCGTCAATGTCTTCGCCAAGTTGAAAGTTGAGTCCGGGCAAATTGTTCATCGGGTGTCTCCTGGTTTTGATTGAATTCGCAATTTGAAAAATGAGGCATTCGCCATCAGTAATTTTTGGCCACCGCCATCACGGTTTGTTGCAGCACGGCACACAGGGTCTGGCTGCCATCGTCGGCTATGTGCATGACCTCGGCGCTGGTGACCACGATGCGCTGGCCGGCCTTGAGCACCCGGCCGGTGGCGCGCAACTCGCCACCCTGGCGGCTGGCCAGAAAATTGATTTTGTATTCGACACTGACCACCTCCATGCCGTGCGTGGTCTGGGTCAAGGCGGCATAACCGGCGGCGATATCGGCCAGCGCGCCAATCGCACCGCCATGAAAAGCACCCTGCTGCTGGGTCACCTTGTCGGAATAGGGCAAGCCAATCACGCACTCGCCAGACGCGACATGCAAAACGCAGGCACCCAGGTGCTGCATCAGCCCCTGGCGCCCAAAACTGGCTTGCACCCGCTGCAGCGGGGTTTCATGGTGGTGGTGGGTGGGAGTCAGGGTCATGCGGCACCGTTTGGGGGAAAAAAATCAGGCGCGGGTGGCAGCCGCACACTGAACCAGGATGGCATCATCTTGGGGCTGGCTGCGCTTGCTGGCTGTGCTGATGTTGCCGGCTGTGCTGATGTTGCCGGTTGCGCGGCGCTGCGCCTTTGCCAGCATCGCTTTGGCTTCGCGCTGGTGAACTTTCAGCTCATCCATGTTGGCCTGCAAATCGAGCATCTGCGCGTCAAGCCGATGCTGGTGCTGGCTCAGCACCAGCAAAAACTTCTCAAGCTGGGACACCGTGTCACGCGGGCTGTCGTACATGTCAATGATTTCTTTCGCCTCGGTCAGACTCAGGCCCAGGCGTTTGGCGCGCAGCGTCAGCTTGAGCCGGGCCCGGTCCCGCACACTGTAAATGCGGTTGCGCCCGCCGGGTCCACTGCGCTCGGGTTGCAGCAGCCCCATGTCTTCATAAAAGCGTATGGCCCGGGTGGTCAGGTCAAACTCTTTGGCCAGGTCGCTGATGCTGTAAGTTGGTGGCATGGGCTTGGGGGTGCGTGCAGTTAACGTTGACGTTCACGTCAACGTGAGCGTGGATTATGGCGCACAAATCCGGCCACCCAGCCTTACGCCAATCGACCACCGGCGGGCACTCAGCGGGCGCGTTGGGTGCGGTCGCGCCGGCACCTGGCAACCCCTCTGGCTTATTGCCACCTGGGCTGCGCCTCGCTTTTAAGCTGCTGGCGCAGTGCGGCATAGTCGGGCACGACCGACCGAACCGTGTCCCAAAAGCGCGGGCTGTGGTTCATTTCCCGCAGGTGGCTCAGTTCGTGCGCCACCACATAGTCAATCACCGCCAGCCTGAAATGCAGCAGCCGCCAGTTCAGGCGGATGGCGCCGTCATGACGCGCGCTGCCCCAGCGGGTCACAGCGTTGCTCAAGGCCAATTTTTTCCACTTGACCCCCAGCAAAGGGGCAAAGTGGTCAAGCCGTTCCTGAAAAATGCGGCTGGCCTGGCGCATCAGCCAGGCTTGCACCGCAGCACGAATCTGCTCAGGCAGGGCATGGTGTGGCAGGCCAAGCCGCAAAACCGGGCGAGAAACCGGCGGCAAGTCAAGCGGTGCCGCGTTGGCCAAACCGGGTGCCGCCAAGGCATCGGCAGCCACCGCGAGCACAGCGCCAGCCAACGGCAGGATCACCAGTTGCGCGCCAGCCGGGCCAAAGCGGTGCGCCGGGTCAAGCTCGATCGTCAGGCTTTGCCCCAGAAAAGGCAGTGTTGCCCCGTCCTTCCAGGTGATGACCTGCGCCGCCAGGCGCGCCTGGCGCTCGCGCGACTCCTGCAGTTTGCGCAAAATCCAGGCTGACTTGGTTTGCAGCGCGGCATCGATATCGCGCAACGACACCCAGTTGGGCGCGCGCACCGCCAGGCCATCGGCCCCGACACGGAACCCGATGCTGCGCCGCTTGCCCCGGATGAGTTCGTAGGCCACCAGGATGCCGCCCAAACGCAACTCGCGGCTGGCCCGTGGATGGTTGAAATAAGCTTCGTTTTTTATAGCTGACAACGCTTGATCCATCTGGGCTAGAGGCTGATTTGACTCAAAAAGATCGGCGATCGACGGCAGCACTGCAGACAAGACCAAAAGCCGCTTCAATATTCAGCGATAAGCCTCGGGGTCGATGCGCCGCATCTCGGCCTCGATCCAGGTCTGCGCCTCGCGCATCAAGGACTTGGGGTCGCGCCCGACGCTTGGCAGGGCCGGACCAATCGACACCCGCACCACCCCGGAATGCTTGACAAACCCCTGGCGCGGCCAGCAGCGTGCCGTGGCCACCGCAATCGGCACCACCGGGGCACCGGCTTCGACCGCCAGGCGGGTACCCGCCGTCTGATAAGTGCCCTGTTGTCCGCGCGGCATGCGGGTGCCCTCGGGAAACATGATGACCCAGGTGCCCTGCGCCAGCAGTCGGCGGCCCTGCTCAATGACATGTTTCATGGCAACCGTGCGCGACTCGCGGTCAATATGGATCATGTCCAGCCGGGCCATCGACCAGCCAAAAAACGGAATATTGAGCAGCTCGCGCTTGAACACAAAGGCCAGCGGGTGCTGCATCAAGGTCGGCAGCCACAGGGTTTCCAGCGCCGACTGGTGCTTGGACAGCAGCACTGCGGCGCTGCCTTTGCCCACCGGCAGGTGCTCCATGCCCAGCACCTCCAGGCGCACACCCAAAATCACCCGTGTGCCCCACACCACCAGCCGAAACCAGCTCACCGCCGTCCACCAGGCGGCGGTGCGCGATGCCAGCAGCGACACCAGCAAAACCGCCAGCGTCCAGGGGATCACGGTGATCACCATCCAGGCCATGTGCAAAATCGAGCGGATCAGCGCCATTGCAAGACTTTTAAGGCTCCAGCCCTTATGGGACAAGCGCAGGCAGCTATATAAAACATATCAAATGAGTTCTGCATTCGCATTGATCGGCCCGGTTAACATGAAACACCGCCGTTCGTGGTGAGCTTGTCGAACCACCGCATCAGTAGAAAGGCCCTTCGACCAGGCTCAGGGCGAACGGTTTCATTATTTGGGGTGACTGACTAGCCATGCAAGCTAGCCGAGCGACTGCGCTTCACGCGACAGCAGAAATTCGGCAAACGCCGCCAAATCGGCATGCATCTGCGTGTGCTGCGGAAAGGTGTCGGGCAAATCATGGCCCCGATAGACCAGGCTCTTGCCGGTCAGCACCAGGTGCGGCTCGCATCCCAGCGCGACACCGGCCAGCATATCGCGCAGCGAATCCCCGACCACCGGCACGCCCTTGGGGTTGATGCCGTAACGCTCGGCAATCTGCTCAAGCAGGCCAGTTGCCGGCTTGCGGCAATGGCAGGCATCGTCGGCGGTGTGCGGGCAGTAAAACACTGCGTCAATGCGCCCGCCCAAGGCATTCAATTGCTGGTGCATTTTTTTGTGCATGTCGTTGAGGTCGGACACCTCAAACAGACCGCGCCCCAGACCCGACTGGTTGGTGGCCAGCACCGCATGCCAGCCAGCGTGATTGAGCCGGGCAATCGCTTCAAGCGCGCCGGGCAGCGCCTGCCATTCGTCGGCCGACTTGATGAATTCGGCGCTGTCTTGGTTGATGGTGCCGTCGCGGTCAATGATGACCAGTTTGATCGGGTTCATGGCATCGGCTTTCGGTCAAGCAGCCATCAGGAGGCCAGCCGGGACAGGTCGGCGACCCGGTTCATCGCAACAAACAGGGTCTTGAGCAGACCAAGGCGATTGAACCGCAGGTCGAGCGCCTCGGCGTTGACCATCACGCCGTCAAAAAACGCATCCACCGGCAGCCGCAACACGGCCAGACTTTGCAGCGAGGCGGTGTAGTCACCGGCATCAAACCGGGCGCGCGCCTGCGGCAGCACCGATTGCATGGCCTCAAACAAGGCCAGCTCGGCTGGCTCTTGCAGCAGCAGCAGGCTGACATGGGCATCCACCGCAACGTCGGCTTTTTTCAGGATGTTGCCGATGCGCTTGTTGGCGGCCGCTAAGGCCGGTGCCTCAGGCAGCGCGGCAAAAGCGCGCACTGCAGCCAGGCGTTTGGGCACCTCACCCAGACGCTGCGGACGCAGGGCCAGCACCGCATCCACTTCCAGCGCGCTGTAACCCTGCTCGCGCAGCGTGCCGGCGAGCCGGTCAAAGATGAACTCTGACAAATGCGCAGCCGATGCGCCATCGAAAACACGCCTGGAAAACGCCGATGCGTGCCTGGCAATACCACCCGCCTGCAGTTTGACTGCTTGCTCCGAAGTCTGCTGGCGATCCCAGGCATCCCGTTGTATCCGCTCATCATCCAATACATCAAACGCAATACGCATTAGCTGATCAATATCCAGCGGCAGATCCTTTTCAATCAGCATGCGAATCACGCCCAAGGCATGGCGACGCAGCGCAAATGGGTCTTTGTCGCCGCTGGGCAAATTGCCGATGCCAAACATGCCGATCAGGGTTTCGAGCTTGTCAGCCAGCGCCACCACCACGCCGGTCAGGTTGCGCGGCAAGGCATCGCCGGCAAAACGTGGCTTGTAATGGTCTTCGATCGCCTGCGCCACGGTTTCGGACAAACCGTCATGGCGGGCATAGTAGCCACCCATGATGCCTTGCAACTCGGGGAACTCGCCCACCATGTCGGTCAGCAGATCGGTCTTGGCCAGTCGGGCCGCCAGCTCAGCCTGCGCCAGCAAATCCACTTGGCCAACTGCGCCATCCGCTTGCAGCAGCAGTGAAGCAATGCGGCGCGTCATGGCACACACCCGGGCCATGCGCTCGCCCTGGGTGCCGAGCTTGTTGTGATAAACCACCTTGTCGAGACCGGCGACGCGCGACTCAAGCGACTTTTTGCGGTCCTGGTCAAAAAAGAACTTGGCATCGGCGAGGCGCGGACGCACCACCCGCTCATTGCCGCCAATCACGGCGCTGGCATCCTCCGGGTTGATGTTGCTGACCAGCAAAAACTTGTCGGTCAGCCGGCCCGCAGCGTCAAGCAGCGGAAAGTACTTCTGGTTGGCCTTCATGGTCAGGATCAGGCATTCTTGCGGCACCGCCAGAAACTGCGCTTCAAACCGGCACATCAGCACATGCGGGCGTTCCACCAGCGCAGTGACCTCGTCGAGCAAGGCATCGTCTTCAATCGGATGGCAGCCACCACCCTGCTGCGCCGCCGCTGCCGCGAGCTGGCGAACAATCTCGGCGCGACGCGCATCAAAACTGGCAATCACCGCGCCATCGGTCTGCAATGCCTGGGCATAGTGGTCGGCATCGGCCAGCAGCAGCGGCGACTTGAGCGCCTCAAAGCGATGCCCCTGGGTGGTGTTGCCCGCCGTCAGCCCCAACACCTTGACCGGCACCACGGTGCTGCCGTGCAGCGCCACCAGGCCATGCGCCGGACGGACAAAGTTGACACTGCTCCAGCCCGGCAGTTCGCAGTCAGATTCAAGCTGGTAGCTCATGACTTTGGGAATCGGCAACTTGGCCAGGGTGTCTTCCAGCGCCTTTTGCAGCCCCACGTCGAGCGTGGCACCGCCAGCCAGGCTGTCATAAAACAGCGCATCGGCTTTACCGTCCGGTGCCCGGCGCAGCGCCGCCACGGCAAACACCGGGTCAGACACATCAGCGCCCAGCGCCTGCAGCTTTTTCAGCAAGGCCGGTGTGGCAAGGCCATTGGCATCCAGTCCGACGCTCACCGGCATCAGCTTGTGTGCCACCGCCTTGTCGGCCGCCTTGACCGCGACCGCGCTAATGTGCGCGGCCAGCCGG
>CAIQOO010000147.1 GCA_903873485.1 uncultured beta proteobacterium | reverse complement strand
AGCGTAGCGTAATCCAGGCTGTGCAGCCACTCGTCGGGGATAAAACCCAAGATCAAATCGCGCACCAGTTCGGGTGTCGAAAAGAGCAGCCGGTACGAAGCATCATCGTCTTGGTGGGTCATGCCGGGAATTTTAGTCAGGTCTGTGTGACGTTCGTTATCAGCGCGTTAGGTACTGCCCGGACTCTGGCCTGGTGCATCAGTTCAACACACGGCGCGTCAAGCCTGCGGGTCGGCACAAAAACCGGCGGGCGCTGACAGTGCCTGAGAGCGGCTTGATCCGCATCAAAAAGGGACTCACATGGTGCCCGCATTCTGCTATTTATTAAATAGCTACTTACGCAATAGGGACGGGCGCTAGAGCCTTATTTGATGTTATTTTCTTGCATCGGCCAGCCCAGTACAGGCCAAGCTCATGGCGAACGGTTTCATCAGTCAAAAGTGGGCAAGATTGGCATGAAAGTCAACTGGGCCGGTGATGTCCGGCTGCCAACACCGACACAACCGGGCTGGCGAAAATTTGCCCGGCTTGATTGACAATAGGCGATGAATTCATTCGCGTCGCTAGACGCAAGCTTGAAAACTGGCACTGACACATACCATGCTGATTGATTTTTTTTACACCCTGCGCGCGGCCAAACTGCCGGTTTCGGTCAAGGAGTTCCTCACGCTGCTGGAGGCGCTCAAACTTGGCGTGGTTGGCCCTAAAACGCCGCAAACTGACCATGACGACGGGCCAAGCGGCTTCAAGATCGAAGACTTTTACTTTCTTAGCCGCGCCACCCTGGTCAAGGATGAAAAGCACTACGACAAGTTTGACCGGGCTTTTTCGGCCTATTTTCATGGGGTCGAGCTGATCACCGACTTTACCCAGGAGGTGCCGCTGGACTGGCTGCGCAAAACTCTGGAACTCAATTTAAGCCCCGAAGAAAAAGCCGCCATCGAAAAAATGGGCTGGGACGAGTTGATGGAAACGCTGAAAAAACGGCTGGCAGAGCAAAAAGAGCGCCACGAAGGCGGCAGCAAGTGGATTGGCACCGGCGGCACCAGCCCGTTTGGCCACGGTGGCTACAACCCGCAGGGCATTCGCATTGGCGGCAGTGGCAAAAACAAGAGCGCCGTCAAGGTCTGGGAGCAGCGCGCCTACCGCGACTACGACGACACCCAAGAGCTGGGCACCCGCAACATCAAGGTGGCACTGCGCCGGCTGCGCAAGTTTGCCCGCGAGGGCCATATAGAAGAGCTTGATCTACCCGACACCATACGCGCCACCGCCGCCAACGCGGGTTACCTCGATATCAAGATGATTCCCGAGCGGCACAACAACGTCAAGGTGCTGCTGCTGATGGATGTCGGCGGCACCATGGACGAGCACATTGCCCGGGTCGAAGAGATGTTTTCTGCTGCCAAGGCCGAGTTCAAGCACCTGGAGTTTTATTACTTTCACAACTGCGTGTATGACTTCGTCTGGAAAAACAACCGGCGCCGCTATGCCGAAAAGTTCCCGACCTGGGACATCATCCGCAAGTACAACAAGGATTACAAGCTGATTTTCATTGGCGATGCGACCATGAGCCCCTACGAGATTTTGCAGCCCGGCGGCAGCGTGGAGTACAGCAACGAGGAAGCCGGGGCCGAGTGGCTAAGCCGCCTGATTCATGCCTATCCCAAATTTGCCTGGGTCAACCCCGAGCCGCAAGGTGTCTGGCAATACCGCCAGAGCATCAGCATCGTGCAGCAACTGATGAGCCAGCGCATGTTTCCCATGACACTCAAGGGGCTGGAAGAAACCATGCGCCTGCTGAGCAAATGAAATGGCTGCCGACAGCGCTGCTGCTGTGGCTGGCGACTGGCGCGGTCGCGCAAGTGGTGCCGCCGCCGGATCAGGCAAGCGCACCGCAAAACGCCGCCGGCCAGCCAGCCAGCGAAACCGGGCCAGCGGCTTTTACGCTCGACATTGAGGCCCCCGACGAGATCAGGCAGTTGCTGGAGCGCCACCTGGAGCTGCAGCGCTACCGGGCGCTGACCGACCTCAGCGACGACGAGTTGAACCGTTTGCTCGACATGGCGCAGGTTGACACGCAAAAACTGGTGGCTACGCTGGGCTATTTTTCACCGCTGATCGAGATTGCGCGGCCACCCCCCGGTGATCAGCCACGCCACGTCAGCATCCGCGTGACGGTGGGTGAACCGGTCCAGGTCAGTCAGGTGCTGCTGCATTTTGCCGGGTCGATGGCCACCGACCCGGCAGCGGCAGCGCAGCGACAGTTGATCCAGGAGAGCTGGTCATTGCCGGTCGGCAACCGCTTTACCCAGACTCGCTGGGACAGTGCCAAGAAACAGGCGCTGCGCCAGCTCAGCACCCAGCGTTACGCGCTTGGGCGCATCAGCCAGACCCAGGCCGACATTGACCCGCTGACGCACCAGGCGCGGCTGGATGTCACGCTCGACTCCGGGCCAGCCTACCAGATCGGCGAACTGGTCATCAGCGGCCTGCAGCGCTTTGATGCCGCGCTGGTGCGGCGGCTGGCGCGCCTGCCGGTGGGGGCCGACTACGATCAGCGCCAGCTTGTAGCGGCACAACAGCGCCTGACCGACAGCGGTTTTTTTGGCACCGCATTCCTGGCCATTGACACCGGCAGTGACCTGCAGGCCGCATCGGTGCTGGTGACGCTGCGCGAAGCCCGCCTGCAAAAAATCATTTTCGGGGTTGGCGCCAGCACCGACAGCGGGGCGCGCCTGAGCCTGGAACATTTGCACAACCAGTTGCCCGGACTGGGCTGGCGCGCCTTGAGCAAAGTGTCGCTGGACCGGGAAAACCAGAGCATCGGTGTCGGGCTGATATCGCCACCCAATGACAGCAACTGGCGCTGGAACACCGCACTGGTGCTGCAACATGAAATCAGCGGCAGTTTTGCGCTGGACAGCCAGAGCTGGCGGGCTGGCGCCAGCCAGCAGGGTGAGCGCATTGACCGCAGCTACTACCTGCAATATGACCGGGCTGACAGCGCCGCCACCGACCCGACGGCACCGGCCCAGACCCAGTCCATCAGCGCCAACTACGCCTTTACCCTGCGCAATTTTGATGCCATGCCGCATCCATCGGGCGGCTGGGCCTTTGGCGCGGAACTGGGTGGCGGCACCACCTTGGGCAATTCAGCCGTGCCTTTTGGCCGGGTGCTGACCCGCTGGCAATACTTTTTGCCGCTCGCCGGGCAGCACGCCAAAGTCCCCGATTTGCGGGCTGGCCGGCTGGCCCTGCGCGCCTTGGCCGGTGCCGTGCTGGCCCAACAGGGGGCGGCGCTGCCGGCCACCCAGCTTTTTTTGACCGGTGGCGACAACAGCGTGCGGGGTTACGGCCTGAACGACATTGGCACCGAGCTGGCCGGCGGCCTGGTCAGCGCCGGTCGTTACCTGGCCGCAGGCAGTCTGGAGTGGCAACGCCCGATCACCCGCAACGGGCTGCTGACCGAATGGGAAACCGCCCTGTTCATCGATGCCGGTGCGGTGGCCGACCACCCGGTCGACCTGCAGGCACAAGTCGGCGTGGGTGCCGGGCTGCGCTGGAAAACTCCGGTCGGCCCGCTGCAGATTGATCTGGCATACGGTGTGGCGGTACAGCAGTGGCGACTGCACCTGAATGTGGGATTTTCATTTTGACCGCCGCGCGGAGCCTGGTTCTGCTGGCGGCGCTGACGCTGCTGCTGGCGCTGGTCGGACTGGCCGCGCTGGTCGGCGGGCTTTGGTTTTGGAGTGCCGACAGCAGCTCGCTGGCCACCACGCTGGGGCAGGTGGCGCACTGGCTGCCAGCCGGGCAAAGCCTGGAAACCCGGCAAGTGACCGGCTCGCTGCGCCACGGCGGGCGCATCGGCTGGCTGCGCTGGCAGCAAGCCGGCCTGGCAGTGGAAGCACGCGATGTGCAGTTTGACTGGCAGCCCGCCAGCCTGTGGCAACAGGAACTCTGGCTCGGTCAACTGAGCCTGGGCCACCTGCGCATTGAAGACCAGCGCCCGGCCCGCCCCGACACCCTGCCGCTGCCACCAGCCCAACTCGCCCTGCCCATCAAGATCAGCGCCAGCATCCGTATCGATCAACTGGAATGGGTCAGCGGCAGCACCAGCCAAAGCTTTGACAAGCTCGCTTTTAACTATAGTTTTAATAGCTACGAGCACAGGCTGGACAAGGGCTACATCGATATTTTGTCAAATAAATACGAGTTTGCCGGCCAATTGCAGGCGCAGGCGCCGATGGCGCTGTCTTTCAAGGCCAGCGGGATGGTGAACAGCCCGGTGCCGGGCAGCACCGTACCGCTGAAGGTTTTGGCACAGGCCGAGTTGGACGGCCAACTGGCAAGCGCTGATGCCCGATTGGCGCTGCACGCCACGCTGACCCCGCAGGGCTTTGGCGCGCCCACTGGCCGGTCAGCCAGCAAAATGCCGGCCATGCAGGCCCGCCTGTCGGCGCAACTGGCACCCTGGCAGGTGCAACAAATCATCACCGCACAAGGCCAGTGGCAGGCGCTGAACCTGGCCAGCCTGTGGCCCCAGACACCGCAAACGCTGCTCGACGGCGCGCTGTCGGTGCGCCCTGACGGCCCGGGCTGGCAAGCCAGCATTCAACTGAAAAACGCCTTGAGCGGCCCGCTCGACCAGCAACGGCTGCCGCTGCAAACGCTCAAGGCCGAGTTTGGTTTTGCCCAGGGGCAATGGCGGGTGCAATCGCTGCAGGCCGACATGGCCGGTGGCCGCGTGCTGGCCAGCGGGCAATTCAACCCCGACGCTGCGGCAGCCGAACGCTGGAAAATGCAGGCCAGCGTTACCGCCGTCAACACCGCCGGCCTCTACTCGCCGCTAGCTCCAGTGCTGATCGGCGGCACGCTCAGCGCCCGCCAACTCGCCCAGGGCGTTGGGTTTGATATCAACTTGCAGGCCAGCCGGGACAAATTGCCTGATCCAGCCACCGCCCCAGCTTCATCACCCACGACTGGCAAACGGCCCGGCCTGCAGTTCCAAAGCGTGCTGGCCCAGGGCCTTTGGCAAGCACCGCTGCTGACACTCAACCGCCTGCGCATTGACGCGCCCGATGCCCATCTGCAGGGCCAGCTCAGCTACCACGCAGAGAATCAGGGTGCGCGCGGGCAAATCGGCCTGAGCCTGCCCGGTCTGCAATCCACGCTCGACGGCCACTTGTCGGGCACCGCCGGCCAGGGCCAACTGGCCGTGCAAGTGCAGGACGTGGCCGCCACCAGCCGCTGGCTGTCCCGCTGGCCCGCCGTTGCCAGCCTGCTCGGCGGCTACCAACTGCACGGGGCGGCAACGCTCGCGGCGCGCTGGCAAGGCGGCTGGCAGAACAACGCCCAGGGGCTGCAAATCGAGTCCCATCTGCGCGCCACGCAACTCGGCTGGACGCAAGGGGCCGATGCAGCAGGGAAAAAAGCCGGCAGCGGACGGCTGCGCGTGGTGGAACTGGACCTGGCTGGCACGCCCGGCAGCTTCAGCCTGAGCAGCCGCGGTGGCATTGATGCGGCTGAGCAGCAACTCGACTGGCAGGCAAAAGCGCAGGCAGGCCGCGCCACCGATGGCCACTGGCAAGCCAGCATCGGGCAGCTTGAGCTGGCTCTGCGCCAGCACAGCGACAACCCGCCCTGGATGATCCGGTTGGGTGGCGAAGCCGGTGACCGCCCTGCCCCGCCGGTAACGCTGAACTGGCAAACCACCGGCCTGGCCAGCAGCTTGAGCGTTTCTGGCGGCACGGCACGCCTGCTCGGCCCGGCAGCGGGCAGCGCCCGCCTGAACTGGCAGCCGTTGCGCTGGACGCAAGCGGCGGGCGCAACAGCCGCAGCGGCGCGGCCACCAGCCCAATGGCAAAGCCAGGGCAGCATCGATGCCGTGCCACTGGCCTGGCTGGATGCCGTCAGCCAAAAAACCCTTGCTGACCTGGGGCTTGGCGGTGATTTGCAACTCTCGGGCAACTGGGATGCCACCTACACCGACAGCCTGCATCTGCGCGCCATGCTCGAGCGCAGCGGCGGCGACCTGCACCTGACAACCGATGTCGGCCAACAACGGGTGTTGCTGGCTGGCATGGCAGAGGCGCGGCTGCAAGTCAACCTTGATGGTGCACAGGTCTCGGGCAGCCTGCGCTGGGACAGCGTGCGCGCCGGACGGGCACTGATGGCCTTTAGCACCGAGTTGCAGCAGGGAAGCAACGGCTGGGCGCTGGCCAGCAACGCCCCGGTGGCTGCCAGCCTGCAATTGAAACTGCCGCCGATGGATGCCTGGTCGGCGCTGGCGCCACCGGGCTGGCGACTGCGCGGCACCATGGATGCCGACGTGACCCTGACCGGCACACGCGACGCGCCACACTGGAGCGGCAGCCTGCAAGCCCGGGATTTAGCGCTGCGCTCGGTGGTCGATGGCCTTGATTTCAGCGGCGGCAGCTTGTTGGCCACTTTCAACGGGCAGCAACTCGACATTCAAAACTTCACCCTGCAAGGTGCCGGTGGCGCCAGCGGTGGCACGCTGGGCATGACCGGCACGATCTTCTGGCCAGCGGGCCAGGCCGATGCCGGTTTTGCGCAACAGGTGCGCATGCAGCTTGTGGCACAGGCCCGGCAACTGCGCCTAAGCTCCCGTCCTGACCGGCGCATCACGGTGTCTGGTCAACTCAGCGCTGAACTGGCGAACGCCCGGCTTGGCCTGCGCGGTGCCCTCAAGGCCGACTCGGCCTTGTTCACCCTGCCCGACTACACCACGCCACAGCTCGGCGAGGATGTGGTGGTGCGCGCTGCCACCGGACCCAACAAGCCAGTTGTCCCGCCCGCAGCCCGGCGCCAGGCCGCCGCCAGCCCGCCCCGGATCAGCCCTGACTTGCAGGTGGAGCTTGACCTGGGCACTGATTTTCAGGTGCGCGGACAAGGTGTGGTGACCCGGCTGGCGGGCAAGCTGACGCTGGCAGCCAAAGACATTGCGGCACCCAGCCTGACCGGCACGCTGCGCACGGTGGAAGGCAGCTACCAGGCTTATGGCCAGCGGCTGGAGATCGAGCGCGGCCTGCTGCGCTTTAGCGGGCCACCCGACAACCCGGCGCTTGCCGTTTTGGCGATTCGCCCCAAACTCAGCCAGCGCGTCGGGGTGCAGATTCGTGGCACGGCGCTGTCGCCCATCGTGCAGTTGTACGCCGATCCAGATTTGCCAGAAGCTGAAAAACTCGGCTGGCTGGTGCTGGGCCGCTCACCCAGCGGCAGCGGCGCTGAAGCCGCGCTGATGCAGCAAGCCGCGCTGGCGCTGCTTGATCGAAACGGCAAGGGTTTGACCGACGGCCTGACGCAATCACTCGGGCTTGACGAATTGAGTTTCAGTGGCGGCTCCAGCACCGATGCCGACAGCAGCGCGGCCTCAATCACCCTGGGCAAGCGCCTGTCGAAAGACTTTTACATCGCCTACGAGAGCAGTCTGAATGGCGCCATCGGCGTGATCCACATTTTTTATGACTTGACCCGAAACCTGACGCTGCGGGCCGAAACCGGCGGGCAAAGTGCCATCGACCTGATCTACACGCTGCGCTACGACTAAGGGCAGCAACGCTTAGGGCCGGATTTGCCGCCAGGCGCATCCGACAAGCGACGGCACCCCAGATAAAAATGCAGGACTATTTCCAGCCGGCCTCCTTTTCGCAAGCTTTCATTTCATCTGGATGGGTTTTTTCCCATTTGGTAATGGATTGGGTTTCGTTGGCGTCCATCTTGCTGTTCATGCAGGTGCAGTATTTTTTGACCACCTCGTCCTTGGCACCTTCTTTGGCGTTGTCCTTGACGCACTTGGCAATCCATGCGTCATCGTCGGCAGCAGCAAATGCCTGGCCGCTTGCCATCACTGCTGCAATTGCAATCCACTTGATGATTGATTTTTTCACTATCAGTTCCTTGAGTTTGGTTACATGACTGCGGTGACCACCATGCATGTTGCTGCAGCCACGGCACATTGAAAATGCGCGAAAAAATTCTATCAAATAAATGCCAATGGCACTGACTTAAGCTGATGTCCGTTCGGGTTGAGCTTGGCCTGCCTTGAGCTTGCCGAGGGGTCGAAGCCCTCATTGCACTTCGACCCCTCGGCAAGCTCAGAGCGAACGGGATAATTTAGCAACTAATGGCGCTTATGTCAGTGCCATTGTTATCAGCCGCAATTTGCTGGCCCGATGATGCCGGGCGGCTCATCCGGCCTTGGCTGCCATGCTGCGCTTAGCGTAGCAGTTCAAGCATCTCGCGCGCCCAGGCAATCGAGTTTTCTTCATACAAAATGCCCTTCTTGAGCATCATGTGATGAATTTGTGCGGCTCGTGGCAGGCTGGGGCTGGCGGCAAAATCGCGTTGCTCGATATCGCGGTACAGCGCCAGTTGGCTCTGGTGCAGAGCAATGCGCCGCTCCAGTTCGGGTGCCAGCCCCAGCGAGCCTAAAGCAGCATCGGCACGCAGGCGCACCATCAACTCGTCGCGCAAATCCATCGGCGCTGACGGCTCGGCGGCCCAGCGCAACAGTTCAACCTGTCCGAGTGGCAGCACGCAATAAATGCGCTTGCGGGTCTTGCCGGCATCTGGCGCGCTGCTGGACGCAATCCAGCCAGCCAGTTCCATGCGGGCGAGTTCGCGGTAAATCTGCTGGTGGGTGGCGTGCCAGAAAAAGCCGATCGACTTGTCAAAGCGGCGCGCCAAGTCGTAGCCGGACGATGATTTTTCCAGCAAAGAAGTCAAAAGAGCATGTGACAAGGCCATGGGTCAAGTCTAATTGGGTCAATCACTCTATGCAACTGGTTGCATGAGAATGTCAGTTCTTCTAAACTATTGCAACCGGTTGCATCGTGCCGCTTACGCCGAGGCCAGCCACAGATTTACCCATTCCCCCTTTGAGGACCCGCCATGACCCACTACCCGCACCTTCTCAGCCCCCTGAACCTGGGCTTTACCACACTGCCCAACCGGGTGTTGATGGGCTCCATGCACGTCGGACTAGAGGAAGTTAAAGACGGTTTTAGCCGGATGGCGGCGTTTTACGCCGAGCGGGCCAGGGGCGGTGTCGGCCTGATCGTCACCGGCGGCATTGCGCCCAACGACCGGGGCCGCCCGATGCCCGGCGGTGCCCGCCTGACAACGCAAGCCGAGGCCGACAAGCACCGGCTGGTGACCGATGCGGTGCACCAGGCCGGTGGCAAGATTGCCATGCAGATACTGCACTTTGGCCGCTACGCCTACCACCAGGAGCTGGTGGCACCGAGCGCCTTGCAGGCCCCGATCAACCCGATGAAGCCGCATGCACTCAGCTCGGATGAGGTCTATCAAACCATTGATGACTTTGTGCGCTGTGCCGCGCTGGCGCAAGGTGCCGGTTACGACGGGGTCGAAATCATGGGTTCGGAGGGTTATCTGCTCAACGAATTCATCGCCGAGCGCACCAACCAGCGTGACGACGAATGGGGTGGCAGCTATGCCAGCCGGATCCGTTTCCCGCTCGAAATTGTGCGCCGCACGCGAGAAAAAGTGGGCCAGAACTTCATCATCATCTTCCGCTTGTCGATGCTCGATCTGGTCGAAGGCGGCTCCACGCTGGCTGAAGTGATTGAACTGGCGCAGGCGCTTGAAGCCGCTGGCACCACCATTTTGAACACCGGCATCGGCTGGCACGAGGCGCGCATTCCGACCATTGCCACCAAGGTGCCACGCGCCGCCTGGGCCTGGGT
>CAIQOO010000146.1 GCA_903873485.1 uncultured beta proteobacterium | reverse complement strand
CGATTACGCGCCTTTGAGAACGCGCTTGACCAGCCAGTGCCCGTAGGGTTTCAAATCGTTGCCCGGTTGGATGGCCGCAGCTTTACCCGATTGACCAAAGAAGTCTGCGCGTTCGAGTCGCCTTTTGACATCCGGTTTCGCGACCTGATGGCCACCACTTGCCAGCATTTGATGGCCTGCGGTTTCAATGTGCTATTTGCCTACAGCGAGAGCGATGAAGTCTCTCTGCTGCTGCATCCAGCCGAAGCAGCCTTCTCGCGCAAGCCGCGCAAATTGATTTCCATTCTGGCGTGCGAAGCCAGTGCAGCATTCTCAGTCGCGCTTGGCCGTGCTGCTGCCTTTGATGGCAGACTTTCCATCTTGCCAGGGGATGAACAGGTGGTGGACTACTTCCGTTGGCGTATGGCGGATGCCGCCCGCTGCTGCCTTAATGGCCATGCTTACTGGCTTCTGCGCCGCCAGGGTCAAGATGCACAACAGGCTTCCAACACATTACTGCGCACCAGTCAGTCTGACAAGCATGACTTGCTCTTTGCCAATGGCATCAACTTTGATGCGCTGCCTGCCTGGCAAAAGCGCGGCTTTGGGATGCATTGGGCCGACGTTGAAAAGTCTGGTCTGAACCTAAAGACTGGTGAGCCCACCATCACGCAGCGACGAAACCTGCAGCTTGACTTTGAATTGCCGATGGGTGATGCCTATGCCAACGCAATCCAAAGGCTACTGACGGGTGGCGATTTTGTTGCGTGAAGTATGGGCGACAAGCAAGTCAGTAAACCCCTGTGACTTGCTTCAGTGTTGCTGTGATTTGGCTGTCACCCTTGCAGCCGCAAACGCCGTGCTGCCAGGGTCTCACCTTTGTAGGCCCAATAAAGCGCACCGTTGACTGCTTTCGTCTTAGCACCTGATGCGTGAAGAACTTTCAATGCTGCCGCAGACAGGCTGAGCATTTCACCCGCGTAGATAACCTTGTTGTTGTCTGTCACGATGCAATGGGTTGACACCTCATCCAAAGCTTCAGAGTCTTCAACGAAGTCCAATTGCGCGCCCGGCGCAATGCCCAGACTGGTCAGATTGATCGGTGGCTTTCGGACGACGGTCGTTTTCTGCCACGCAAAATCTTTCAACGTCAGATTTTGAAACTGCAAACCGTTGGTTCCCAGCATCACAGTGCAAACAAAGGCGTGTAGACGATTGAGTTGAGGCAGAGCGTTTTCCAGCCACTTCGCATTGGTGTCTTGCTGAAAGGCTTTGAGCAGCTCGTTGATTTTGATTGACACCGCCGACAAACCTTCGGAAACGATGCAAAGCAGGTTTTCGTCGGCGTAGTAGTCTGGGTCCAATTCAAACGCTTTGACGATGGTCTGTCCCAGGCTTGCTGCGGTATGCCAGCCCGGCATGACGGTGTAGCCGCCTTCGCCGGTTGTCAACGCATTGGAGATACGCAGGTTCTCTTGCAAGACCTGATCATAGGTAGCCATGCCTTTTTGCTGCTCTATCGCCAGGGCAAAAAACGGTTCCAGCAGGTCTGAAACTACTTTGGGCGACCCCAGATAGTTGGGCTGAAATGCTTGCTGAAATGCCAGCACCATGCTGTCGACGGTCGGCTCATCCGGGCCCCGCGTCAGGTGGATTTCAATCATTTCCAGCAATGTCCGTGCGTCTTGAACATCATCGGTTTCCTCATATTGCTGAGGATGGCGATTCGCCCACACCGCTGCCACGGCCCAGCCGGTCGCAACGGGCAAAAACTCGACGCAATAAATGCAGAGGCCAGTCCAACTGCGGTGCAGAAACAGCTTTCCATCCTCAAAATAGATAAACCACTTCTCTTCCATGCATGACGGAATGAATCCGCGAGCAATGCGCGCCATTTCCGCCGTTGAATAGACCTTATCCATCGTCAAACGCTTGCGCGCCGCTGGCATAGGTTTGCGGTTCCAGTCTTCACGACGTGCCACCGGTCGCTTGAGCGGTGGCGGGTTGGGCAAACAAGCCAACGCCGCCTCCAGCACCGCCAGATCTCGCTTGCGGCCCAACTTGTTGCTGGTATATGCGATCAACTCGCGCGCTTCTTGTGGCCAGGCCCAGCGCAGGCTAGCGGTTTCATCGCAAACGAAATCCAATTTGACCGCGCGCTCATCGACGGTCATCAAAAAATACCGATTGATGGTGGTGCCGCCCGCAAATTCACCTGGTATCGGCATCAGGATGCGCGCGTCAACGCCGGTTTCCTCGTCCACTTCACGCAAGGCAGTCTGACGTGGTGCCTCGCCCGGGTCTGGTCGCCCTTTGGGGAAAGTCCAGACATAGCCATCGTAATGGTTGGCAACCTCGCGCAGCAGCAAGCGGCCGTCGGTGCCGATCAGCACACCACCATATGCCACCTTTTGGGTTGTCTTGAAGTTCCAGTCCAGCGGCAACCGATCCAGTGGGCCAATGCTGTCTTCTTCTGGCAAGTCGTCAGGCATGTCGGCTAGTGGTGTCCACACCTTGCCGATGCGCTGTGCACGGTTTTTGCCAAGACCGAGTGCGACCTCATCTGTGAAACCTGCATAACTGATGTCCTCTGCCATGCGTTTCGCAGCCTCACCAAAGTCAGCTTTTCCAGCGGTGGCCCGCCATGGGTAGTTTGTGCCACCGTGTGAAGTAGCCTGTGCAAGGGTTGGCAAGACATAACGGCGCAGCCGGTCCAGATCACTTTTGACCTGGGCACGGATGGTCAACACATCGCTGTCTTCTTTTTGTACAACGCTGAAAAAGCCGTAACGGGTGAATAGCCACATAGGGTGAAGCTCTCAAAAATCAAAAAAGCACGCAGGCGGTCGGTAGCAAACTGCAACAAGCAAGTTTTCACACTGAAACAACAGAACAGACATTCAACATGGCTTCAGCGCTGGTCTATAAGCAACAAGGTGGCGGCGTGCAGCGAACTGTTCCGATCCGCCCGTCTCCAGCACTGATTTCCCGCAAAACATCTACCCATGGCGTGTGGGCGGAGCTTGTGGGCTCCCAGGGTAACCGCCCGCGTGGTCGCTGCCAGTCATCCGGCCACCGGCGACACAGTGGCCTGATTTGCCTTGCGGCAAATTCTACAAACCAGCCAGTTTGGCAATCTCTGGCTCCAGGGCAATCTCCAACACCCATTTGTTCAAATCCGCCAGCCGGTCGGCCTGAGCATACATGGCTGTGGTGGCCTCGGAAAACTGCGCTTGCAGCCGTTCCAGAGGCTCGCCTTCGAGCATGGCAACAGCAATTTTCGGCTGGCCACGTTCCAGGTATTTCTCGCTGCGGCCTGGGTTTTTGACCGCTTTGAGTTCGCTGATGGCAACTTGTTCGCTGGTTCTGGCCGACAGCAAGGACTCGAACAGGTTGACACGCTTGACAAGCTTGTCATAGTCTGCCAGCGCCCGAGACACGCCCTGATTTTCGTTGGTTGTGCCCAGCGCCTGGCGGATCTGAACAATGGTCTCTTGCACCGCCAGCGCATTGTCGATTTGCTTCAGGCAGGTATCGCGCAACTCGATCAGTCGCGCTTCTTGTGCTTCGCCCAGGTATTCGGTGACGGTGGTTTCAGCCAAGCCGGACTTGGCGGCCTTGGTCAATGCGCTGTATTCCTTGGTCAGGCGCTCAGTCACCTTGTGCCAGCGCGTCAGCGTGCATGAGTAGGTTTTTTTCGTCATCTTGTCTCCTTTGAATTGACGGTGTCAGTGATCCTGATTGGCGTACATTGCTGACCATACTCGCATATAGGCATCGTGGCGCTTGTTGTTTTTGACCGTGCTTTTGAAATTCCCATAGTGCAAGCTCATCACCTGGTCGTGCAGCACCTTGGCCACCTGGGTGCGCGGCACTTTAGCGCGGTATTTGTAGTCGGTGCCCTGGCCCGTTTGCACCACTGCATCGGCAAACACCGATTCAATGTCGCCTTGCGTGCGACCGCGCACCGTCAGTGTGTCAGTGTCATCGGGCTTTTGCACGATGCTCAAAAAGCTGTTGGGTAAAAAAATCCACACGTTGCATCTCCAGTTAAATTGGGCTGATTTCAAGGGCAGGCTCAATGGCAAGCGCTGCCGCCATGCCTGGCCATTCAGGTTCCTCGCAGTCATGGCACAACACTGCGAACTCCTCGTCGCTCACCACATCGGCGAATCCGCCAGCGGGGGTGGCGTGAACGCTCATACAAAGCACCGCGTAGCTCACATGGGGCTGGCAGCGGTCAAGTGGGCGACCACAGCGCAGCAGTTCTCAATTCAAAATCACTCAGCTAAAAACTTGTTTAAATTCAATTAGTTAAAAAATTGCTTAAAATTGAAAACGGGTAGTCAATTTGGACATGAAATCTCAACCTATTGATTAATAAATATTTTTTCTTCAATAATGATTTTGAATTGAGAATTGCTGACCACAGCGACAACAATTTGACGGGTTGTCATCAACGGGGTAGCTGGTTTTCAATTTGAGTGCCGCGTTGACGGTAGGCTCATGCACTTGCCAGCAGGCTTGGCTGTCATACAAAAACATGTCGCCAGCATCAAGCACTTGCACCACGGTACGCGGTTGGCCCTGGTGAGGTTCAGAACGGTATTTCTGAACCCGCCTTTCCAGGCTCCATTGCGGCTGCTGTGGCACTTGGTGGCAAATCAGACATTGAAAGACTGGGTAAACGCTCATCTTGGACATTCAGAAAAAATCATCAATGTCGTAAGAATAGGCGGGCGTGGGCTCAAATAGTGCGCCCACCATTTCATGATGTCAATTTTTCTGCAATGTTGCGTTACGGCCAGAAACCAAACGCGGGTTTGGCACTGCTGTTGTTGTAAGTGTCAATTTAGCAGCGCCATAAATGCTGCACAAAAAGTAGCTGCTCGCGCAATGATGACGGGGGCTACAGGCCCAAATAGTTCATAACTTGTTCATTGCCAGTACCAGCGACTCTTTAACTCGCTTTTTCTGAATCTCGGGATCTTCGAGCTGAATGTATTCAGCAACAGCTAAATCATCACCACGCTTTCTGTTTTGACGCGGTTCCAGTGCCTCAATCAAAATGGCCTCCAAAGCGGGGATCATCTTGGCTGCGTCATAGGTCACAGGCAGTACGCCAAGGGACCCTATTTCGGACACAGGCAAAAGTCCAAACCAAGAGAAGCGATCCCACCGGACTGCCAATCGGTCGCTTGTGTGCTCGTACAGGCGGCGACCTAGAGGCCGGTCAGTGGTACGCCCGATATAAATCACTTCGCGTCCGTCATAAAGCAAATAAATGCCAAGCTGCTTATTGAAATCTACGGGAGTGGCACCGATTTTTTGCATGCCCAACAGCTTTGGCGATGCCTGCCATTCAATGGCATTGCGCCGCCAGAACATGCCAAATGAGGAAACGATTTCGTACTGCTCTTCGGTTTCGTCAGTGGATGCGACTGTGGGGGTCAACTTGCTCGGCTCTACGCTGGGAAGCATTGCCAAATCAGATTTGGCAAGAATGAAAGTCCCTTTATCAACCCGCTTGTAAGGTGAATTCACACCGTCTTTTTTGATCGACGAACTGATCTGTGCGTTGACAGTAGCAGCAGGCGTGGCACCAAGGTTTTTTCGTAAATTCTCCGCAATAATTTGTTCGGCAATTTCGTTGTAGTGAAGCGCCGTGGCTGACGCTCCAAGCACTTTCAATATGGCTTGTCGCCAGGTCAGTTCAGTTTCCATGTTGATCCCAAGAGTGAAACGATTTTTTAAAACAAGACGAGAAACATTTGAAACACCTCAAGTGGATCAAGATGCAATATGTGAATCGTCACACCAAGTTGTGTTGGTAAAGTTGGATTGTGCCGCCAGTCCATTGTGTAGCATTGTCATTTGAGAGCATTGGCTTCGGATGGTGAGGCAAACGGCCACTGAGCCACCAGCGCGTTCATTCAGACCCCGTCAACAACAGACATACGGAGTCCTGATGAGACCAAGCAAGCCCACCCCCGCCACGCCACTGTCTGTGGCAACGCAATTTTCTCAGTTGCCAGAATTGGCCATGGCAGACATTAAGTCGCTTTGGCAACGGCTGTTCCACGCTGCGAACCCCACCCACAACCGGCAATTCCTGGAACGCCGAATTGCCTACAAATTGCAAGAAATTGAGTTTCGTAAGGTCGACCCAGGACTTCTTGATCGCAATAAGCGCCGCATCGAAAACTTGATTGAAACCGGCAAGGTCAAGACTCGCGATCCTGACTACCGTCCGGTGGCTGGCACCATGCTCAAGGGCGCAGCACACCCGGTGCAGGGGTGGTGCGCAATGGGCGGAACGCTGACGCGCAGACCAGCACAGAGTGTCGGCTTTCTTTACACCAACCGTCGCCATCCCGTAGAGAATAATATTAACCAATTGAAATTAAACGAATTACTATTTATGGCCTGATTGGTGCTTTGTACCAAGAAAGGTCTAGCCTTTTGAAAGTGTTCGGTAGTTACGTTCGATGTCACTCAATCTGCGACTCGGCCTTCGGCGTACATCGCGTCGATGTCGGCCTGTGCCTCGGCAAATCCCTGCTCTGCTGCCAGCCTAAACCAATTGAGCGCTGCCTTGTCGTCCTGTGCCACCCCTTGGCCGTTGGCGTACATCGCACCGAGGCTGAACTGGGCATGGGCATACCCTTGCTTTGCAGCGAGCCGGAGCCACTTCAGCGCTTCCTGATAGTCCTGCGCCACCCCTTCGCCAGTGGCGTACATCGCGCCGAGGTTGCACTGGGCACCGGCATCCCTTTGTTTTGCTGCAAGGCGATACCACTTCAGTGCTGTCTGATAGTCCTGTGCTACCACTTCGCCGTTGGCGTACATCGCGCCGAGGCTGAACTGGGCGCCAGCAACCCCCTGCTCTGCTGCGAGCAGAAACCACTTGAGCGCTGCCTGATAGTCCTGTGCCACCCCTTGGCCGGTGGCGTACATCGCGCCGAGTTTGAATTGGGCATTAGCATCCCCTTGTTTGGCTGCAAGGCGATACCACTTCAGCGCTACTCGGTCGTTCTGTGCTACCCCTTGGCCGATGTCGTACATCGCACCGAGGCTGAACTGGGCATCGACATTCCCTTGTTTTGCACGCAGTTTGAATTCTTGCAGTGTTTTTGCGTAGATACCTTTGTCGCAATCCGCCAAACCCTCTTTCAAGTCAGCAATTTGGGCCGGGGTCGGTAAATTGTGGGTCTTTGCCATTTGGGTCTAGCCTTTTGAAAGTGTTCGGTAGTTACGTTCGATGTCACTCAATCTGCGCCTCGGCCTTCGGCGTACATCGCGTCGATGGCGGCCTGTGCCTCGGCAAGTCCCTGCTCTGCTGCCAGCCTAAACCACTTGAGCGCTGCCTTGTCGTCCTGTGGCACGCCTTGGCCTTTGGCATGCATCGCGCCGAGGTTGTGCTGAGCGTTGGTATTTCCCTGCTTGGCGGCCAGCCTAAACCACTTCGCCGTTGCCTTGTCGTCCTTTGGCACGCCTTGGCCGGTGGCGTACATCGCGCCGAGGTTGAACTGGGCGTTTGTATTTCCCTGCTTGGCGGCCAGTCGGTACCACTTCAGCGCTTCCTGGTAGTCCTGTGGCATGCCTTGGCCGTTGTTGTACATCCAGCCGAGGTTGTACTGAGCGTTGGAATCCCCTTGCACAGCGGCCAGCCGATACCACTTGAACGCTTCCTGGTAGTTCTGCTGCACGCCTCGGCCGTCGTCGTACATCTGGCCGAGGCTGAACTGAGCTATAACATCCCCCTGCTTTGCTGCCAACTTAAACCACTTCGCCGCTATCTGGTAGTTCTGCTGCACGCCTTGGCCGGTGGCGTACATCCGACCGAGGGTGGACCGGGCGACGGCATCGCCCTGCTTGGCAAGCAGCTTTAACTTTTGCAGTGATTTTGCGGAGTCGAAAACATCCACGCCCTTTTTCAAGTCAGCGCTTTGGGATGGTGAATTGTTGGTATCCATGCTTTAGCCTTTGAGTAATGTCCGGTAGTCGATTTTTATTGCGGTGCAAGCGGATTGCAGTGTAAACAACGCCGCAACCTCACCACGCATCATGTTTGGCGATGATGCCTTTTGCCCCTGACAGACGGTCAACTGGTTGGCCTGTTATCCTGCCTGCTTGAGCAAAGGCAACCTCGACGATCAGATTGACCGCCACGCCGGTGGAGTCAATATCAGCATCCAGTCCGGTGATGGTTGCGGTGATCTTCAGCTTACCCTGCTTTCGCTGTGCAACTAAACCACTGCCTGACTTGGCACAGGGATGCGCTTCTTTTTGATCGTGACTATCGGCACAGGTGGTGCAGCAGGTGGCGCTGCATCAGCAGGCGCAATGGCATCTGGCACCGATACATCAACTGCTGGCACCGAGGCATCAGTCTGGTTGCTGGCATCAGGCTTTGGTGCATTAGTCTTAACCACCAACTGGGTGCTTATGCCAGCCCGATTAACTTGCTTCGCTTGCAGGTCGAGCACGCCAGTCAGAATCACTTTGATGGTGCCGAGCGGGGCAGCCTTGAGAGCGTCCTGCACCCGGCGAAGTAGCTTGGGGCTGAACGGGACAATCAGCTTTTCCCCGCTGACTGCGATTTCCAAGTTGACTTCCTTGCTGTTGTCGCCAAAGTCGAGCTTGGTGACCAGTCCAGTGATGGGTGTGCTGATTCGTAACTTGCCTGCTT
>CAIQOO010000145.1 GCA_903873485.1 uncultured beta proteobacterium | reverse complement strand
TGTCTTTGGCGGCTTCAGTTCGGTGGCCTGGGGCACCCGGATGCCGCGGGTGTTTGCCAGCCCCGGCCCGCTTTATGAACCCGAAGGCGCCGGCCACGACTACTGGCGCATGGCGCGGGCCATTTTTGCCGCTGGTTTTCGGCCGGGCGAGCTGATTCACAACAGCTTCAGTTACCACTTTGTGCCAGCCGGCGCGATGATGGAAAGTGGTGCCCATGCGCTGGGCTGTACGGTATTTGCAGGCGGCACCGGCCAGACCGAACAACAGGTGCAAGCGATGGTCGAGCTGGCACCCGCCGGTTACATCGGGACACCAGGTTTCCTGAAAATCATCGTCGAAAAAGCCGCCGAAATGCACCTGGCACTGCCCAGCGTGACCAAGGCCTTGTTTGGCGGCGAAGCTTTCCCGCCGAGCCTGCGCGACTGGTTTGCCGGGCGCGGCATCCAGGGCTACCAGTGTTATGCCACCGCCGATGTCGGCCTGATTGCCTATGAAACCACGCCGCGCGAGGGTCTGGTACTCGATGAGGCGGTGATTGTCGAAATCGTCCGTCCCGGCACCGGTGATCCGGTGCCCGCAGGCGAGGTTGGCGAGATGGTGGTCACCACGCTCAATCCGGTCTATCCGCTGATCCGTTTTGGCACCGGTGACTTGTCGGCCGTGTTGCCCGGCCAATGCCCGAGCGGGCGCACCAACACCCGCATCAGGGGCTGGCTGGGCCGGGCCGACCAGACCACCAAGATTCGCGGCATGTTTGTGCATCCGGGTCAGGTGGACCAGATTGCCCGGCGCTTTCCCGAAGTGGTTCGGGCGCGGCTGCTGGTCACTGGCGAAATGGCCAATGACAGCATGACGCTGCAGGTCGAAACCGCCTGCGGCGGCCCGGACAGCCTCTCGGCCAAGCTGATGGAGGCAATCCGCGAGGTGACCAAATTGCGTGGCCAGGTGGAAATTGTCCTGCCCGGCTCTTTGCCCAACGACGGCCGGGTGATCGAGGACGCACGCAGCTACAAGTAATGCCAATGACTTGGGGTATCGACCAGAGTCATGCAGGCTCTGCCTGGCGTCTGGGTACATCTGCCAACTGCGGCTCAGCGCCACCCTGCCAGACCATCAGCAAAAAAATTTGCCGGCGACCGATCACCGACCTTGTCATCGCGTTTCGACGCGGGTGAGGAGTTGAATCCGCCTGTGTACGCAGGCGCACAGACGCGGTGCATCCAACGGCCAACAATGAGCATTCGCCCGTGGTTCCCCTGAAGGTGCACCACATTTGTGTTCTCAATGTTGATCTGGAGAAATTTGTCATGAAACTTCAATACCGTGTTATCACCGGCCTGTCGGCTGCTCTGCTGGTGGCTGCCTTTGGCTTGAGTGGCTGCGAGGGCATGACGCGACAAGAAAAAAATACGGCCACCGGCGCGGTGATCGGCGGCGTGGTGGGCAATGTGCTGTGTGGCGGTGTGTTATGCACGGGTGCCGGAGCGGCAGTGGGCGGCGTGATTGGTCACGAAGCCAACAAATAGTTCGCCACCATCCCAACCAGGGTCGCTCCATGCGCTTGTGCAACACATTTTTTTGCCGCACTGCCGGCCCTGGCACTGGCGGTGGCGTCTGCCACAGCCCCTGAGTTTCAGGCCGGCGACAAGGTCCGCATCAACGACGGTGTGCTGGCGCGCAACCCCTGAGCCAAGAGTCTCCACCATGCTGGTTGATCACTGCAGGGGGGCCTGGACGGGCAAGCTGTGCCGCCTTTTGCTGCTGCTGGGGGTCGCCCTGCCCACTTGGGCGGCGGCGACCGCATCCGTAACTGATGCAGCCGCCGCGTTGCACAGCCAGCACACCCGCTTGCGCACACAGCTTGCGCAAAACGTCTTTCAGCACCCGCTGGTGCTGCAGTCCAGCGAGACCGCACAAGGCTTGCAAGGCGATATCTACGCTGAAATGGCATTTTCATTTGACGCGGTGAGTGCCGCCCTGCGCCAGCCAGACCAGTGGTGCGAGGTGATGATCTTGCATATCAACACCAAGTATTGCCGCGCTGGCAGCGGGCCGACAGGCGCACTGCTGGCGGTCAATATTGGCACCAAGACACCGCAGGAACTGGCACAGTCTGCGCGGCTGGCGTTCAGTTTCAGCGTACCGACAACCACTTCGGACTATTTTGAAGTGCTGCTGGATGCCGCCGAAGGCCCGATGGGCACCAGCGATTACCGCATCCGCCTGGAAGCCATCGCACTGCCGCAGCAGCGCACCTTTTTGCACCTGACCTACGCGTATTCCGTCAACCTGCTAGGCCGCCTGGCGATGCAGACCTACCTGGCCACGGTGGGTGTCGGCAAGGTGGGCTTTACGCTGATGGACAGCACCGCAGGCGCAGCACCAGCGCTGATTGACGGCGTGCGCGGCCTGGTCGAGCGCAACACCATGCGCTACTACCTGGCGATTGACAGCTATTTTCAAGCGGCACCGGCCCCACCTGCGGCTCAGCTTGAGCAGCGTTTGCAAAGCTGGTTTACCGCTACAGAAGCCTATCCACGGCAACTGCACGAGACTGATCGCCCCGCTTACCTGGAGATGAAGCATGCCGAACACAAACGGCAACAAACCAGCCCGTGATCTGTTGGCGTCGGCAGCAGTACCACGCAGCCGCCCGGCAACGCCGGCACCCATCTTGCACCCTGAACTGCCCCCGATCGGCATACCTTCGCCGTCGGATTTGTCGCGCTGGGCGGCCTGGCCTGCGCTGCGGCCTGGTTGGCATCTGGTAACACAGGTGGCGCGCTCCTGGCTGGACGACTATGCCCCCAGCATGGGCGCGGCGCTGGCGTTTTACACGCTGTTCTCGCTGGCTCCGCTGCTGCTGATTGTGGTGTCGGTGGCGGGCATGGCGTTTGGCGAAGAAGCTGCCCGTGGCGAAATTACCCACCAGTTGCAAAGCCTGATGGGCGCGCGTACCGCTGCCAGCGTGCAGGATGTGCTGGTCAGCGTGGACCAGCCGGCCCAGGGCCTGGCGGCCACGCTGCTGGGCATTTTTTTGCTGCTGATCGGTGCCACCACGGTGTTTGGCGAGTTGCAGGACGCGCTGGACCGCATCTGGCGCGTGCCTGCGTCTTGCCGCAGCAACGGCTGGCTGGCACTGGTGCGCGCCCGGTTGTTGTCGTTTGGCATGATTTTGGCTGTCGGCTTTTTGCTGATGGTGTCGCTGCTGCTGAGTGCCGGGCTGGCCATGATGGGGCGCTGGTGGATGCCGCTGTTTGGTGGCTGGTATGCAATGGCCGAGGTGGCCAATGGCATTGGCAGCTTTGTGCTCAATGCGGTGATGTTTGCCCTGATCTACAAGGTGATGCCCCGCGTGCAGGTGCCGTGGCGTGATGTCTGGACCGGGGCCATCTTTACCGCGCTGCTGTTTTCTTTGGGCAAGTCGCTGATGGGGGCGTGGATTGGCAGCAGCAGCATCGTGTCGGGATTTGGTGCAGCAGGCTCGCTGGTGTTGCTGCTGCTGTGGGTGTATTACTCGGCACAGGTGTTTTTGCTGGGGGCCGAATTCACCTGGGTGTATGCCAACCTGTTTGGCTCAAGAAGCGTCGCGCAGCCCCCCGCTGAGTTAGCCACGTCAAGCACGGAAAACCGGGCATGCTGAGGTTCTGGCTGAAAGGTAGAGAAGGCTAAACCGGCGATCTGAAATCATAGCTGACTGCGCTTATTCCATAAGGGCTGCAAGCTGATTTCTTATAAATTTCAGGCGCAGCAAATACCGCGCCTGAAGGCGCTCTAGCGCGCCATGATCCGACCGGCTTCGTCGGACAAGATGATTTCCACCCGGCGGTTCATCTGCCGGCTTTGGGCGCTGTCGTTGGCGGCCACCGGGTAGGACTCGCCGTAGCCATGAATCACCACCCGCTCACGCCCGACACCCAGCGTTTGCAGTGCATTTTGCACCGCCATGGCGCGGCGCTCGGACAGGTGCTGGTTGTATTCGGCGGTGCCCGTGCTGTCGGTAAAACCTTCAATCAGCACCGTGCGCCGCGGATTGAGTTCGAGAATCTTGGCGAGCTTTTGTGCCGATGCCTCACCGTCGCTGGTCAGGCGCGACAAATCGGTGCCAAACAACACATCTCCCAGCGTGATGACCATGCCACGCTCGGTTTTCTTGGCAGACAGTTCGCCCAGTTGGGCTTCAAGCAGGGCGGCGCGCTGCTGTGCCTCTTGCGCCATGCGCTGGGCATTGGCAGCATCCACCTGAGCCACCTGGGTTTGCTGCCGGGCGCGGTCGGTGTCCGCCTGGGCCAGTGCTGCGTCATTGATCGCCAGCAAAGCCACCTGTCTGGCCTGCTCAGCGCGGATATTGGCGGCATTGGCTTCGTTGGTGCGCTGGTCCAGCCGGACCTGGTTGCGCTCTTGGCCGGCGTTGCGCACATCGGCTTCGGCCATTTTTTGTTTGGCAACCTCTTCGGTCAGCGCAATTTTTTGCCGGGCAAGGTAGGCCAACTGGTCAATTTTTTCGCTGCTGGCACGGTCGGCGGCCTGGGCATCAGCTTGCGCCAGGGCATCGCCGGCTTGCTTTAGCTCCAGCGGCGCATATCTGCCGACATTCGGGTTGTTTTGCGCAATGCGGTAGTCGCTGTGGGCCTGCTCCAGCAGCGAGGTGCTCTTTGGGCTGGAGCCGCAGGCGGCCAGCAGGGCCACTACTGCCAGAACAACGGGCGTGAGGTAAGTGTTTTTCATGATCGAATCCTGTGAAATGGGTGGGGTTGGGTGAATTACAGATTGCGCTCTAACTCTTCGCGCAGCACGCGAATGTCGTCTTGCAGCGCATCGGCGGCGGCCTGGGCTTTGGCCGAGTTGGCCTTGCCCTGGGCCAGCTTGGC
>CAIQOO010000144.1 GCA_903873485.1 uncultured beta proteobacterium | reverse complement strand
TAGAATTGAACATCATCGAACTCGGCAAAGCCGACCGGCTGCACAGCGCCTTGGCGCAAAGCCTGGCTGCCTGGGTGACCTTTTTTGAACACTGGAGCGAGGAGTCCGCCATGAGTCAGTTGTCTTACCCGCCGGTGCAGCAAGCACTGGACATGCTCAAAGACCTCAGCGCCGATGCCGAGACCCGGCACCGTGCAATGGTGCGAGAACGCGCCCTGCACGATGAAGCCACGCTGATACAGGCAGCAGAGCAGCGTGGCGAGCAAAAAGGCTTGCAAAATGCATTGACCAAGATGGTGGAGAATGGCATCCCTGAAGCGCAGGCACGTTCCATTCTGGGGCTGTAAAAGTGTCGCACCGAATGGATGCTATTTATACAATAGCTGTCAGCGCAACAGGGACGGGCGCTACAGGCTGATTTCTTGTAAATTCATGGCCTGTCGACAGGCACCGGCATGATGGATCAAAACGAATCGAGCGGTATGAAAGCCAGCACTTCGGCGCTGGCCGGGTCGAGCAACACGGTCCAGAACGACTTGCGCCCGATCATCGGCAGATAGACCAGGGCAGCGAGCTGAATCAGGACCACAATGGCCAGATCGCGCCGCAATTCGGGCCAGGGCTTTGCACGGTTAAAAATCGTCAGCGTCATCAGTGGCCCCAGAATGACATCGACCGCCAGAACCAGAATCAAAAACAACTCGCGCCCGCCGGAAATCTCTCGGTACGGGTAGGGATACCACACACCAAACACCAGCAACGCGGCCAGCAGGGCGATGACCAGACTGATGCCCAAATGAATGCCGCTGGCTTTTAGCCGGTCTTTCCAGATGGAGTTGATGGTTTTGGCTCGGTTGCGTTTTGGTTTGAATGGTCAATGGCCTTGACAATGCGACTCAATTGTTATAGCTGCCAGCGCAATAGGGACGTGGGCTACAGGCTGATTCTTTATAAATTCTGGTGACTACAATTTAATTCCCATCTGGAATCCGCTTCGCTTCTTGCGGGCTGCGCTGGCTACTATGGGTACTGCTGACGGGAATGGAGCACGCGAAGAATACTTATCTCTCCGCGCTCAACACGGTAAACAACGATGTAGTTTGGGTGAGCTACGATTTCCCGGCAACCAGAATACCTGTCACTTTGCCTGTACAAATAAGGATGCTCTGCGACAGGCAGAACAGCCTCGTGCAGTCGTTGCCGCATACGCCGTGCAGCCTGAATGTCTCTTTTTGCAATGTACTTGATGATGCTTGCCAGGTCAGCGCGAGCATCGAATTTCCAAATGATGGGCAACATCAAATTTTTTGACTGGTTTCAATGGAATCAATCATGGTGTCCATTTCTGCCATCACCAGATCATGCGGGATGCCTGAACGTGGATCGTCGATAGCCTCCTTCACCTTGACACAGAACCACCTGTCGTAACTGGATGCGGCTTCCTCAGTGTCGAATTCAGAAATGCGGGAATCAAGTGTGGCTGTGTTCATGCTTTTCCAGTTTGGGGTCTCTACGATGAGACTGTACTCGGATAATACGGACTCGTTTGAGAGCATGCCACGTTTTAAACCTAATTCGGGGTCAAAACGAGTCCAGCGGCATGAAAGCCAGCACTTCGGCGCTGGCCGGGTCGAGCAACACGGTCCAGAACGATTTGCGCCCGATCATCGGCAGATAGACTAAGGCATCGGCCTGTCGGCCAGTCTGGGCGATCACGGCATCAATGGCTGCCGCCTGCGAGGCCAGGCGGTTTTTGAGTTCATTCACCGGGCGGGCGAGCTTGAGGATGTCGGGCCGGGCTGCCGCGTAGGGCTGCCACAAATCCGGTCGTGCTGCCAGCGGCAGACCTTGCAGGGCGGCCAGGGTGGCATCCATGTTTTCCTGGTTATTTCTAAAAGGCCGCAGCGACAGCAGGGTTGGGCCAGACAGTGGCAGGGCTGCCACTTCGGGCGCTGTCATGGCCAGCAGCTCGGGTGGCACGTCCACCGCGTGCACCACGCGAAAACGGTCGTACTCAAACACCAGATGCACCGGCCGCGCCACCAACACGCTCCACAAGCCGTAGCCCAGCGCAGCGAGCTGAATCAGGACCACGATGGCCAGATCGCGCCGCAATTCGGGCCATGGCTTGGCACGGTTAAAAATCGTCAGCGTCATCAGTGGCCCCAGAATGACATCGACCGCCATCAGAATCAAAAACAACTCGCGCCCGCCGGAAATCTCCCGGTACGGGTAGGATACCAGAGGCCAAACACCAGCAATGCCTCCCTTGCGGGGTACGTTGGTTTTTTCTATTCTGAAACTGCCCACACATTCACCTCTGGTGCGCCACCGAGTTGGCGCGCATCTTTGCAAAAGTCACGGTCAAAAGTATGCATCACTGCAGAACCACAGGCAGACAAATGCATGGCATCCGCAAAATCAGCACCCTGTGTGTACCACTCAATCGCATGGCTGACGGCATCGGCAGCCTCAACGATCAGATCGTCAGTATCAAGAAGTGCTGACAAAAAAGCTTGCAATTACGCTCTGGTTTTTTTATAACGAGACCTCAGCACCCACTCAGTTTCCAGCAAAACGGTTCGAGAAATGAAAACCGAATTTGTCGCCATCAAACGCCGAACAATTTCAACCTGTGCAGGATTGTCAGCAACCAATGCGCGTACCAACATATTGGTGTCTAACGCAATCATTTGCACCGACTCTCTGAGGTGCTCCAGTCTTGCGCATAGTCAACTGGGGCGCAAAGCGCATTCGTTGAAAGTGGCAGCCCCTCATGTTGAAGCATCCCGATAAGGTCTTCCAGTTTTCGCCCTTTTTTGGTCGGTACAGCTTTAAGCGTGATGCCATTAGCGCTTGAAAACATCGTGATTTTTGTACCGGACACCCACTGCAATTGATCACGAATTTCCTTCGGAATCACCACTTGGCCGTTGCCGGACAGTGTGATGGTTGCAATAGACATGGTGGCCTCCAGACGTAAGATGAAAACTAAGCTGCATTATCTGATGGTTAAATTCATCAAGAGCGACCGTACCGTGATGCCTCAAACAACGTTCGAGCATTTGTTAGTGCAGTTTTGTTGAGCCAAAAGGTCAGACCCCGATTTATTGCTTCACTTTTTATAGCTATCAGCGCAATGGGGACAGGAGCTACAAGCTGATTTATTATAAATTCATGGCCCAGCGACAGGCACCGGCATGATGGATCAAAACGAATCGAGCGGCATGAAAGCCAGCACCTCGGCGCTGGCCGGGTCTAGCAACACCGTCCAGAACGACTTGCGTCCGATCATCGGCAGATAGACTATGGTCTCGGCCTGTCGGCCAGTCTGGGCAATCACGGCATCAATGACTGCCGCCTGCTCGGCCTGGCGGCTTTTGAGTTCACTCACCGGGCGGGCGAGCTTGAGGATGTCGGGCCGGGCTGCTGCGTAGGGCTGCCACAAATCCGGACGTGATGCAAGCGGCAGGCCTTGCAGGGCGGCCATGGTGGCATCCATGTTTTCCTGGGCATTTCTGAAAGGCCGCAGCGACAGCAGGGTTGGGCCAAACAGTGGCATGGCTGCTACTTCGGGCGGCGCCATGGCCAGCATCTCGGGCGGCACATCCACTGCATGCACCACGCGAAAACGGTCGTACTCAAACACCAGATGCACCGGTCGCGCCACAAACACGCTCCACAAGCCGTAGCTCAGCGCAGCGAGCTGAAGCAGGACCACAATGGCCAGATCGCGCCGCAATTCTGGCCAGGGCTTGCTGCGGTTAAAGATGGTCAGCGTCATCAGTGGTCCCAGAATCACATCCACCGCCACCAGAATCAAAAACAACTCGCGCCCGCCGGAAATCTCCCGGTACGGGTAGGGATACCAGAGGCCAAACACCAGCAATGCGGCCAGCAGGGCGATGGCCAGACTGATGCCCAAATGAATGCTGCTGGCTTTGAGGCGGTCTTGCCAGAAGAAAGTATTGGCGATTTGCATGGTCGTAAGGTTTTGTGCAAGTGGCGCGTTCAATGTTCGACTAACGAATCAGGGAACGTTGATGGCTCTGAGTTGCGGGTACTTGACAGCATTTTCCGCCCACAATGCCTTGGCGGCAGCGTAGTATTTCTCGCCGTACATACCACGAACAACCGCCATCATGTGGCGTGCCCCGTCTGGGTCGCCATTGAGACCCAAGGCGAGCGCATAGCGCAGATTGACAGGATTTAAGGGAAAGCGCAGGGATACCTGGCGCAGATCGTTCAATTGCTGCGCCGTCATATTCGGCACCGCAGGTTGCCGCGCGGCTTTGAGCATGGTGCCCATGTGCGAAAGCATCCAGATGTCGGGCACTTGATAGGTGGCTTCAGTTTTGCCGACGCGCAGGAGTTCAAACCGGACTACCCGAAAGTCCTCCTCGATTAAAAAATATTCGTAAATCATGTAACTGCCAATGATGGCCCAGAAGGCCAGCGCAGCGCCAAGCCAAAAGCGATGGATCCGCCATACTTTCACTGGAATTTCATAAGCCTCGACAACACCCATCATCAAACCGGCGGTAATTAAGAAATAAGAGTAAGCAAACGGAAACTCAACCAAACTGTGAACGGTAATTGGCAGCAGGCAGGCCATCGCATAACCGGCATCAAGACCTGCAACACGGTAAATTCGGG
Organism: uncultured beta proteobacterium; assembly: GCA_903873485.1. GTDB lineage: Bacteria > Pseudomonadota > Gammaproteobacteria > Burkholderiales > Burkholderiaceae_C > Rhodoferax. The sequence continues at coordinate 6,744 of CAIQOO010000144.1, read as the reverse complement.
TGCAAAACCAATAGGCGCCAAGCCCGATCAGCACCAAGCCTAGCGGCACACCGTTCCAGACAATCATGTCAAGGATAATACTGTGGGCGTAGGACACCGGCAAAGCGCCTGGGTAAAGCACTACGCCTACCATCTGCGCGGCTGCTGTCTGGTTCCAGCCATAACCCAGCCAGGGCGACTGAATAATGCCTTGCGTAATTTGCGACCAGATTAGCATCCGCCCACCGCTGGTGAACAAAGGCTCTCTCTCGACGTTAAGCATCAATGCCTGATCGATAGATGGGGACGCTACGGTGGCCAAGACAAAGAATAGCAGCCATGCCACGATATGACCTGCGCGCAGGCGTGCGTTCATCCGTGACCGTTTGACGAAAAGAAAACCACCGACAGCCAAAACCCCCAGCATGCCGGCTCTTGAATGTGTCAAGACCAGGACTGCTGTCATGACGAAAATACTCAGGGAAAAAGTAAATCCTCCAATAATTCGGCGTTCGAATATATAACCGCAGGCAATTATTCCGAGCAGCAACAGCGTAGCCAACTGGTTGGGTTGCGCGAGGTTTGCCATGGCTGGGTCGCCAAAATCCGTTTGGACTACATAGATGCTCAGGTAAGCTTGCAGATTCAGCCATTGCAGCAAGCCGATGGCCGCCGAAACCATGGCAGCTAGCCATAGACCGTGCATGACCCAGATGAAACCGCAGTTTAGATTGGCTGCATCGCTGCGCGATAAAGTGTACCCAACAAAAATCGCGGCAAGAAAGCCGCACAGATACAACGAGGAAATCAGTGCATCACCTGCAAAAAAACTAATGCCTAAAAAAAATTGTGCCCACGGAATCAGGATCATGGATGCAACAACCACCATCAGACGTGGTGCTGAAGCATTTGAAAATCGACGATTGACCAATTGGCTCAATGCCAACAGCCAAATGCCAATGAAGGCCAGGGCTTCAGAATGGAAATTGGTCCACGGACGATAGTGGTCGTTAACCAGCCAAGCCAGTGTAAAGCCGAGGATGCCAAGCGCGTAAATCCGGGATGCAAGCATAAAAAAAGGCGGCCTGAGCCGCCTACATTAATTGTCAGTAACGATTAACCTCTGCACGAACCAGGCAGATATTTCGCCGGAATCGTAGTGCCAGTGCCGCCGCATGTCCAATGGTGAATTGTCTTGCCAACATCGGTATTAGTCAAAGCAGTCGTTGCATCTTTGAATGGAACAAGTGTCAATGTATGTGTAGCAGCCGTCAACTGAGGGATGGCCCCTTCAGAGGCTACAACGGTGATGCCACCAGCATTGCTTGTGGAAACGGAGGTAACGTATTTGGAGCCAGAACCGCTCACTACTTCACAGCCCCATGTGTCTATGGCTGGCAGGGCAGTTGATGATGTTGACTGCACTATCTCGGTAATGGCAGTCCGGCAACCAGACGCAGCAAGTACCACTTCAGACAACTTGGCGCGCACCGTGTAATCCTGATAAGCCGGCAAAGCCACCGCCGCCAAAATACCAATAATCGCCACAACAATCATCAACTCAATCAGGGTAAAACCCTTTTGCATACTACGCTTCATGATTAACTCCATAAGATTAGGAAAGAAACAACAACAAGACCACTGAGCTATCAGCAGCTTCTGTGCCAGCTCCAAAAATGCTTAAAACTTGGGCAAGAAACCATTTTTCGCCGAATTTTTGGCCGCGCTGCGCCCCCCAACACGTTTTTAGCGCGAGTGACACAGTTTTTTAACGTGTCACAGCCTTAAGTGACACAGCGTTTTGGTGTGTCACAGCCGCAAGCATCACCGTTTTACAGCGTGCAGTCTGCGGCTGGCCTCATCAGGGATGGCTCCATCATCAAAACATCAACGCCACCCCGGTCGTCATCAGCCTGGATACGGCCTGCGCCATCACCGACATAAGCAAAAGCACCTGGCGGCGGCGCATCGCCAAAGGCGACTTTCAAAGAATTTGCTGCCCTTGCAGATCAACCGATGGTCTTACAATTTGTCCAACACTTTTGCCAGGAACCTTTGATGAATGCTGTAAGCTTCCCGCGAAGTTATCCACAATTTTTCTGCGGTAGCCAGCTTCGAGGAAAAGGGGGCAAGCGCAAATCAACGTTAGTTGCCAGGCCAACGTACCGGGTTGCGCCGATGATGCAAACATGCCAGCACCGAGACAAGTTGCTCGTTCAGCAGTTCGAAATGCAATGCGTAAGGAAAGCGCCTCAGCATGATCCGGCGAAACCGACCCTGTGTAGGCGGAAATGCCTGTGGGTTGCGCGTCAGCAATGTCTGCCTGCGCCGATGCCTCAAAAATGACCTGCCAAGTCACAGCCGCACGCCAAACATTTGCACAATTTGAGATAAGCTTTTGCCCTGTCCCGGATTGGTATCGCGCCAAGTAGCGCGATGCTCTAGTTCAGCCAAGACTTCAGGCCTGGTTTCCTGGGTGGTTTCTGCAGCAAACTCGTCCCAAAGGTCTTCGACCAATTGAAGGCGTTCAAATTTGCCAAGGTGCTGCACGGGTTGGAGTGAGGCTTTCATAGTGCAAAGTCTATCATTGACAAAAAAACCCACACGGACTGCAAACAGATCGGGAAAAAACCTTAAACTTGCCATCCGCAACCAAATAAATTGCAGTTTTGTAGCTACAAAATAGGAGTCTTGCTTGTTTTCATGGGACGAGGCAAAAAACGAAATCAACCAACGAAAACACGGAATTAGTTTCGCTGCCGCCCGGCTGGTGTTTGATGATCCCTTGCATGTGACACGGCAAGACCGAATCGAAAACGGTGAGCAGCGCTGGCAGACCGTGGGTTTATCGGGTGGCGTAGCTTTGTTGCTGGTTGCTCACACCTGGGTGGAGGTGGAGGTGGACAGCGGTGGCGAGCAGATTCGAATCATCTCGGCGCGACGCGCCACAAAGCTGGAGAGGAAAGTTTATGAACAAGGTGCCTGAATCTGTCCGCAAGGAATTGGCCGCTTTGACGGCCATGGCAGAAGACGATATTGATTTCTCAGACATCCCCGCGACCACGCTGCACGACTGGAAGGGCTCGGTACGGGGCAAGTTTTATCGGCCCGTCAAGCAACAATTGACCGTTCGCATAGACGCAGATGTGGTCGAATGGCTCAAGGGGCAGGGCAAAGGCTACCAGAGTCGCCTCAATTCGATTCTGCGCGCGGCCATGCTCGGTACGGCACGGCAGCCTTAAACGTGCGAGAAGGAGCCGGCTTAAATTGATTCGTTGGCTTTAAAGTGGACCCCGGTTTTAGGACAAAATTTAAGTTGTCCCCACCGCTACCCCAACCTTCAGCAGCCTTGATACGGCCTGCGCCATCACCGACATGAGCCAAAGCACCTGGCGGCGGCGCATCGCCAAAGGCGACTTTCAAAGAATTTGCTGCCCTTGCAGATCAACCGATGGTCCTACAATTTGTCCAACACTTTTGCCAGGAATCTTTGATGAATGTTGTAACCTCCCGCGAAGTCATCCACAATTTTTCTGCGGTAGCCGCACGCGTCGCTGCGGGTGAAGAGTTGACCGTGACACGCTACGGCAAACCGGTACTCAAGCTGGTTCAGTTGCCAGGCGCTGAACTCAGTGCTGCGGATCAAGCGGCACGCATCAGCAAGGCACTCTCTTTCCGGATGACCGCACCCTACGGCAAAACCTTCGAGCGTAGCGATGCCTATGAAGAGTAAACGGCTCTGGGCGATTGACACCAACATATTGGTGTATGCCACAGCGCCAGATGCTCCACCAGACAAACATCGCCAGGCGCTGGATTTGCTCAAGCGACTCTTTACCAGTCCGTCGGCGTGTGTGCCTGGACAAGTGCTGAGTGAATATCTGGCGGTGGTGCTGCGCAAAAAAACCATGTCCTGCGCGCTGGCTATGGAAACAGTGACCACCTGGGCGCAGTCTGTCAAGGTGCTGGCGGCCTCTGAAGTTGCATATGAACGCGCCTGGAAACTGGCCACAGTTCACCAGTATCAGGTCTGGGATGCGCTGATTATTGCCATTTGCGCCGAAAACGGTGTCAAGACACTTTACTCAGAGGATGCCGGCTCCATGCAACAGCCGTTGGGTGTGCAGGTGATCAATCCATTTTTGCTCGACGAGCAAAAATAACGACCTGTACTATTTGGCGAAACATGCGTGCCGCCGATGAAGTGCGTGGACGCGCCAAGCTGTTGTGGTCAGAGGTGACATCGCATGGCCAAAGCCGCCGCTCACGGCCATCTCATCGCCCTTGATATGACCTTGAGGCGCGGGATAGTATTATTTTCACCATGAACACACTGACCATCAAGATTCCAGCCACTTTAGAGCAAGAGCTTGCTCACCTCAGCCAACAAACAAATGTCACCAAATCTGAATTGGTACGACGCGCCTTGCTTGCTTTTATCGTCCAAAGCAAAAGTGCCACACCATTTGTGCCGGCGCTGGATCAGGCGGGTGACCTGGTGGGGTGTTTCAGTGGCGGGCCATCCGATTTGTCTTCAAACACTGAGTATCTGAAAGACTTTGGACAACGATGAGCGGCCACCTGATTCTTGACACCGGCCTTTGGGTGGCGCTGCATTGCCGCAATGACATTTATCACGCCTGGGCAAAAGTGCAATTAGCCCAGCACGCAGCACCGTTATCAAAAACATGAATGTCCCCACCGCCACCCCGGCCGTCATCAGCCTCGATACCGCCTGCGCCATCACCGACATGAGCAAAAGCACCTGGTGGCGGCGCATCGCCAAAGGCGACTTCACGCGCGTTGCCGATGAAGTGCGTGGACGCGCCATGCTGTTGTGGTCAGAGGTGGCGCCGCATGTCTGTGTGCCCATAGCGCCTGAAGACCAGCACTTTATTTTGCTGGCTGATACAGGCAATGCAGAGGCGCAAGACGATATTGGGCAGCTCTTTTTGCTGGCCGGAAAATATCCGGCAGCCGTCTATTGGTTTGGGCAGGCCGCCCAGCAAAACAACCCGGATGCCATGCAATGGCTTGGGTACTGTCATCTCAACGGCAAAGGTGTGCCAAAGGATGAAAATCTGGGCCTGATGTGGCTGGCCAAGGCGGCCGCCATGGGCCATGTGATGGCGCAAGGGCAGATGAATGGATTGTTGCGCTTTCAGCCGCGCACAGCCAATAAATAGCACTCAGCCTCCAGCAGTTTCCTGTGGTGGCGCTGGTGGGTCCACGCCAAGTGGGTAACACCACATTGGCACGTCAACTGGCCGCCCAGTGGGTGGGGCCTGTGCATCACTTTGATCTGGAAGACCCCGACGATCAGGCGCGCCTGAGTGACCCCACGTTCGTCTTACGCCCGCTGACTGGGCTGGTGGTGCTCAATGAAGTCCAGGCTACGCCTGGCCTGCTCCCGCTTTTGCGCGTGCTTGCCGACAGGACGGACGCGTCAGCGCGCTTTCTCTTTATGGGCAGTGCTGCACCAGAATTTTGCGCAACACGGCAGAGAGTCTGGCCGGGCGAGTGACTACCACGAATCGCGAGGGCGCGACTCCCACACAAACAGCCGAGGCATTCCATGTCGGCAATCTGGCGGGCAGATCAGCGAATCGATTGACCGCACTCAATGGCTTGCGGTCTGGCCAGTCTGATGGGAAACGGGTTGAGTGATGTGCTAGCATCATGATGCGATTGCGCCTACTGGAGGTTCCCATGCGAACGACACTGGATATCGATGATGACATTCTGGCGGTAGCCAAGGAGATGGCCCGAACTCAGTGTGTCTCGGCTGGGCGCGTGATTTCACGCCTGTTGCGCGACGCCATGACTGGGCAGAGCAGCATGAAGCAAACCCCGCAGGCGCAACAAACGGTGGCCGGGTTTACGCCGTTTCCGTCTCAGGGTGTCCTCATCAGTAACGCCGACATTGATGCGTTACGCGATGTGGAAGGTGTTTGATGCGGGCGCTGCTGGATGTCAACGTATTGATTGCGCTGCTTGATGCAGGGCATGCCATGCACGTCCGGGCGACAGAGTGGCTGGCGCGACAATCCGGCGATGGCTGGGCATCATGCCCTTTGACGCAGAACGGCGCGGTGCGCATCATGTCGCAACCCAGCTACCCCACCCCCAGGCCGGCTGCTATGGTGGCCGAAAGATTGGCCAGCGCTTGCGCTGCGCCAGAGCATATGTTTTGGCCGGCTGATGTCAGTTTGCTTGCAGCAGGGGTGATTGATTGGAAACATCTGCTGGGACACCGGCAAGTGACCGATGCCTATTTGCTGGCACTGGCCGTGCGACAGCAAGGGCAATTGGCAAGCTTTGACCAGCGCATCAGGCCCGACCTGGTGCAGGGTGCAAAGCCTGAGCATCTTCAGATCATCGTTTGATCAGGTTGTGCGGAAAACCTCGCCCTTCAGGGCCGGGATGCAGAGCTTGGGTGACCACCCCGAATGGTGAAACCGTTCGCCCTGAGCTTGCCGAAGGGTCGAAGGGCATGTGGTTCGACAGGCTCACCACGAATGGGTGAATTTGGCAAGTAATCAGAATAAAGGGGCCAGGCTCCAAAGAATCAAGGCTCCAAAGAATAAAGGGGCCAGGCTCCAAAGAATAAAGGGGCCAGGCTCCAAGAATAAAGGGGCCAGGCTCCAATGGCACTGACTTAAGAGGTTCCCGTTCGGGCTGAGCTTGTCGAAGCCTTCGAGAACCCTTCGACAAGCTCAGGGCGAACGGGAGAATTTGGCAAGCAATTGTGCTTAAGTCTGTGCC
>CAIQOO010000143.1 GCA_903873485.1 uncultured beta proteobacterium | reverse complement strand
TAGTGACACATGCCATCAAAGGTCTGAGAAGTCAACTTGACAAATTCACTTGATGAGTCCATCCAAGGGGCGGCACATCCGCTCGTGGCCAGGCTGGATTTGGGGTGACGGAATTTTCGGCGGTTCCGGCGTACAACCCCGTGTTGCAGACAGGCCGTGTGGATGTCGCGCATGATGCCGTGCAGGCGGGTATCGACCTCATCGCGCGACCATGACAGGCGCATCGCGTTCTGGCTCATTTCCAGGCCGGAGGTGGCGACACCGCCGGCGTTGCTGGCCTTGCCGGGTGCGTACAGCACCTTGGCGGCTTCAAAAACCTTCACGGCATCCAGTGTGGAGGGCATGTTGGCCCCTTCGGCGACGCACTTGACCCCGTTTTTAACCAGCGTGGCCGCATCCGCATCATCGAGCTCGTTTTGGGTGGCGCAAGGCAGCGCCACGTCCACCGGCACCGCCCAGGGACGCACACCCGGCTCGAAACGTGTTTTGGTGCGCAGGGCGTAGTCGTTGACGCGGCCATACAGGTGGTTTTTGACTTCCATCAGCTCTGCCAGTTTTTCGGTGGTGAAGCCGCTTTCGTCGATGACGGTGCCGCTGGAGTCCGACACGGTGACCACCTTGGCCCCCAGCGCCATGGCTTTTTCGACGGCGTACTGTGCCACGTTGCCCGAGCCTGACACGCTGACGCGCAGGCCGTCAAAGCTCATGCCTTTTTGTTTGAGCATCTCTTGCGCAAAATACACCGTGCCGTAGCCGGTGGCTTCGGGGCGAATCAGCGAGCCGCCAAACGCCATGCCCTTGCCGGTGAACACGCAGTCCGAGCGGTTGCTGAGCTTTTTCACCATGCCGGCAATAAAGCCCACTTCACGCCCGCCGACACCGATGTCGCCCGCTGGCACGTCCGTGTCAGAGCCAACATGGCGGAACAATTCGGTGGCAAACGCCTGGCAAAAGCGCATCACTTCGGCCGGGCTCTTGCCTTTGGGGTCAAAGTTGGCGCCGCCCTTGGCACCGCCCATCGGCAGCGTGGTCAGGGCGTTTTTGAGGGTTTGCTCAAACGCCAGAAACTTCAGGATCGACAGGTTGACCGATGGGTGAAAACGCAGGCCGCCCTTGTAGGGGCCAATCGCCATGCTTTGCTGAATGCGGTAGCCCCGGTTGACTTGCACGTTGCCCTGGTCATTGACCCACGACACACGGAAGATGATGGTGCGCTCAGGCTCGACTAGGCGGTCCAGCAGACCCTGGTCGGCGTATTTGGGGTTGGCGGCAATGAAGGGCCACAGGCTCTCCATGACTTCGGTGACGGCTTGCAAAAACTCCGGCTGACCGGGGCTGCGTTGTTCCAGGTGTGCCAAAAAGGAATGGGCGGTGGGGTACTTCATAATTTATTGATCCAAAAAAGTGCATTGCATTATCTGAAACTTGCTTTTCACAATGAAAAATAGCCAACAAGGTGCGTGTGTCCTTTGTTTGGTGCGCATTTCAACGGGAATCATTGGTTTGCATGTATTTGGTGCATTATTTGGAAGCGTGGCAATCAACCTGGGGTTCCGGCTTAGACCCCCCTGTCGCGGATATACAACATCATGAGTCCGTTTTCTTTCCAAGATGGGGTTCTACGCCGGAACCCCCGAAAATTTTGTCACCGTGAGTAGCACACACAAACCCTCGAAATTTCCCAGCTGGTGATTTTTTGGTTGACGGAAAACATATGTTTTCCGTTACAAGTGACCACGGGTCGAAAAAAGCGGTCCAGACCAGGTAAAAACTGTGCGAAAAACAGTGTCGCCTTGCAGAAATGACCGGAAACCGCGCTCGCAGTGTTTTCCGACAAAATTTTCGGGGGTTCCGGCGTACATCCCCAACTAATCCTGGCCGGTGGCGATGCAATGCAGGCCGGCGCCGTCAAATGCAGGCTCAGTGGCACTTAATCCTGGCCCGAGGGGGCCGATAGATGCAATTAATTCTGGCCGCAAAACGCGCTGATTGCAGGCCCGGCGCTTTTCAAATGCAAGTCTCTACACTTAAGTTATCCAGCGCCTTGTCCACACAAAGCGGGGACAACCCGCGCAGGGCACGCTGAACTGGTAAACCTAGGTTTCGCTGCAACTCTAAAAGCACATCAGGCCAGTGCAATGCTGACAACCTGCCCCAGCGCAGTCAGGGGTGATCCAGATTGACACCTTCACTGGAGTGTAAAAATTGCACTTTTCAGATGACGCAAGAGAAAAAATGAAGACGTGTACCAAGTGCAAAGTAGAGAAAGACGAAGCGGAGTTTTCAAAGGAAACGAGTCGAAAGGATGGTTTGAGCTATCGCTGCAAGTCGTGTATGCGCGAGTACCAGCAGACGGATGCTTTCAAGGCTTCTCAAAAAGCGTACCAACAGACGGATGCCTACAAGGCTTACCTGAAAGCGCACCAACAGACGGATGACTACAAAGCTTGCCTGAAAGCGCGCCACCAGACGGATGACTACAAGGCTTACCAAAAAGCATATAGGCAGACAAATGACTACAAAGCTTACCAAAAAGCATACAAACAGACGGATGACTACAAGGCTTCTCAAAAAGCGTACCAGCAGACGGATGCCTATAAGGCTTACCTGAAAGCGCGCCAGCAGGGGGATGACTACAAGGCTTACCAAAAAGCATATAGGCAGACGGATGCCTACAAGGAATATCAAAAGGCTTACCAGAAGGCGTACCAACAGACGGATGCCTACAAAGCCTCTCGAAAGCAGGCTTACCAGAAGAGGAAGGCGCTGGCAGCTTCGTTACCGGGTAATGCCGCTTCCTGACGGTTGCGCAACAAGCCAAGGGCGCAGCACACCTGGTGCAGGGGTGGTGCGCAATGGGCGTAACGCTCACGGTAAATCACCACTGCCAGCACTCGCTACTGAATCAGTCCAGTGCAAAGCTGACAATCGGCCCCAGCGCAGAGCCGATCATGGCAAAAGCAGCATTCTCCAATCCAATCAACGACTTACGCGATAAAACAGTATTAATATAGTAGCTGACTGTAATAGTCAACTATATACGATAGGGCGTTATGTTAATAAGGGTTTGGCTTAAACAGTGGATAGCTTGCTATGAAAACCATAGAATTCAAGTTGTCCACTTCAGAAAGCGTAGCAAATGGCGGGTTTTCTTACAGCCCAGCCATGCGCTTTGCCTGTTTTCGTTGCAAATCTAAATGTCCCACATCAGGACATTGGCCAGCACCAGCAATGCGGTGGTGACGTGCCACCCCTTTTGAGGGGCAGGTCGAACCGGGTGGCCACCAACGTAAAGTTGCGCAGAACTACGCCGCTACTACCAGCGTAAACACGAGCAATACTGAAAATTATCTTGTGCAACAATGGCTTAACGATTTTGTTCAAGTCACCTGCTGGTGCCATCTGCGCAACTTTACGAT
>CAIQOO010000142.1 GCA_903873485.1 uncultured beta proteobacterium | reverse complement strand
TCGACCAGCAGAATCGAGTTTTTGGTGGCAATGCCCATCAGCATGATCAGGCCGATCAGCGACGGCATCGAAAAGCTCTTGTCGGTCAGCAGCAGCAAGACAAAGGCGCCGCCAAGCGACAGTGGCAGGGCAGTCAGAATGGTGAATGGGTGCAAGAAGTCCTTGAACAGCAGCACCAGCACGATGTAGATGCACAGCACGCCGGTCAGCATCGCCAGGCCAAAACTGGCAAACAGCTCGTCCATCACTTCGGCATCGCCCAAAGCCAGTTGCTTGACACCGGCAGGCAGTTGCAGGATGGCTGGCAGCCGGGCCACCGCAGCGGTCACGTCGCCCAGCGGCGCGCCCGACAATTCGACCTCAAAAGTGATGTTGCGGGAGCGGTTGAGGCGGTCAATTACCGCCGGGCCACCGGTCATCTGCAGGCTGGCTACCTGACTGAGCATCACCGGGCCGCGCGCCCCCGGCACCGCCAGCCGGCCCAGCAGTTCCAGATCTTGCCGGGCGGCATCGGCGAGCTTGACCACGATCGGCACCTGGCGCTGGCTCAGGTTGAGCTTGGCCAGGCCGGCATCGTAGTCGCCGACAGTGGCAATGCGCAGCGTGTCGCCAATCGCGCTGCTGGTGACACCCAGGTCGGCGGCGCGGGCAAAGTCCGGGCGCACCGCAATTTCAGAGCGAATCAGGCTGGCGCTGGAGGTGATGCTGCCCAGGTCGGGAATGGTGCGCAGGTCTTTTTCAACCGCAGTCGCTGCCGTGGCCAGCGCCTGCGGGTCTTCGCCGGTCAGCACCAACTGGTATTTTTCACCCGAGCCACCCAGGCCGACCTTGCTGCGAATGCCCGGCAGTTCGGCCATGGCGGCGCGAATGGCGTTCTCGATGCCCTGCTTGCGCGGGCGCTTGCCACGCTCGGTCAGCAGCACCGTCAGCGTCGCCTTGCGCACTTCAGCGGCTCCTTGCGGCGCAAACGGGTCACTGCCGGCGGCACCGCCGCCGACCGTGGTGTAGATGCTGTGCACGTGCGCCACCTTGGCCAGCGCCAGCCGCGCCGCCTCGGCGGCGGCGCGGGTTTGCGCCAGCGTGGCACCGGGCGGCAATTCGATATGCACCTGGGTCTGCGAGTTGTCGTCGGGCGGAATAAAGCCCTTGGGCAGCAGCGGGATCAGCATCAGCGAGCCGATAAAAAACGCCCCCGCAGCACCCATGGTGAGCCAGCGGTGCCGCAACGCCATGCCACTCCATCGCAAGTAACGCGCCAGCCACCAGGGTTCCTGCTGGGCCTGCGGGCTGCGCTGCATCAGATAAGCCGCCATCATCGGCGTTAGCGCACGCGCCACCACCAGCGAGGCAAACACGGCGAGTGCCGCGGTCCAGCCAAACTGCTTGAAAAACTTGCCGGCAATGCCGCTCATGAAGGCGGTTGGCAAAAACACCGCAATCAGCGTGAAGGTGGTGGCAATCACCGCCAGGCCGATTTCGTCGGCGGCTTCCATGGCGGCCTGGTACGGGGTTTTGCCCATTTGCAGATGACGCTCAATGTTTTCGACTTCCACAATCGCGTCATCCACCAGCACCCCGATCACCAGCGAGAGCGCCAGCAGCGTGATGACATTGACCGAAAAACCCAGGTACGCCATGCCGATAAAGGCCGGAATCACCGACAGCGGCAGCGCCACCGCCGACACCAGGGTGGCACGCCAGTTGCGCAAAAACAGCCAAACCACCAGCACCGCCAGCACCGCGCCTTCGTACAACAGCACCATCGAGCCGTCGTACTCTTCGGCCACCGGGGTGACAAAGTCAAACGCTTCGGTCAGCTCCATGTCGGGGTGCTGGGCACGGAGTTCGTTTAAGGCCAGTTGTACGGCGGCACCGACTTCGACCTCGCTGGCGCCACGGCTGCGCGACACCTCAAAGCCGACCACCGGCACCCCATTAAGTAGCGCCGCCGCGCGCGGCTCGGCCACCGTGTCGGTGACGCTGGCCACCTGGTCGAGGCGCAGGCGGCGGCCATCACTCAAGCTGAGTTCAAGCTGCGCCAGCTCTGCCACCGTTTTGACAGTGGCTAGGGTGCGCATCGGCTGCTCGCTGCCGCCAATGTCGGCGCGACCGCCGGCACTCTCGGTTTGCACCAGCCGCAACTGGCGCGAGATGTCGGCAGCGGTGGCACCAAGCGCTTGCAGCTTGAGCGGATCAAGGGCCACTTCAACCTGGCGCGTGACACCGCCGACCCGGCTGATGGCGCCGACACCCTTGACCGACAGCAGTCGGCGCGTCAGGGTGTTATCGACAAACCAGCTCAGCGCCTCGTCGTCCATGCTGGGCACCCGCACGGCAAAGGCCAGAATCGGCGCACCGGCCAAGTCCATCTTGCGCACCACCGGGTCGCGCACCTCGGTGGGCAGGTCGCCGCGCACACCTTGCATTGCCGAGCGCACATCATCGACCGCTTCCTGCGTCGGCTTTTCCAGGCGGAATTCGGCGGTGACGGTGACGCCACCGTCTTGCACCTTGGTGTAAATATTCTTCAGACCTTGCAGCGAGGCGATGGCGTTTTCGATTTTGCGCGCCACTTCGGTTTCCAGTTGCGCCGGTGCGGCACCCGGCAGCGAGGCCGTCACCGTCACCGTCGGCAGGTCGAGATCGGGGAACTGCTGCACCTTCATCGACTTGAATGACAGCAGCCCGGCAAAGCTCAGCAGCACAAACAGCATCACTGCCGGAATCGGGTTCTTGATGGACCAAGCAGAAACATTCATTCTGGATGCTCCTCATTGAGTAGCTGACAGCGCAGGCGGGGCATGGGCTGGAGGGCTTTTTTCCTTCAAAAACTCGGGGGCGGCCGCAACCACCCGCACCCCATCGCCATCGCTCAGAAAACTGGCGCCACTGGCGACCAGGCGGTCTTCGGGCTTTAAGCCGCTGACGATTTCAACCCGGTCGCCCAGCACCCGCCCGGTTTGCACCTTGAGCTGGCTGACGCGGTTGTCAGAGCCGACCCGCATCACATAACTGAAACCGTCACGCACCAGCACGGCGGTTTGCAGCACGGCGAGCGCCCTGGACTGGCCCAGTTCAAACTCGCCGCGCGCGAACATGCCGGGTTTCAAGGCGTCCGCCACTGTTTTGCCTGCCGCTGGCGGGCTGATCAGGTCCACATACACCAGTCCGTTGCGGGTCAACGCATCCACTGTGGGCGATACCAGCCGCACCCGGCCCTTGAGCTGCGCCCCGCCGGGGGCGGTCACCCGCACAGCGGTGCCGGCGGTGATGCGACCGAGTTCGCTGGAGGTGACTTCGGCGCGCCATTCCAGCCGACTTTGGCGAATCAGCCGAAACATCTCGGTGCCAGCCGCCGCCACGGTGCCTACCATGGCACTGCGCAGCGAGATGATGCCAACGTCGGGTGCCAGCAGCCGGGTATGTTTGAGGCGCAGCAGTTGCGAGTCGAGTTGTGCCTGGGCCGAGGCGACGCGGGCGCGGGCGGTGAGGTCTTGCGTCAGGTACTGGCTGATTTGCTGGGCACTGAGTGCGCCGCTGCCCTGCACGGCGCGGGCACGTTCGGCGTTGGCCGCCGCCTCGGCGGCATTGGCACCGGCCTCTGCCAGCGTTGCTTTGGCCAGCGCCACATCGGCTTGCACCGTCTCTGGCGCAAAGCTTGCCAGCACCTGCCCGCGCTGCACCGCATCGCCCACGCTGGCCAGCAGCTCTTGCACCCGCAAGCCATTTGCCTCGGCCGCCACGCTGGCTTCCTGCCAGGCGGCGATGCTGCCATTGGCAGCAAGCCTGATCGGCCAATTACCCGCCTGCGCCTGGGTCAGCGTGACGGTCAGGGCCGGTTTGGCCGCCGCTGCAGCGGGCTTGGCTGCATCTGCCGCACTGGAGCGGCTGCTGGCCAGCAGGCCCAGGCCCGCAAGCAAGACAGCTATAGCGGCCATCAGGCCAAGCGTGAGGGTTTTGATCTGGATTGGTTTCATGGGATTACTTGTATAAAAAATTCATGGCTGCTCCGGACCCTGGGCTTGGCCTGTCCGGCGCATGGCCGAGGCTTCGACAAGCTCAGCCTGAACGGCGAGATGGGCGTAGCTGCAAAGATTCATGGCTGGGCGGCGCTGGCGGCTGATGCCAATTTGTCCGGCTCAAACCCGCCGCCAGCGGCTCGGTACAGTGCCACCCAGGCGCGCTGGCGCTCCAGGGACAGTGCCAGCCGCGCCGATTCGGCGGCCAGCGCGCTGCGCCGGGCTTCTTCCAGCTCGGGCAGGCTGGCCAGACCCTGGTCAAACCGGCTTTGGCTGGCGGTCAGCGACTCGGCATAAGCCTGCGTGACCAGTTGGGCATGTTGCGTGCGGGCCTGGCTGCTGTGCAGGTTGACCAGCGCTTCTTCGACCTCGCGCACCGCCTGGCGCACCCGGCCCTGGTAGGCCAGCACGGTCGACTGGTAGCCGGCCAGTGCGGCCTGCACATCGGCGGCGCGCTGGCCGGCATCAAACAGCGGCAGGCTCAAGGCCAGCGGCCCAAACGACCAGGTGGACAAATCGGTGGTCTGGCTGCCCTGGTCCAGGCGCAGGCGGCCAATCGAGCCATTGAGGGTCAGGCGCGGCCATTGCCGTGCCCGCGCGCTGCCGACCTGTGCGCTGGCCAGCACCACGTCGCGCTCGGCAGCAAACACGTCGGGGCGCTGGGACACCGTCCGGGCCGGCAAGCTAGCTATTGAAAAGATAGCTGGCTGCGCAGACCCCATAAGGGCTGGAGGCAGTTTTTGCGATAAATCTGGTTCGGCGATAGCGGAGAGTGCCACCAGCGCTTTGGCATCAAGCGCACACCCGGCCGCTTGCTGCGTCACCCGGCTGTCGGCTTCGGCGGCGCTGGCGCGCGCCATGGCGGCTACTGCCGGGGCCAGCAAACCGGCGTTGGCGCTGACCGCGCTCAGGCGATTGGTTTCCTGCTGCGAACGCGCATTGCCCTGGGCCAGCAGCAACTGTTGTCGGCAACTGGTCAGGCTGTAGTACCGGTTGGCCACTTCGGCTGCCACCGACACTCGGGCATCGTGCCACTGCGCCTGGCTGCTTTCGACCTGCGCCTGCGCTGCCTGGCTGACGGCGCGGTTGGCTCCCACCAGGTCAAGTTCCCAGGAGGCCTGCAAACCGGCTTGCAGCGTGGTCGCCATCGGCACGTCGGGCTGGCTGATACCCCGGCTGGCGCTGGCCTGCGCGTTCAGGCCGGGCAGCAGGGCGGCATGGGCGGCGGCCTGGCTGGCGCGCGCCGCCTCGATGCGCGCCAAGGCCTGTGCCACCGACGGGCTGACCTGCTGCGCCGCCGCGATCAGTTCGACCAGCAACGGGTCACCCTGCTGCTGCCACCAGTCGGACAAGGAGGT
>CAIQOO010000141.1 GCA_903873485.1 uncultured beta proteobacterium | reverse complement strand
GGCCTGATCAAGGGTGCCAGCAACGGGTGGTGATCAAGATCATGGTGCGCCAGTTTGGTCGCTTGCCGAAGCCGCTGATGGAGTGGGGTGTTGATGTGGCTCATGTTGCTGGCGTGGGTGTGACGATGGGTTGCTGGCGGACCAGGGCAGCAAAATCTGCCAGCGGTAACGGTCGGCTGAAAAAATACCCCTGGTAGTTCAGACAGCCCAAACCGGCCAGAACATTGCGCTGTCCGGCGGTTTCCACCCCTTCGGCGATCACCGTCATGCCGAGGTTTTGCCCGAGTGCCACGATGGTTTTGGCAATCGCCGCATCGTTTGGGTGGGTCACGATGTCGCGCACAAAAGACTGGTCGATCTTGAGCTGGTCCAGTGGCAGGCGTTTCAGGTACGACAGCGACGAATAGCCGGTGCCAAAGTCATCGAGCGAAAAATAGACACCGTGCGATTTCAGCGTGGTCATTTTGGCCACAATGTCGTCGGCGTTGGTGAGCAGCAGGCTCTCGGTCAGTTCCAGCTTGAGCCGGTCGAGCCGGGCACCGGCCACGGCCACGGTAGCCAGTACCCGTTCGACAAAGTCGGGCAGGCCAAACTGGCGGGCACTGACATTGACGGCCAGCGTCAGGTTGGCCATGTCGGCCTGTGTGGCCCAGAGCGTAAGCTGGGCGCAAGCGGTTTCCAGCACCCATTGGCCCAGCGGCAGGATCAGGCCGGTTTCTTCGGCCAGAGGGATGAACGCATTGGGCGATATCAGGCCGCGCTCGGGGTGCTGCCAGCGCACCAGCGCTTCGGCCCCGATCACCCGTGCCTGGGCATCCACCTGGGCCTGGTAGTGCAGCAGGAACTGGCCCTCGGTGATGGCGCGGCGCAAATCAATTTCAAGCGCCGCCCGGGCTTGTACGGCGGCCTGCATTTCGGGGTCAAAAAAGCGCAGGGTATTGCGCCCGGCGGCCTTCGATTGGTACATCGCGGTGTCGGCGCGCTGGATCAGTTCATTGGCCGACACGGCGTCATCGGAAAAAAGTGCAATGCCAATGCTCGATGTGCAGAAATAACGCAGGTAGCCGGCCTCCTGGTCATCGAAACTGACATCCAGCAAGTAGGCCTGGCCCAGACTGGCGAGAATTTTTTCTCCTACGTCTTCGGCTTGCAGTGCCGCCTGATCTCCTTCGCTCAGATCTTCGAGGATCACCGCAAACTCGTCGCCGCCCAGTCGCGCCACCGAATCGCCGGCGCGAACACTGGCCAGCAGGCGTGCGGCGGCGGCAATCAGCAACACATCGCCCACGGCATGTCCGGCGGTGTCGTTGAGGGTCTTGAAATTGTCCAGGTCAATCATCATCACCGCACCCGGGCGATGGCGCCGCGACGCGTTGACGATTGCCTGGCGCAGCCGGTCAAGCATCAGCCGCCGGTTGGGCAGTTGGGTCAAATGGTCGTAGAAGGCCAGATGTTGAATCTTCTCGGCGGCTTCCTGGCGGTCGGTCAAATCGGTGAAGGTGCCGACATAGTGGGTTACCTCTTGCCCGCTGGTACCCTTGACGGCGGTAATCGACAGCCAGCCATAGTAAGTTTCGCCGTCCTTGCGCCGGTTCCAGATGGCGCCTTGCCACGAGCCGGTGCGCTTGATGCGGTCCCACATTTCGGCATAAAAGGCCGGCTCCTGCCGACCGGAATGCAGCAGCCGAGGGTTTTTGCCGATCACGTCGTCGGGGTTGTAGCCGGTAATTTTGGTAAATGCCTGGTTGACCCGCAGGATATTGCCTTCGGCGTTGGTGACGGTCATGCCCTCCTGGGATTCAAAGGCGGTGGCGGCAATGCGCAGGTCGGCTTCGGCACGTTTGCGCTCGGTGATGTCGGCAAACAGGGCGACACGCTGCCTGAGCGCGCCGTTTTCATCAAAAATGCTGTTGATCGTCAACCATTCAGGATAGATTTCGCCATTTTTTCGGCGGTTCCAGATTTCCCCGGTCCAGGCACCCGTGTCCTGCAACGACTGCCACATGCCTTGATAGAACGTCCGGTCATGGCGACCTGAATTGAGGATCGCCGGGGTCTGGCCAATCGCCTCGGTCGGACTGTAGCCTGTCAGTTCGCTAAAGGCCGGGTTGACGTTGAGAATGATGTTGTTGGCATCGGTGACCACCATCGCTTCGCTGCTGTTTTCATACACCGAGGCCGCCAGTCGCCTGGATTCTTCGGCCACTCTGAGTTGCTGGCGCGAAAAAAGCTCGGCCAGAGTCAGCGACAGCATGCGCGCGGCATCGATCTCGGGGTCGGTCCAGGGCGGCGATTCACCCCGCTTGATTTGAGTCCAGCGCTCGAACGAGCGGCGTGGTTCGAGCTTGGGGCCAAGCTCGTCTTCAACCAGGTGTTTGGCGGCATTGCCGGCCCAAGGCATGGCGCGCACCACTTCTTCGCGAAACCACAGCAGGCAGTTTTGCGTTGACTCATCCAGACAGATCGCCAGCAGACCTGCTGCGACACCCGCAAAGGCTTGCGCCGGCGGGTACTCCAGACCCAGCGCATGGGTGGCAAACATCTGGTTTTTCAGCAAATGCGGCCGCAACCATTCCAGCAATGAGGGGATTTCATCCTGCGCCGGGGTGTCACCGATGGCGGTCAGCAGCGCGCCGGTGGCAATGACGGCACCGGTGGCATGCACCAGACCGAGCACTTCTTGCTGCATGTCGTGCGCCAGCAGCGTCTGAGTGGAGGTTTGTTGCACCAGATTGGCCAGGCCGGCTAGCCTGGGCAGCAGGTCACGCACCCTGGCGTAGTAGCGGCTGCTCTCAATAAAAGCAATGGCGGCCAGCCGGATCGCCACCGCTTTGGCCACCAGTTCCATGCTTTGGCGCAGCTTGAAGGCAAGCTGCCGGGGCCGCTCGTGGTGGCAGGCGATCAGCCCCCAAAGCCTGCCGTTTTCAAGCAAAGAGATGGTCAGGGAGGCCCGCACACCCAGGTTGTGCAGGTATTCCAGATGAACCGGTGACATGCTGCGCAGCACCGAAAACGACAGGTCCAGCGCAGGCCCGACGGGTTGGCCGCTGGCCTGCACCAGGCTTACTGGTGCGGCATCCCGATCAACCAGGATGCGCACCAGGTTGCGCGTGTACAGCTCGCGCGCGGGTGGGGGAATATCGGAGGCCGGGAAATGGTTGCCCAGAAACGATGCCATGCCGTTTTTGCGGCTTTCGGCAATGACTTTGCCGTTCCACTGGTGGTCAAACTGATAAACCATCACCCGGTCAAAACCGGTCAGGGCCTGCACCTGCCCGGTGATGATGGTTGAAAAAGCATCAATTCCGGCGGTCTCGGCGAGCAGGGCACTGAGCAGGTTCTGGGTGGCTTCGGCATCCATCGCTGGTACCAGGTCCACGATTTGATGAGGGGTTTCGATTTCAATCACCAGCAAGTGGTCAACCCGGTGCGCCAGGGCCTGACAGTCCAGCCAGGCTGGCCCGCGCTGAACTTGCAGCAGAAACGGATGTGGCTGCTGCATCACGGCGGGCAGCGTGGCCACCGACTGGCAGGCGCGCTGGCCAAGAACCGTCAGGGCCGACTGTCCGAGCGCGTCCTGGGCCGCGATGCCCAGAATATCAGCCAGGTTGGCACTGGCCACCTGAATCACCGACAGATCATCCAGGGCCAGCAAGGCACCGTGATTCTGGATGGCGCCGATGTGTTGAATCGGCTCACTTTCGCAGCGTCTGAGCGCTTCAGCCAGCGCGGTTGCGCTCTTGAGCAACATGGTTTTTTTCCAATCGACGACAAATTTTTATTTTGCCAATTGGTCACGCTCCAAGGTGGAACAAATTGACCGGCGAACCGGATTGTCGGCCTTTTTTTGGTGCCTTGGATTCAAAATTGTGGTGCGCGGCTGAGCAATAAGCGGCGCAAAACAGGGCATCAAATGCCGTCAGCCGGGCTATAACGATAATTGCCCGCACGATAAAGGAGCTAGCGTGGATATTGTGTTGCTGATGAAGGCTGCGGTGATGGGCCTGGTGGAGGGGTTAACCGAGTTTTTGCCCATATCAAGTACCGGGCATCTGATTCTGGCCGGTGCCCTGCTGGGTTTCGACGATGAAAAAGCCAAGGTGTTTGACATTGCGATCCAGACTGGGGCGATTTTTGCGGTGATTTTGGTCTATTGGCAAAAGATTCGCGACACCGTGCTGGCGCTGCCCACTGAGCGACAGGCGCAGCGTTTTGCCCTGAATGTGACGATTGCTTTTTTTCCGGCGGTGCTGCTGGGGCTGTTGTTTGGCAAGGCCATCAAGGCGAATCTGTTTACCCCGGTGGTGGTGGCCAGCACTTTCATCATCGGCGGCTTCATCATCTTGTGGGCCGAGCGTCGCCAGCAAAATGACCCCGCCGTGGCGCGCATTCAGGATGTCGATGCGATGACCACTATGGATGCGTTGAAAGTTGGCTTGGTGCAATGCCTGGCAATGATTCCCGGCACCAGCCGCAGCGGCGCCACCATCATTGGCGGCATGCTGCTGGGTTTATCGCGCAAGGCGGCCACCGACTTTTCGTTTTACCTGGCGATCCCCACGCTGATCGGCGCCGGCGCCTACAGCCTGTATAAGGAGCGCGCCTTGCTGTCGATGGCCGATGTGCCGTTGTTTGGTGTCGGGCTGGTGGTGTCGTTTTTGAGTGCCTGGCTGTGCATCCGCTGGCTGCTGCGCTTTATATCAACCCACAGCTTTGTCGGTTTTGCTTATTACCGCATTGTGTTTGGGCTGGTGGTACTGGTCACCGCCTGGAGCGGCAGCGTGGCCTGGGTGGCCTGAGTCACAGTAAGCCGCAAAAAATATGAACGTGCAACACCGCCGTTCGTGCTGGGCTTGTCGAAGCACCGTCTCGGTAGAAAGGCCCTTCGACAAGCTCAGGGCGAACGGGCGTATTTGTGCGAACAAGCTCATGGCGAACGGGCGTATTTGTGCGAACGGTTTCATTATTTTGGGGTGGGCATCAGGCCATGCAAGTTAGATTAATTTCTCGTCAGGGTTGCTGATTTTTTTCAGCGGCAGGCTGCGACCGGGTGGCTGGATCAGCGGCACCTCGGTTTTGCCGTCGTCCCAAGTGGGGTCTTCGATGCTGTCAAACACCTCGCGCAGTTTGGTGCCCCAATTGTTGTGCATCATTTTGAAATAGGCGTTGTTTTCATCTATGCACACCACCTTGTCGGTCTGGAACCGGTTGACTTCATAGACCACCAGGTCAAGCGGCAGGCCGACCGACAAGTTCGATTTGAGGGTCGAGTCCATCGACACCAGCGCGCATTTGGCGGCTTCATCGAGCGGCGTGGTGGGGGTGATGACGCGGTCGAGCACCGGTTTGCCATATTTGGACTCGCCCACTTGGAAGTAGGGTGTCTCAGGTGTCGCTTCAATAAAGTTGCCGGCCGAATAGACCTGAAACAGACGCATGCCTTCGCCCTTGATCTGGCCACCAAAAATCAGCGACACATTGAAATCGACACCCGCGAGCTTGAGCGAGTCGGCATCACGCTCATACACATGGCGGATCGCCGCACCCAGCACCCGGGCCGCATCAAACATGCTCCTGGCGTTCCAGATGGTGATCGGCTCGCTGTCGATATGTTCCTTGAGTTGCTCTACTTGCAAAATTTCACGAATCGATTGCGAAATGCTCAGGTTGCCCGCCGACAGCAGCACCATGAAGCGATCATTGGGCTTTTCATAAACAATCATCTTGCGAAAAGTGCTGATCTGGTCCAGACCAGCGTTGGTGCGGGAATCGGACAAAAAAACCAGTCCGGCATTGAGTTTGATGGCGACGCAGTAGGTCATTGGTTGAATGGATTTGACAAAAAGGCAGAGTGTAGAACGCTTGGTGCCGACCGATAAAGCCGACTGCGCCGGGATCTGATTGACGCTGGACGACCGGTTCGGCAAGGGTGCGCAGCAGTCGGCCAGATGGGGGGACAATTCATGGCTCATGAATCTACCTGACCCTGACCGCAACGACCCGACGCAGCTACCCCCGCACGATCTGGCCACGGCGCAGGCGCTGGTCGCGCACCTGTGCCAACTTGCGCAGTGTCACGGCATTGAACTCGACACGGCATTGCGCCCGCCGCCCATTGTGCCCACCACCTGTTGCGGGCGCGGCTGCAACGGCTGTGTGTGGGAATATTACTTTGCAGCACTGCTGCGATGGCACCAAGATGTTCGCGCCTTGCTGCCGGCGGTCGCTGCCCCCTGATCTGGCCGGAATGGCGATGGCACGCTGGTGCTGTTGCCGGTTCACTGAACTGTCAGCTTGATGAAGCGACGGGTGGCCACAATCGGGCCAACAGAAGCGGCGGCAACGCCAGCAGTTTCATGAGCAAATTATTGATTGTTGGTGGTGGTATCGGCGGGCTGACTGCCGCCTTGGCTTGCGCGTGCGCGGGTGGCGCCGTGGCCCTGTTTGAGCGAGCCACCGAGTTTTCCGAGGTGGGTGCCGGCATTCAGCTCGGCCCCAATGCCATGCGAGTGCTATACCGCCTGGGCCTGCAAGACGCACTGGCAGCGGTGATGGCGCTGCCGCAGCGCTTGCAGGTGCGCAACGCCTTGTCGGGGTCGGTGCTGGGCAGCTTGCGTCTGGGCGAGGTGGCATTGCAGCGCTATGGCGCACCATATGCCACCATTCATCGCGCTGATTTGCATGCCTTGCTGGTGCAAGCACTGCGCCAGCGCGCCGATGTGCAACTCCATTTGAACAGTGCCGTGCTGGGTGTGTTGCAGACCCCAAGCGGCGTTGATCTGCAGCTCTTGGATGAAAGCCGGGTGTCTGGCGATGTGCTGGTGGCAGCCGATGGCGGCTGGAGCGGGTTGCGCCAGCAATTGCTGGCCGACGGCACCCCTCGGCCAACGGGTCACCTGGCGTACCGCGCCATGGTGCAGCAAAGCGACTTGCCGCCACCGCTGCGAAGCCAGCAGGTCAGCGTCTGGCTCGGGCCAAAACTGCATGTGGTGCAGTACCCGGTGCGCGCCGGTGCCTGGCTCAATGTGGTGGCGATTGTGCAGGGCCAGGCCCAGGGTGACATGTCAAACTGGGATCACAGCGCCAATGCGCTGGATTTGCAGCATGCGCTGGCGGCCACCTGTGCGCCGCTCAATGAGCTGATTGGCGCCATTGGCCACTGGCGCTTGTGGCCCCTGAGCATTCGCCCACCCATGGTCGGCGCCTTTGAGCACGCCCGGGGCCGGGTGGCGCTGCTCGGTGATGCGGCACATCCGATGCTGCCCTATCTGGCGCAAGGTGCCGCCATGGCGATCGAAGATGCCGCTGCATTGGCCCAGGTGCTGGCAGCAGGCCAGGTGTTTGCGCCGGGGCCGGGCAGTCAAAGTGCCCTTGCCAATGTGCCCGCGTTGTTGCAGGACTATGCCCGCCAGCGCTGGCAGCGCAACGCCCTGGTGCAGGCGCGTGCCATCCGCAACGGCAAGATTTTTCATGCCACTGGCTTGCTGCGTTTGGGCCGCGACATCGCCATGCGCTTAGCCGGCGAGCGGCTGCTGGACCAAGCCTGGCTGTACGCTGGCGGCCCTGCCTGAGGGCCGTTCAATCCGGTCCGCCGGGTGCCGGTACACAGCGGAAATGGCAGCAAAGCGCACGATTATTTTTTCTAGGCTTGGTCCGACCGGCGGTTAGCCAAATGGTGTCGATTTGTCCATGACCAGAGAGACATGGTCTTGGTACGCCAAGGGTCTGCATCGTGCAATAGCCTGCCTGGCCAGCATTGCAGATTTAATCCAGCCTTTTGACTGTGCATAGCCCAACAGCGCCTGGGTGCTCAGCAGTGTGCAAGGCTTGGCAAGCCCGGCAGCATGGTTCATGAACCAGGCATCCTCAAACAGGATAACCGGTGGCGCGCCGGTGCGTCGCAATTGCCAGTCAATCAGCAAACTCTGGATCGACAACTCTCCCATGTTGCGCGGTGTCTGGTAGTCGGGGTTGGCCGTGCGCAAGGCGTTGATCGTGGTTCCCACCTGGGTGGTAAAGGTTTCAATGTTGTTTGCATTGGCGTTGTAGTAAGCCTGCAGACTTTGGGCTTCTGCTGACGCGTTGGGTTGAAGCCCTTGATCAATGGTTTCTTGGCGAACGATATCGGTGATGCCGATCCGAAAATGCGTGAGCAAGCCCAGCAAATTTCCTGCCGCCAAAGAAAACAGGGGGCCAGAGTCAGGAATCAGAAATCGACTCATGTCGTGGCGGCTGGCTTGGTCAGTCGCACACGTTTCTTGCCAACCGGCTCAGGGGCCATCAGACACTCATCGAGTGCCGCCTGAGCCTGCGCCAATTGACTGTTGACATCCGCTTGCGCGAGCCGGGGTAACGGCAGTCCCGCTTCGGCCAGTCGCTGCAGCACATAGCCAGCATCTGGCAGTTCAAGCTGACGGGCGGCATCCATGATGGATATTTTTGCCGCACACACGTCAAGCAAAACCCGCATTGACGGGTCGATGGCGGGAGTGCGATCTTTTTCATCCTGGCCCAGCGATGCAAACAGTGCCGACACCATTTTGTTCAACGACCCGCCATGCCTGGCGACAAATGCCTTGGCGTTGGCCAGGTCTTGTGCATCCACCTCAAATCCGATTTTTGCTTTGCTCATCATTCATCTCACTTTTAACAACATGAATTTATACCCATGATTATGGGGTATTTTGACGGATGCGGATTGGCCTCGCTGTGACAGCGATCATTCGGTCATTCGGTCAAGTCATCAATCCAGCGAACGACCCTGACCGGTTTCTTCTACCGTTTGTCCATCGCGGATGTGGTAAATCCGCTTGAAGGTGGGGATGATCTTTTCGTCGTGGGTGACGACGATGATGGCGGTGTGTGCCTGGCGCGCCATCTGGTTCAGGATGCGCATCACCCCCAGCGCGCGTTCGCTGTCGAGTGGTGCAGTTGGCTCGTCGGCCAAGATCACCGGCGGGCGATTCGCCAGCGCCCGGGCAATCGACACCCGTTGCTGTTCGCCACCCGAGAGTTGCGAGGGTTGTGCCTTGGCTCGGTGTTGCACATCGAGCGCAGCCAGCAGTTCCAGCGCCCGCGCCCGCGACTGCGGATTGGGCTGCCCGGCCAGCATCGGCAGTAGCGCGACGTTGTCGGTCACATCCAGAAACGGGATCAGGTAGGGTGCCTGAAAGATAAAGCCGATGCGGTCGCGCCGCAGCGCGCGCAGGTCGGCCACTTTCCAGCCGTTGTGGTAGATCACATCCAGGCCCAGCGTCATACGCCCCGAGGTCGGCTCAATGATGGCGCCCAGGCATTTCAGCAGGGTGCTTTTGCCGGAGCCGGAAGGCCCGACCAGCCCGACCACCTCGCCGGGTGCCACCGACATGTTGATGTTTCTGAGTGCTTCAACCGCACTGTCCCCCTTGCCATAGACCTTGCGCAGGCCTTCGATCAGGATGCCGCCAGTGGCAGTTTGGTGTGTGTTCATGCGGTCATCCAATGGCCGCCGCCGGGTCCACCAACAGGGCCACGCGAATCGCCAGGGTGCTGGCCAGTGCGCAGATCAGCATCGTGGCAAACAGGCCGATGACCGCATCTTGCGGCAGCAGCAGCACATATTTCGGGAACACCGGTGCCCAGGCGGTGGCGGCCACCTTGCCCACCACAAAGCCGATCAGCCCCAGCCCCAGTGCCTGCTGCAAGATCATGCCGGCTATGGTGCGGTTGCGCGTGCCAATCAGCTTGAGCACGGCGATCTCGCGCAGCTTGCCCAGCGTCATGGTGTAGATGATGAAGGCCACAATAGCGGCGCTGACCACCGACAAAATGGCCAGAAACATGCCGATTTGCCGTGCCGAGTTGGCGATCAGCTTGGCCACCAGAATGTCCTCCATATCGGCGCGGGTGAACACCTGCACATGTTTCCAGCGTTTCAACGGCTCGGCCACGGCATCAGGCAACCAGCCGGGCTGCAACTGCACCAGCACCGCGTTGACGTTGTGGCTGCTGGCTTGCAAGCCCAGCACGGCATCAAGCAAGCCCGGCACACCGGGGCGGTTAAACGCCGGGTTGGCGCTGGTGCGGGCACGCTCGTTGACGATGGCGTCGTTGTCTTTCAAAAACTGCGCTTCCTGCGCGTCTTTGAGCGGCATGAACACCATCGGGTCACCGCCCGAGGACACCATGCGCTGCGTGACGCCCACCACCTTGTAGCTGTGGCGGCGCACGATCAGGTCTTCGCCAAGTCGAAAGCCGGTCTTGACATCGACCACGGCCTCGTAGTGGCTGCGGGTCAGGTGCCGGCCTGCCAGCAGATAGCCCGGTTCGCCCGGCTGGCCCGGCTCGATGCCCACCACCATCACCCGCACCTCGAAGCCACCGGCCTTTTGCACCTGCTGCGTCAGGTAGGTGACATTGGCCGCCCGACCGACACCCGGCATGCCGCGCACGCTGCGCACCACATCGTCCTTGATGCTGGAGGCTTCGGCATACGGGCCCTGTGTGTCTTTTTGCACCAGCCACAGGTCGGCGCCGCTGTTGCTCAAGAGCGCCTGGGCATCATCGACCATGCCGCGGTAAATGCCGGCCATCGACAGCGTCACGCCAATCAGCAAGCCCAGCCCGAGACCGGTCAGGGCAAATTTGCCCCAGCCATGCAAAATGTCGCGCCCGGCCAGGCTGATCATGGCGTGGCTCCGGTCTTGACCAGTGCGTCAACTTGCTTGACACGGGCACCGGCCTTGAGGGCTTTTTCGCTGTAAACAATGACACGGTCGTCCTTGTTCAATCCCTTGAGCACCTGCACCTGGCCGTCTGGGCTGCTGATGCCGAGTTGCACCGGGGCAAATTCGGGTTTGTCGTTGACCAGCCGCCAGACTCCGGTTTGCCCCTGTTGCCGCACCACGCTGGCATTGGGCAGCAGCAAGGCGGGTGCGGTGGCAGGCAGTTGCAGCGTGACTTCGGCCATTTCGCCGATCGAGATGCCAGGCGGCATGTGCGTAAACGCCACTTGGGCAATACGTTCTTCAGTGACCGCATCGGCCAGCAGTTCAACCCGTGCCACCTGTCCGGGCACAGCGGTCTGGGGTTGCGAGCGCAGCACGATGTCGCCTTTGAGCCCGGCGGTCAAGCCGCTGGAGCGGCCCTGGTCAACCCGCAGCCTGACCCACAAACTGGCCGGATCCATCAGCCGCAACACGGCCTGGCCGGCCACCACGGTGCTGCCGGCTTCGGCATCGCGGCTGGTGACCACGGCGTCGGCCGGGGCGAGCAGGCGCAGGTTGCCGCGCTGCTGCGCCAGGCCAGCGCGCTCGGCTTTCAGCCGGGTCAGATCCTGGCCGGCCCCGGCCAGATTGGCCTGCGCGGCTTGCAAGCCCGCATCGGCAGAGGCCTGCTCTTGAAGGCGGGTATCCAGGGCACCGGCGCTGATGAAGTTTTGCCGCGCCAGGTCCTGGTTGCGCCGGGTATTGGCTGCCGCCAGCGCACGCCGCGCGACCGCATCGCTGACCTGCGCCTGGGCACCTTGCCGGGCACTGTCGGCGCGTGCCAGTGAAGCATCCAGTGCCGCCAGCCGCTGCTCCAGATCGACCGGGTCTATCTCGGCGAGCAGTTGCCCGGCCTTGACGGCATCGCCCACATCGGCTGTCACGCGCAGCACCCGCCCGGCCACAGTCGGGCCGACCATCCAGGCGCGCCGCGCCTCGACCGTGCCAATGCCAAAAATGGCCGGGTTCAGGCGGCCCTCGCTGGCTTGCACCACGGTGACCTTGATCGGGGCCAGCGGCCCGGTGCGCAAAAACACAAAGGCGACGGCGGCGACCAGGGCCAGCGCCGCAGCACCGATAGCGAGTCGCCGCAGCAACAAAAGGTTGGGTTTCATCGACATGCTTTCTGCATCAAAGAGGGTTTGGGGCCTGCAGGCCACGGCACAAGATGGCAAACGCGCCGGGGGCCAGGCGCGCCATGTCGGCCACATCGCCAGACACCAGCGACTGCATTACCAAGCCCTGTATGGAACCAATAAAAAGCACTGCAGCGCTCTGCAGGTCTGTGTTGTGTGCTATGGTTTTTTGTTCCTGCGCCTGGCTCAGCAGGCGGCTCAGCAACTGGCGGTATTGCTGCAGCAGGCCGCGCACCCGTGCCTTCAGTGCCGTGTCATCCGGGCTTTGCAGCTCCTGAAAAATCACCCTGGGCACGCCGGGATGCTCGGTGACGAAATCGACATGGGCGAAAAACACCGCCTGCAGCGCGGCGATGGCGGGCGCTTGTTCGGCAGCATGTTGCAGCCGGCCCATCAGGGTCAGCGTAACCCAGTCCAGCACCGCCAGCCAGATATCCTCTTTACTGGCAAAGTGCCGAAACACCGCGCCCTGCGTGATGCCCACTGCCTGTGCCAGGTCGGCGGTGGTGATGTTGGCCGGGCTGCGCTGTGCTGCCAGCTTGAGCGCCGCCCCGACCAGGCTGGCCTGGCGGACTTCGGTGCGCTGCTTGGGGAGTTTTCCGGACACTTGCATGAGAGCTAAAGTAATTGATTAATTACTTATTGTAAGCGAGGATGGCAGGCAGTTGGCCCGGCTAAAGCCAATCCTCTAAACAAGGCAGTTGCAGCACCCGGTGCGTGACCAGATAATTTACAAGAAATCATGCTCTAGCCCTTATGCAGCAAGCGCTGATAGCTACTAATAATATAGTGAGTAAAGGCTTGATCGCAAGTCCCGCAGATGACTTGTCAGGGGTTCTTGGTCCAGGCAGCGGTCGTAAAATGAAAGCTGCTTTTGCACCACTAAAACCCTGGGAATACAACTTTGAACGCCTTGAATTCCGGCGTCCACCCCAAATAATGAAACCGTTCGCCCGGAGCTTGGCGCAGGGCCTTTCTGCCGAGACGATGCTTTGACCCTTCGGCATGCTCAGGACAGGCCAAGCCAAGCCCGGCACGAATGGTTGTGTTTCACGTTAACCCGGAGCCTGCGCATCATGTTGTCACCTGCCAAAGTTGCCCGCCATCGCCACACCGGTTCGCCGCGTTTATTGCATTCGCTGCTGGAGCCGCGCGCTTTTCTTGAGGCTGCCATGCTGCCGATGTCGCTGCCGCTGCTGCTGCAGGCACCGCCTGGCGACGGCCATCCGGTGCTGCTGTTGCCGGGTTTCATGGCCGATGAAAAATCATTGTTTGTGCTGAAAGCCTTTTTGCAGCGCAAGGGTTACAACGTCCACACTTGGGGGCTTGGGCGCAACCTGGGTTTTCGCAGCAAGCATGCCAGCGCCTTGCCGCAAAAAATACGCTACCTGCATCACATTAGCGGCCGCAAGGTGAGCCTGATCGGCTGGAGCTTAGGCGGCGTGTTTTCGCTCTACGGTGCCGAGAACGCGCTCGAATGTGTGCGCAGTGTCATCACCCTGGGCAGCCCGGTCAGCATGGATGAGCAAGGCAGCCAGTCCCCTGCCGCCGTCCGGGCACTGTACCGGCTGGTGTCGCACCGCATGGGCACCGCCGCCCACACCATGGCACCGCGTGCCAAGGCGCTGCGCGAACACCGCCGCCTGGATATTCCAACCAGTTGCCTGTATTCGCTGGGTGACGGGGTGGTGCCGCCGCAAGAGGCGACCATTGACGGCGACCCGGCACTGCACGAAAACATCCGGGTGCCGGGCAGCCATATCGGGCTGGGTTTTAATGGCCTGGTGCTGGCGGTGGTAGCCGACCGGCTGGCGCAGCCGGAAGGTCAGTGGACAGCGTTTGTGCCCACGGGCTTGCTGGCCCAAGTCTGGCGCATGATGCCCAAAGACAAGGCTGGCTAAGCTTCAAAGCCTTGAAGACGCTTCTGCAGGACCAAACCCGAGTGATGCCCTGATCGCCATTGTTTACCCATCAATTTGGCCTCTAGCCCTTATGGAACAAGCGT
The DNA here is from genome assembly GCA_903873485.1 of uncultured beta proteobacterium. Classification (GTDB taxonomy): domain Bacteria; phylum Pseudomonadota; class Gammaproteobacteria; order Burkholderiales; family Burkholderiaceae_C; genus Rhodoferax. The sequence goes on along the minus strand of CAIQOO010000141.1, from coordinate 1,522 downwards.
ATCTAGCTATAAATATGGTAGTTCTATTGATGCTTAACCGATGCTTAACCGATGCTTTGAGTGGTCTTGATGGCCAAGTCTATTCACCGCTGTGGCAAAAACACCGCCCAATTCCAGGCCGATTGACCGCCTCAGGCGGCGCGGCGTTCGCGGCCCAGGGCTTCACATTGCCAACTGGCCTGGTCAATCCGGTAACGGGTGATGCCGCTTTTGTCGTGCTGATGCACCTGCACCGCATGCCGGTCGAGTTCCAGCAGTGTCCAGTTGCGCCGACGGTCAAACTCAAACGGCAAGCCCAGGTAGTTCACGCACAGACCCGACGAAATGATCTCGTAGCAGGGTGGCCTGCCGTCTGCCGATGGCGCGCCAAAAGCATTTTTGTGGATGTCGCCGCCCAGGTAAAGCACCCGCGCCACGCCCGCAATCAACTGTTTGAACTGGGCAAACTCCTGGGTGTACTTTGACCAGTTCTCGGCGCTGTGCAGCAGCGTCAGGCCACCACAGATCAAGGTGTATTGGCGGTCATGCTGCAGATGCCTGGCCAGAAACGCCATCTGCTGCTGGCCCATCAGCGCCGGGTGCAGCACGCCCAGCGGCGTGGCATGGTAGCGGTTATCCAGAAAAATCAGGCGCGCCAGTTCGGTGTCGTGAAAGCCATAGATCTCCGGTGGCTGCGGCGCGCAGGCCATGAACTCGTGAAACAGGTTTCGGGCAATGTCACGTTTTTCGGCCAGGTGCACCCCGGCTGCCAGCGTTGGGTCATTGCCATAGGCGTTGTTCCAGGCAAAGTCATGGTCATCCCAAATGCCAAAAAAGCCGTTCTTGGCGCGCATGCGGGCCACCAGCCGGCTGAAATTTGGCTCGCTCCACTGCTGCCGGTATTTTTGGCGCATCAGCGTGGCGAACTGTTCAACCGTGTACTGTTTGGGCTTGCCCTGGTACTCGCGGCTGAACGGCCACAGCCCGAAATCCATGTAAATCTGGTCGCCCAGCAGCAACAGATAGTCCGGGTCGGCCGCTTCAATCGCATTCCAGCCGATCTGTGGCTGATTTTTCTGGTATCGCGCGCAGGAGGTGAAAGCGATTTTGCTGCTTGGCATGGGCCGAAATCTCCATCAGGGGTCAATGGCACTGACTTAAGCACAATTGCTTGCCAAATTCTCCCGTTCGCCCTGAGCTTGTCGAAGGGTTCTCGAAGGCTTCGACAAGCTCAGCCCGAACGGGAACCTCTTAAGTCAGTGCCATTGCCATCAGGGGTTTGAACGCGATCAGGCGAATGTATCGCAGCGCTGTGCCGTGGCCGAATGTTTGTCAGCCAGCCGTTTTCGCATGTTCAGCGAAATCTCTGAAAGGACTTGCGCTGCGCTACTCGATGTTTTGTACCTGCTCGCGCATTTGCTCAATCAGCACCTTCATATCGACCGAGATGCGCGTGAGCTCCAGCGCGGCAGACTTGGAACCCAGCGTATTGGCTTCGCGGTGCAGTTCCTGGATCAGGAAATCGAGGCGTTTGCCGATCTCG
>CAIQOO010000140.1 GCA_903873485.1 uncultured beta proteobacterium | reverse complement strand
GTTGCTGTCGAGTTCACGACGCACGACATCGAGTGAGTCAGGTCGGCAGAGAGTTAGTTTGATTTGGTTTTGCTGGTGCATAGACGCAGCATAAACAAAATTTACGATTTTGTCCAGAACTATTTGAGGGTACAGGGCAGCGCTAGCTGCGGAACTGGAACGTAATCCCGCATTCGTGGATTGGCTCGTTTCGCACAGCAAGTTCTCTGGTTGCAGAGTAACCTTTGTTAGCTGTCGCGCAAATCACCCTTGGGGTGCTCACCCTTTCCCTGGTGTCGATCCAAATACCGGGGAATGCATCACAACCAAGCGCCAGTCTGAAACAGATGTTCTCCTTGTTGTATCAGACCAAGATGGTCAGTTACTCGGCATCCACATTGAGAACAAAGTGGGGGCAGGTAAGTTCACTGACCTGCAGCCAGAGATGTATGCCTACCGAGCAGCCCATTGGATCGGTAACTCGCGCTATGGCGGATACACGGACTTCGATACGGTTCTATTGGCTCCAGAGGCATTTCAACAACGGAATGCCTCACAAGCAACACTATTTGGCTGCTTCATTTCACATGAGGCCGTTGGGCAGCATATTCCATTGTTTCAGCAGGCAACAGGTGCCGCATAACAAGTCGTTCAGGCCGACGGCGCTACGCGTCGAGGCTTAACTCCAGCGTTAGGCATCACACGCACTCCCCACATGCAACACAGCGACTTTTCCATCGGACTCGAATTCTGGTGCGGCATCAAGCGTTGGCGCTGCACCGATACCGGAACACGTGTGGTCGTGGCAATCAGCCTGGAACCTCGCGAAGTGGACCGCTCTGAAGCCGATCCAAATGACAAGACCAAGCGGATCGAAACAAAGTATGTCTCCACCGACCCACGAGACTTGAATGGCCCACCCTACGGCGTGGTCGAGAGTGTCTTTGATGAGTACGACATCAAGGCATGCAGCCTTGAACGAGAAATCCCGTAGCAGCTTGCGTCTGGTGCAAGAAACTGAATGCTTACCTACTTCTCCTGGCAGTCGCAGCGTCTTGGCGACCGAGGACGAAACCGAACCAGCGCCAGCAGTGCATGCAGCGGCCCAGTTTTGCAGAAATTAATAGCTGCTCACGCAAGCCAGGCAAGCGCTAGAAGCTAATTTCGTATCTAAAATTTCAAAAATGAAGGTCATCAAGAAAGGTGAACGTACTCACTTGATTGCGCTTATTCTTGCCCTTGACATCCACCTCATCGATACCTGCGGCCAGGTCTGCGTCCGCTTCGGCTTGCTTGCGCTCAGCCTCGCTTGAGATGTCTTGCGCTTTCTTCTTGTTAGCCTTGATATCGGGCTTTCCCTGCTCACCTTTCAAACGATTGTTCTCATCACGAAGTTCCTGGACTTCGCCTTTTAGCGCCTCATTTTCCGCAGCTATGGACTCAATGATGTTTAGCAGCCGGTTAATCAGCACATGCTCTACGCCACTTCCCATTTGCTGTGAAATAGCGTCTAGATCGGATCGTAAGTCTTGAGCTTTCATGATACCGTATGAATGCAATTTTTCTAGCTCGATATAAAAGACAGTTTAGATGAAGTTTTAGATCTTAGTGCATTTTAAAGGAGATACCATTGAATGCTGCCCCTCCAAAGGGCGACCTACGGTCCATCTCTGTGCAAGCCATGGCGCAACTTCCAGGTCGTGCCACATAGGTTTTATGGAGCCACCTGATGTAAACAGATGTCTATGTTTCAGTCCGGCATTTGTCCATTGGCCAACGGGGTACCGTCAGCAGTTCACGGTAGGCAGGTCTTTCAAGGAGGGTCGCTGCACTGATATCGGCTGGCCCGATGGAAGCAGTTTCGCGCTTACCCCGGTGTTCGCCGAGTGTCCGCATGTGACTTTACTCGCTTACCGCCTTGGGCGCGTCGTCAAATTCCGCGAACGGTTTCTGACTGAAGTCGAACTGAACAACCGGAAAGCTACCTGTGGTGGGCGACTCTTATGGGTCTGTTGCGAACCGAACCAAGTCAAATCTCATCGTTGAAATAGCGTCGAGCAGTTGGTCGTAGTGTTATCACCCGAAAAATACAAGCCAAATCACCCTCCAGCCCCCGTGGAACAAGCGCAGCCAGCTATCAAACAGAGAGTGGCTTGAGCAACTCTGCCAGATCGCTTTCAGAGAACAGCGGCTGCTTGCGCCCAACCGAGCCGCTGTACATGCTCTCTGCCAGCGCCGCCTTGCGCTCCTGCAGCGCCAGAATACGCTCTTCAATCGTTCCCTGCGCCACCAGCTTCACCACCCAGACACTTTGCGTCTGGCCGATGCGGTGGGCGCGGTCGGTGGCCTGGTCTTCTACTGCCGGGTTCCACCAGGGGTCGTAATGGATTACGGTGTCGGCCTGCGGCAGGTTCAGCCCGACACCGCCAGCCTTCAGGCTGATCAGAAACAGCGGCACTTTGCCACTGGTGAACTCAGTGATGATGTCGTCGCGCTTTTGGCTCTGGCCGGTGAGCTTGACCCATTTGATGCCGCGCTTGACCAGCTCGTCTTCAATCAGGCTGAGCATGCTGGTGAACTGCGAGAACAGCAAAATCCGCCGTCCTTCGCCCAGCATTTCGGGCAGCATTTCCATCAACTGCTCCAGCTTGGCCGAGACCTTGACTTTTTTCGCTGCATCAAGCTTGAGCAGATGCGGGTCGCAGCAGACCTGGCGCAGTTTCAGCAGGGCATCGAGGATGGTGATTTGCGACTTGGCCAGACCCTTGGTGTTGAGGGCTTCGCGCACGGTTTTTTCCATGCCTAAGCGGATGGTTTCATATAGGTCGGCTTGTTTGCCAGACAGTTCGACGCGCATCACGGTTTCCACTTTGGGCGGCAGTTCGTGCGCCACCACTGCCTTGGTGCGGCGCAGCATAAAGGGCGTGACACGGGCGCGCAGCTCGCGCAGTCGCTCGGGGTTGCCCTGTTTTTCAATCGGATTGCGAAAAATCTCGGTGAATTTTTTCTGGCTGCCCAGAAAGCCCGGCATCAAGAAGTGAAACAGGCTCCAGATTTCACCCAGGTGGTTTTGCATTGGTGTGCCCGACAGGCACAGCCGGTGCCGGGTGTGCAGTTCGGTCACCACTTGGGCCGCGTTGGTGTTGGCGTTTTTGATGTTCTGCGCCTCGTCCAGAACTACCAGATGCCATTTGAGCTTGAGCCAGAGTTCGCGGTCGCGGTGCAGCAGCGAATAGGGAGCGATGACGATGTCGTGCTCGGCGATACTGCCCGACAGTTCGTGGCGGTCTTTGCCGTGCAGCACCAGGCAGCGCAGGTCGGGGCAAAAGCGTTCGGTTTCGCGTCGCCAGTTGCCCATCAGGCTGACCGGGGCAATCACCAGCGCTGGCCGGTTCAGGCGGCCAGCGTCTTTTTCGATCTGGATATGGGCCAGGGTTTGCAGCGTTTTGCCCAGCCCCATGTCGTCGGCCAGAATGCCGGCCAGGTCGTATTCGCGCAAAAACTGTAGCCAGTTGACGCCCTGCTGCTGGTAGGGGCGTAAAGATGCGTTGACGCTTTTGGGCAGTGCCACCTCGGGCAGTTCGGTTTTGCCGCTGAGGCGCTGCACCATCTCGCGCAGGTGGCTGCTGCCGGCCCAGACTGCCCCTTCGCCCAGCGAGGCGGTGGCGCGCAGCGCATCAAAGCGCGACAGCTTGAGGCTGTCGCCGCTGAAGTCGTGGTCGCCGACCAGTTCCAGCAGTGCTGCCATCCAGGGTTTCAGCGGCTCGGTCGGCAGGCGGACAAAGCCGCCCTGGGGCGAGGGCAGATAAATGAATTCGGGCAGCTCGGGCAGACCGGTTTCGGGATCCAGCGGGTGGGCGGCGGCAGTAGCAATCAGCTCGGGTAGCCAGGGCAGGATGTTATGGCGCACGCCATTGATTTCCATGCCAAGCGACAAGTCAAACCAGGGCGAGGTGGCACCTTCGCCGCCGCCTTCATCATCGTCTTCGTCGCCTTGCCCTTGCAGCCGGACATCGAGCGTGTCGGCGTGGCTGATCCAGTCCTTCAGGCTGTCATCGACGGTCAGCTCAAACACCGCTTCACGCAGGGCTGCGTAGTCGGTATCGGCCCAGTGCAGCCAGAGCTGCTGCGATGACCGGCCCGGAATGTTGAAAGTTCTCTGGCCATCCAAGCTCAGCCCGAGGTCGCACAGCCGCACGATGGCATCGAGTTCGGACTGCGGGTCGCGCTGCAGCAGGCACCGACCGGCTGTATCTTCAATCAGCACGGTCTGGCCCAAGCCGACCCACCAGCCCCGGTGGCCGTCATAGTCAAATGTCATTTTGGCCAGCATCAGGCCGTCAGCAGGCACGTTTTCGGGGGCCACCGGACTCAGGTGCAGGCAGGCCAATGGCGCAATGCCGGTCAGGGTCGGGAGCTGCTCCAGCACCGGCGGCAGCGGCAGCGCGCCGAGTTGCCGGATCAGCTCGGCCTGGTGTTTTTTCAGCGCCTCGGCTTTGAGCGGCGGGGTTTTGAGCAGCACCGCTACCTGGCCCGGACTCATGCCTTGCGCCTGCACCAGCCCGCAAAGGCCGCGCTGAGTATCGAGGTAGAGCAGCGGGTTGTTCAGGCACAGCCGGACATGGGGCGCGCCCAGCTTGGGGCGCAGCACCCAGGCGGCATCCGGCGAGTTGGGCTGGCTGACTTCGTTCCAGTCCCACTGCAGCGCCAGCGGCGGCCCCCACTGCACCGGCAGCACCGGCTGGCTGTTGCCATTGCCAATGAACAGGCGGCTGGTGCTAGCGGCCAGTTCCAGCGCCTGCACGCCAAATTTGCCGTCGATCATGACCCTGTTCTTGACTCCGGCGTAGTAGTAATAGCTGCTGGCGCTGCTGGGCATGGCGCGCATGAGTTGCAGCACATCGCGGTCGGTATCGCTGGCCTGGTCAAAGGTCGGCTGGCCCCGATCCGGCTGGAATTTCAGCGGTTTGGTCTTGGCCCAGTCGCCGTTTTGCTTGCGGTAGGTCAACACTACTTCCATATCCAGGCGCGGATTCGGGCCGGTCGGGCTGGCAACCGACAGCAGGTACAAAAAATTTTCGTGCTTGATAACGGGGGCCGACTGGCGTGGCTGGCCGGGTTCGGCCTCGGGCGGCAGTTTGGGGCCGTTGCGCTCAAGCTCTGCCAGCCAGCGCATCACCTGGTTTTCGGCTTCGAGCTGCTCGGCGGCCAGGCGGCGCTCCTGCTCGGCCTGACGCTGGGCTTCAAGTGCCTGTGGCGAGGGTGGCAGGAAAACGGTGTGCGGCACCCGGCCTTCGAGCAGGGACAGACCCTGGTAAGCGGCCTTGATCATCAGCGCTACGCCGTGCTTGCACTGGTAACCGACCTCGCAGGTGCAGTCGCTGTCCCACTCCAGCACCCGGCCATTGGCACTGCGCTTGAGTTCGATCGTCAGTTCGTAGGGGTAGCGTGCGCCGCCCTGCACATCGCCGGTCAACAGCCAATAGTCTTTCAGCGGATCAATCGACAGGTTCAGCACCTTCTGGCGGCGGTACAGCTCTAGGCCGCGTGCGTAGGTGTTGACATCGCATTGCTGCACCAGTGAGGCCAGATCCAGCCAGAGGCCGGTAGTGGATTGGTTAATAGGCATAAAAAAAGCATCTAGCCCTTGTATCCATTGCGTTAACAGCTATTATATTAATATCAATCAAGGGGTTGTCCTGCCCATCGCGTGGCCGGCCTGCTGGTCCGCGTGGTAGCTGGAGCGCACCATCGCCCCGACGGCGGCATGTTTGAAACCCATCTCGTAGGCCTGGGCCTCAAACATTTTGAAGACATCCGGATGCACATAGCGTTTGACCGTCAGGTGGCTGGCCGACGGTGCCAGGTACTGGCCCAGGGTCAGCATGGTGATGCCGTGCGCGCGCATATCTTGCATGGTGGTCAGAATCTCCTCATCGGTTTCGCCCAGGCCGACCATCAGGCCGCTTTTGGTCGGCACCTCGGGAAACAGGGCCTTGAATTTTTTCAGCAGGTTCAGGCTGAACTGGTAATCCGAGCCGGGGCGGGCTTCTTTGTACAGGCGGGGAATGGTTTCGAGGTTGTGATTCATCACATCAGGTGGTGCTGTTTTCAGGATATCGAGTGCGCGATCATCGCGGCCCCTGAAGTCGGGCACCAGCACCTCGATCTGTGTTTGTGGCGAAAGCTGGCGAATATTCTGGATGCAGGCGACAAAATGCCCGGCACCGCCATCGCGCAGGTCGTCGCGATCGACGCTGGTGATCACCACATATTTCAGCTTGAGCTGGGCGATGGTGTTGGCCAGGTTGACCGGTTCGTCGGCATCGAGCGGGTCTGGCCGACCGTGGCCGACATCGCAAAACGGGCAGCGCCGGGTGCATTTGTCGCCCATGATCATGAAGGTGGCCGTGCCCTTGCCAAAGCATTCGCCAATGTTCGGGCAACTGGCTTCCTCACATACCGTGATTAACTTGTTGGCACGCAGCACATCCTTGATTTCGTAAAAGCGGGTGCTCGGGCTGCCAGCCTTGACGCGAATCCATTCGGGCTTGCGCAGAATCTCGCCGGGTTGCACCTTGATCGGGATGCGTGACAACTTGGCAGCAGCCTTTTGCTTGGCCAAGGGGTTGTAGTCCTCTGGCGACTGGGCTTCGCGCACCGTCGGGTTGAGGGTGGCGGGGGCAGGGTGTTGGCTCATGGGGGTCCAGTGCGTTGTCAGGGGGCGAGGTAGCTCGCGAGTTTTTGGCCAAGAAGCTGGGCAGCATCTTCCCAGTTGGCGTTAACCCCGATTGTAAAAAGATCGACTGTCAGCAGTCCAGGGTAGCCGCACGGGTTGATACGCGAGTAGGGTTCGAGGTCCATCGCTACATTGAGCGCGACACCGTGGTAGGTGCAGTTGCGGCTGACCTTGATGCCCAACGCCGCGATCTTGCCCAGGCCGTCAAAATTGGGGCGACCGGGCTGCGAGTTCATTGGCCGCTGTGGCAGCAGCGCGTGCGAGCCGGGGTCATCAAGCCGGACATAAATGCCCGGCGCCCCCGCCACCCGATGACCGGTCACGCCAAAATGCATCAGTGTGCGGATCACCGCTTCTTCCAGGCGAAAGACATATTCCTTGATGAAATAGCCGGCGCGCTTGAGGTCAATCAGCGGGTATGCCACCACTTGTCCGGGGCCGTGGTAGGTCACTTGTCCACCCCGGTTGGTTTGCACCACGGGGATGCCGGCGGCAGCAAAAATATGCTCGGCGTTGCCCGCAAGGCCTTGCGTGAAAACCGGAGAGTGCTCGCAAATCCATAGCTCGTCAGGCACGTCCTGCAGGGGCTGGAGGCATCTTTTATGGGTAAATTCCTGCATCGCTGCATAACTTTGCAGGTAGTCCACGCGGCCCAAAAATTGCGGTTTCAATGGTTGAGCCTGGGTCATGGCTACAACACCACCTTGACCATCGGATGGCTTGACAGCGTCTGGTAAAGCCGGTCGAGTTGGGCACGGCTGGTGGCGGTGATGGTCAGGGTCAGCCCCAGGTATTTGCCGCCTTTGCTGTCGCGCAGCTCAAGGCTGCCGACATCAAAGTCGGGGTCAAACTGGCGGGCAATTTCTGTCATGGCGGCTACCAGGCCATCAACCTTGAGTCCCATCACCTTGATCGGAAAAGCCGACGGGTACTGGATCAATGATGGTTTGTCAGATGGTTTGTTGACGATTGCCATGAGAAAAATGGTGGTGATGGGGCTGACGCTGGTGGCTGGAAACAGAATTATCGCAGTGCAGCATAAATGCCATTTTTGTCATCGTTGACTCCTATAATGCAAGCCTTGTTGACAGCCGACGCGTGTAACCTGCGTGTAATTTGAGATGCCGATAATTGCGCCACTGAATGACTTTGATGCTGAAGAATTTGAAGCATCGACGTTCAAGCGGTTAACGAAGCAAGAGGCGCAAGCGCTGCGGGAACTTCAGCCGCCGATCTCTCCCTGGCGAGTGATCAGGCTCCAGATCTTCGTAGCTCTGTCGGCTACTTTGCTTGCTTGGGTTTTGACAGCAAAGCCAGCGGTGGCTTGGTCGGTGGCATACGGTGCGCTGGCAGTCGTGATTCCGGCAATGTTGTTTGCGCGGGGCCTGATGAGTCAGTTTTCGTCCATCAATGCCATGACCGCCGGGTTTGGTTTTTTTGTATGGGAAGCCGTCAAGATAGGTGTAAGCGTCGCAATGCTTGTTGCGGCACCAAAGTTGGTTGCAGAACTGGACTGGTTGGCAATGCTGATGGGTCTGGTGGTAACCCTGAAGGTTTATTGGGTGGCGCTGTTGATGCGTCCTAAACTAAAACAGATGAAAAAGAATTAACCATGTCCGCAGAAGCACACGCGCCATCAGCCAGTGACTACATTGTTCATCACCTGACACACTGGCAAAACAAGCCACAGACCGAGATCGTTGACTTCTCTGTCTTCAATATCGATTCCCTGTTTTTCTCCATCTTGCTGGGTGTTGTCGGAACCTTCTTCCTTTGGAAAGCAGCCAGCAACGTCACCGCCGGCGTACCCGGACGTTTTCAGGCCGCCGTCGAAATATTGCTGGAAATGGTCGATGGCCAAGCCAAGTCGATTGTGCATAACGCCACCAGCCGCAAAATGGTAGCTCCGCTGGCATTAACCGTATTTGTCTGGATTTTTCTGCTCAACGCGATGGATTTGCTGCCGCTTGATCTGTTGCCCAAAATTTGGGAAAGCATCTACGGCGCTGCTGGTCACGATCCAAGCCACGCCTATTTGCGGGTTGTGCCAACGGCTGATCTGTCGATCACCATGGGCCTGTCGGTGTCGGTTCTCTTGATCTGCCTGTTCTACAACATCAAGATCAAGGGTCTTGGCGGGTGGGCACATGAATTGGTGTCGGCCCCGTTTGGCACCAGCAAAAATCCGATCTTTGCGCTCATCCTCGGTGTAATCAATGTGGCCGAACAACTGATCTCTTTTACGGCCAAGACGGTGTCGCACGGCATGCGGCTGTTTGGCAATATGTATGCGGGCGAACTGGTGTTCATGCTGATCGCCTTGCTGGGTGGCTCCTGGGCCTTCTCTGCCGAGCCGGGTAGCCTGATGTTGCTGTTGCTGCATGTGGTGGCGGGATGGGCGTGGGCGGTGTTCCACATCATCATCATCTTGTTGCAGGCCTTCGTGTTCATGATGTTGACTTTGGTTTACATCGGACAAGCGCACGATGCACATTGATCTTGCGCGTTGATTTTCGGTTTGTTTTCGTTTCTTTGTTTTTTTTTAGTTCATTTAGGAGTCAATCATGGAAGTTATTAGTTTTGCTGCTCTGGCTGCTGGTCTCATTATTGGTTTGGGCGCACTAGGTGCCTGTATCGGTATCGGCATCATGGGCAGCAAATACCTTGAAGCGGCAGCCCGTCAGCCAGAACTTATGGGCGAACTGCAAACCAAGATGTTTGTGCTGGCTGGCCTGATTGACGCAGCCTTCATTATCGGTACCGGTATCGCCTTGTGGTTCGCCACTGCCAACCCGTTCCTGGCTCAAATCGCTCGTGCTCTTGCTGCCGCTGCAGCCAAGTAATTCCTGGCTGCCAACATTGCACTAGGAGATTACAGTGAGCATTAATGGAACTCTGGTAGCGCAAGCTATCGTCTTCGCATTGCTGGTGCTGTTCACGATGAAGTTCGTGTGGCCGCCCATTGCATCTGCGCTAGACCAGCGCGCCAGCAAAATTGCCGATGGCCTGGCGGCTGCCGACAAAGCCAAATCCGAGTTATCCAGTGCCAACAAGCGCGTGGAAGCTGAATTGGCTCAGTCGCGCACCGAGACCACCGCCCGCCTGGCAGATGCCGAGCGCCGTGGTCAGGCCATGGTCGAAGAAGCCAAGGTAAAGGCAATCGAGGAAGGCAACAAGATCATTGCTGCCGCCCGTGTTGAAGCAGAGCAGCAGACTGTCAAGGCGCGCGAGGCATTGCGCGAGCAAGTGGCTGCACTGGCGGTCAAGGGCGCAGAGCAGATTCTCCGAAAAGAGGTCAATGCTGCCGTCCACGCTGACCTGCTTGGCCGTTTGAAGACCGAACTGTAAGAGGACAACCATGGCTGAACTCGCCACCATTGCTCGCCCTTACGCTGAAGCCTTGTTCAAGGCGACTTCATCCGACCTTAATGGTGCGGCAGTCTGGGTCGAGGCCTTGCAAGCGATTGCAAGCAACCCGCAGTTGCAACAATTTGCGGACAACCCCAACGTCAGCAACGCACAGGTGTTTGCGGTGATCGAAGGCGTGGCCAAAGTAGCCCTGCCCGAGAAAGCCAAAAACTTTTTGCGCACCGTCATTGACAACGGGCGGTTAACTGCCTTGCCCGAAATCGCTGAGCAGTTCCGCATTCTGAAGAACGCCCAAAGCGGCACCTCTGATGCGGTGGTGTATAGCGCATTTCCGATTGACAGCGTGACGCTGGCCAGCCTGGCTGTCACGCTGGAGAAACGCTTTGCGCGCAAACTCAACCTGTCTGTCGAATTGCAGCCCGAACTGATCGGCGGCATTCGTGTGGTGGTGGGTGACGAGGTTCTTGACACGTCTGTCAAAGCCCGTCTGGAACAAATGAAAATGGCTTTGACGGCTTGAGGCGCAAGCCCCAGGCTGGCACAGGCCCCATTAACGAAAGAAGGAAAGAGTCATGCAACTCAATCCCGCAGAAATTTCTGAGCTGATCAAGAGCCGTATTGAAGGCCTGTCTGCAAGCGCCGACATTCGCAATCAGGGAACCGTGGTTTCCGTGACTGACGGTATCGTCCGCATCCATGGATTGTCGGACGTAATGCAGGGCGAAATGCTCGAATTCCCCGCCGATGCCGAAGGTCAGCCCAGCTATGGCCTGGCCCTGAATCTGGAGCGCGATTCAGTCGGCTCAGTGATTTTGGGTTCCTACGAGCACATCTCCGAAGGCGACACCGTCAAGTGCACCGGTCGCATTCTGGAAGTGCCGGTCGGCCCCGAACTCAAAGGTCGCGTGGTCAATGCTCTGGGCCAGCCGATCGACGGCAAAGGCCCGATCAACGCCAAGATGACCGACGTGATCGAAAAGGTTGCCCCTGGCGTGATCGCCCGCCAGTCGGTGAGCCAGCCGATGCAAACCGGACTGAAGTCGATTGACTCGATGGTGCCGGTCGGTCGCGGCCAGCGCGAACTGATCATTGGCGACCGTCAAACCGGCAAGACTGCCGTGGCGATTGATGCCATCATCAATCAAAAGGGTCAGGAAATGACCTGCGTTTATGTGGCGATTGGCCAAAAGGCATCCAGCGTCAAAAACGTGGTGCGTGCGCTTGAGCAGGCCGGTGCCATGGCCTACACCATTGTGGTCGCCGCTACCGCCTCTGAATCAGCGGCCATGCAGTATGTCGCCGCCTATTCTGGCTGTACCATGGGCGAATATTTCCGCGACCGTGGCGAAGACGCGCTGATCGTCTATGACGACTTGAGCAAGCAAGCGGTGGCTTACCGCCAGGTGTCCTTGCTGTTGCGTCGCCCGCCAGGCCGCGAAGCCTATCCTGGCGACGTGTTCTATCTGCACAGCCGCCTGCTCGAACGTGCCGCCCGTGTCAATGAAAAATATGTCGAAGACTTCACCAAAGGTGCGGTCAAAGGCAAGACTGGTTCACTGACCGCCTTGCCGATCATTGAAACCCAGGCGGGCGACGTGTCGGCTTTCGTGCCGACCAACGTGATCTCCATCACTGACGGCCAGATCTTTCTGGAAACATCTCTGTTCAATGCCGGTGTGCGCCCCGCCATCAACGCCGGCATCTCGGTGTCTCGCGTCGGTGGTGCAGCGCAAACCAAGCTGATCAAGAATTTGTCCGGCGGCATCCGTACCGATCTGGCGCAGTACCGCGAATTGGCGGCATTTGCCCAGTTTGCCTCTGACCTTGACGAAGCCACCCGCAAACAGCTTGACCGCGGTGCCCGCGTGACTGAACTGCTTAAGCAGGCCCAGTACAGCCCGCTGCCGATTTCCCTGATGGGTTCAACCTTATTTGCTGTCAACAAGGGTTACCTTGACGACATTCCGGTAACCAAGGTGCTGGCGTTTGAGCACGGGCTGCACGGCTATCTGAAAGACAAGTGTGCCGCGCTGCTGGCCAAGATGGAGGCTGCCAGGGCCATGGACAAGGACGCTGAGGCCGAACTGAACACTGCTGTTGCCGCCTTCAAGAAGTCTTTTGCCTAAGGTCACCTTTAACAGATAGGAGACTGATATGGCAACAGGCAAGGAAATACGCGGCAAGATCAAGAACTTCGAAAGCACGAAGAAGATCACCAAGGCCATGGAGATGATTTCTGTCTCCAAAATGCGCAAGGCTCAGGAACGTATGCGTGCTGCCCGGCCTTATGCCGACAAGGTGCGCAACATTGCCGCTCACCTTGGCCGGGCCAACCCCGAGTATGTTCATCCGTTCATGAAGCGCAATGACTCCAAAATCGTTGGCATGATTGTGGTGACGACTGACAAGGGACTGTGTGGTGGTCTCAATACCAATGTATTGCGCGGTGTGACCAACAAATTGCGTGAGACCCAGGCAGACGGCATGACCACCCAAGCGGTGGCTATTGGCAACAAGGGATTGGGCTTTCTCAACCGCATTGGTGCCAAAGTGGTGTCGCATGTCACCCAACTCGGTGACCGACCGCATCTTGATCGCCTGATCGGCCCGGTCAAGGTGTTGCTTGATGCCTATGCCAGGGGCGAAGTCAATGCGGTTTATCTCTCTTACACGCGGTTCATCAATACGATGCGCCAGGAGGTCGTGCTGGAGTTGCTGCTGCCTTTGTCGGTGGCACAGATGCAGGAAGAAACCCGTGCCAGCGAAGCGGTCACGGGTGAGAAGCACGGCTGGGACTACATTTATGAGCCTGATCCGCAGATGGTGATTGACGATCTGCTGATTCGTTATGTTGAAGCTCTGGTTTTCCAGGCGGTGGCTGAGAACATGGCTTCGGAGCATGCGGCGCGCATGGTCGCCATGAAGGCGGCCACTGACAACGCTGGCAATGTGATTGGTGAACTCAAGCTGGTCTATAACAAAACCCGCCAGGCCGCCATCACCAAAGAACTGTCGGAAATCGTCTCGGGTGCAGCCGCCATCGGCGCATAAGTGACGCGGTCCCTAGCAAGATTCAAATTATTGGAGCAAAACCAAATGGCTCAAGAAAACACACAAACTAATAGCAACGTCCAAGGCAAGATTGTTCAGTGCATTGGCGCTGTGGTTGACGTGGAATTTCCACGCGACCACATGCCCAAGGTCTATGACGCGCTCAAGCTTGAAGGCTCGGCCCTGACCTTGGAAGTGCAGCAACAGCTTGGTGACGGCATTGTGCGCACCATTGCGCTGGGCTCCAGCGACGGCCTGCGCCGTGGCCTGATGGTGACCAACACCCACAACCCGATTTCAGTGCCGGTCGGTACCGCCACATTGGGCCGCATCATGGACGTGCTGGGCAACCCGATTGACGAGCGTGGCCCGGTCAATTCCGCCAAACTCGCCTCGATTCACCGCAAGGCCCCCACTTATGATGAACTCAGCCCCTCGCAAGAGCTGCTGGAAACCGGCATCAAGGTGATTGATCTGGTGTGCCCGTTTGCCAAGGGCGGCAAGGTCGGCCTGTTCGGCGGTGCCGGTGTCGGCAAGACCGTGAACATGATGGAACTTATCAACAACATTGCCAAGGCGCACAGCGGCTTGTCGGTGTTTGCCGGTGTGGGCGAGCGTACCCGCGAGGGCAACGACTTCTATCACGAAATGGCCGACTCTGGCGTGGTGAATCTTGAGAAACTTGAAGACTCCAAGGTGGCCATGGTTTACGGCCAGATGAATGAGCCTCCGGGCAACCGTTTGCGCGTGGCCCTGACCGGCCTGACCATCGCCGAATCGTTCCGCGATGAAGGCAAGGACGTGCTGTTCTTCGTGGACAACATCTACCGTTTCACGCTGGCCGGCACCGAAGTGTCCGCACTGCTGGGCCGGATGCCTTCTGCTGTGGGCTACCAGCCTACGCTGGCCGAAGAAATGGGTCGCCTGCAAGAGCGCATCACCTCGACCAAGGTCGGCTCCATCACGTCCATCCAGGCGGTGTATGTGCCCGCCGATGACTTGACCGATCCCAGCCCTGCCACCACCTTTGCCCACCTGGATTCCACTGTGGTGCTGAGCCGTGACATCGCATCGCTGGGCATTTATCCGGCGGTGGATCCGCTGGACTCCACCAGCCGTCAGCTTGACCCGCTGGTGGTCGGTGCCGATCACTATGAAACCGCCCGCGCCGTGCAGGGCACGCTGCAGCGCTACAAGGAACTGCGCGACATCATCGCCATTCTGGGCATGGACGAGCTGGCCCCGGAAGACAAGCTGACGGTGGCCCGCGCCCGCAAAATTCAGCGTTTCCTGTCGCAGCCGTTCCACGTTGCCGAGGTGTTTACCGGTTCGGCCGGCAAATATGTATCTTTGGCTGAAACCATTCGCGGCTTCAAGATGATTGTGGCTGGCGAGTGCGATCACCTGCCCGAGCAGGCTTTCTACATGGTTGGCACGATCGACGAAGCGTTCGAAAAAGCCAAGAAGATCTAATAACCCCTGCGGGGCAGACGGCAGCCGTTCAAGCGGTCTGGTGCCTGCCCCCAACTGATCAGGAACACCATGAACACCATCCACGTTGATGTGGTCAGTGCCGAAGAGTCGATTTTCTCGGGCGAGGCGCGTTTTGTCGCCCTGCCGGGCGAAGCCGGCGAACTTGGCATTTTTCCACGCCACACGCCGCTGATCACCCGCATCAAGGCTGGTTCTGTGCGCATTGAAATGGCTGACGGGGGCGAAGAATTTGTCTTTGTTGCCGGCGGCATTCTCGAAGTCCAGCCCGATTGTGTGACGGTGTTGTCTGACACCGCCATTCGCGGCAAAGATATGGACGACGAAAAAGCCAACGAAGCCAGGCTTGCTGCCGAAGAAGCGGTCAAAAATGCCAAATCCGATATCGACCTGGCCAAAGCATCCTCCGAACTCGCCATCATGGCGGCACAGATCAGTGCCTTGCGCAGATATCGCGACAAACGATAGTTCGCGCCTGAATGGTGCTGCATCAAGCTTAGCCATTTCAAGAAACCGGTCTGAGCCAAGATCGGTTTTTTTCACCAGTACTATCGGTTTTTTTACTCATCATCAGCTCCGGTGGCCCGTGAACGTGAAATCGATGCTTGCCATGAGCCCCTTGAGGTCTGAGCATTACCCACAATTATTCCAGCAGCATTTGGTGGCCGGCACGCAGGCCAGCGCGGAATCCGGAGACGAGCAGGGCCAGGGCCTGCAATCCACGCCACATCGTCCTCACCCCAGGCATACCGTCCCTTTTGCGGTTGAGATGGCCGCCCAAACGGCCAATCCACAACACCGCCTGACTGATCGATAGATCTGCGGCATGCATGGCTTTGCCTTTGCCAAAGTGGTTGACCAAGGCATCCACCTCGTCTTTCTCCAATACTTCCAGTGCCGGTGTCTGCGGTGTCTCTCGGGCCAAGTTCCGTAGCATCACGATCCGTGCCGCAACCGAGGCATTAACCCGTACCGCCTTTTCCAATCGAGCCCAAGTCTCCAGGCGCAGATCTTCGACCTTACAGCCGCTCTTGAGCATCCCAACCCCGCAAGCGGGCCAGACGTTCCTAAAGAAACAAGGGCATAGGCTAGCGTTGCGCGCGAATTTGCGCTAAAAAGCGAATGGCAGCGCCGAAATGACCGAAAAAGCATTGGTGCGAACTCGCAGTGGT
>CAIQOO010000139.1 GCA_903873485.1 uncultured beta proteobacterium | reverse complement strand
TATGCTTGCTCGTAGCTTTTCTTGTATATCTTTGGAAATGGTTAACGCTATCATTTGTATGCTCTCATGAAATTACAACAATTAACATAATGTAAATCTCTTTTCATCATGTTCAGGAAATTATTTATCTGAAAGTCTATATCTTGAAGACAGATTAGCAACTTGAATGACTGGAACGGGTCTCAAGCCGCCAGCGGCAACGGTACTTGACGCCGCCCAAGTGCTGCAACGGTGACGGTGATGTCTTCATCCAAACCCTCACAGCGCCATGTCACTCCTTCAAGTTGCTCATCCCTGGCAGCCGTCAAGTGATGAAACCTGACAGTCGGAAAACCAGTCTGCCGTCCACCAGTCAATTTCATGAAGACGCTGCGATTCGCTACCCCGGATGAAAATCAGCGTACTTTTTCGGCCAAATGGTTTGGTGCTCAAACCCGACGCTAGGCTCTGCGGCTATCGATGCTCATTCCCCGATGCATTGGCTGCAAAACGGATGACAGCTTATACAGTCGCTATTTATTGTGAAGCTACTTGCGCAATGTTGACAAGGGCTGGCCCTTGATTTTGCATAGAACCGAGGGATTGGCACAACCAGCCTGGGTGTCCCTGCTTTGTCGGCAGATCGCACGGCCAGAAGCAGCACGCCGTGACGCAAGCGCTGCCGGTGCTACCAAAAACTCCCTTCAGCCGGACTGACGAATCAAACTCTCAGCCGGAATACCCAAGCCGGTGTGCAACTTCCAGACCATCGCCATGGTGAGCTTGCGTTTGCCGTTGAGCACTTCATAAACCCGATTGCGTCGCCCGATCATCGGCTCCAGATCTTTGGGTTTGAGTCCCTGCTGATCCATACGGAATTTGATGGCTTCGATAGGGTCAGGCGGGTCAATCGGGTAATGCTCGGCTTCATAGGCTTGCACCATCAACCCCAGTATTTCCAGTCGATCACCCTCGGGCGTGAAGCGCAGCGGGTCCAGATCGATCAACGCGGACACTTCTTTCAATACGGCTTTGTAATCAGCCTCTGTGTGTATGGGTTCAATATTCATCATGCGTCCTTTCAATCCGGCTCAACCGCGTCTGCGTCAATAGCGTCATATTCGACGTGGGTGCCAATAAATTTGACATAAACAAAACCCATGTTGTAGGCCACGGCCACCACGATGCGGTAGTCGTTGCCCTTGATGTTGAAAACCACCCGTCGATTTTTCAAGATGCTGGCATTCGCAAACTGGGTCTTGATGTCTGAGGGTTGTCTCCACTGCGCCTTTTTGACCTCATCACACCACGTTTGAATAGTCTGCTTCGATGCGGGATGTTTTCTGGCGAAGGCTAAGAGGGGTGGAACAGAAACCAAATGCATTTTGTCATTTTAGTCCCAATTTAGGACTATGCGATCATGCTTGCGCTCACTGACCAGTTCCGGGATGAGCTGCATTGCTGCGTCGATGGTGGGCGGCATAATCTCATGATGATTGTGGGCGTGATGATCGGGTCAGGTAAGAGAACCTCATGATCATGGCAACAAGCCCAAGCCTCGGCGCAACATGCGCCGACCGGCAACACAGCAGAGACCATTGCTGAACAACAATTTCACGCTGACCAGGAGACCGATGGAGCAGAGTTGCTGGATACCGGATGTGCTGGCAGGTTTTGAACAATGCACGCTGAGCGGGTTCACCGCCCCGGACGGCCCGGCTGCCTGTGTGCTGGTTCGCAAACGCTGCGCCAGCCCGTCAGCCAAAGCCGTGTTGTACATCCACGGCTACGTGGACTACTTCTTTCAGACCCACCTGGCTGACTTTTACAACCAGAACGGTCTGCATTTTTATGCACTCGACCTGCGCCGCCATGGCCGCGCCATGCAGTTGCACCAGTTGCCCAATTACACCAGCGACATCGACGAGTATTTGCAGGATATCGATGCCGCTGTGCCGGTGCTGCTGGGGCCGGAAAACATCAACTGGCTGCTGCTCAGCGGCCATTCAACCGGCGGGCTGGTGGCAGCGCTGTACGCCCATCGCGCCGCACACCGGTCGGCGCTGGATGCCGTGCTGCTCAACAGCCCGTTTCTGGACATGAATCTGCCGGCCTGGCAGCGCCGCACGCTGGTGCCGCTGTTGTCGGCTGTTGGCGCCTGGTTGCCACGCCTGCCACTGCCGATCGTGACAGTGGTGTACGGGCAAAGCCTGCATGCCGACCACCACGGCCAGTGGCGCTACAACACGCAGTGGAAGCCGATTGCAGGCTTTCCGGTTTATGCCGGCTGGCTGCGCGTCATCCACCGCGCCCATGCCGAGGTGGCCGGTGGACTGTCGATTCAATGCCCGGTGCTGGTGCTGCACGCGCAGCGCAGCACCCGGCTGGCGCACTGGAGCACCGATGCCATGTGCGCCGACACGGTGCTGGATGTGGCCGACATTCAACGCCTGTCGCCAGCTCTGGGGCCGCGCATCCAGGTGCGGGCCATCACCGGCGGCATGCATGACCTGACCTTGTCACAGGCCGGGCCAAGAGCGCAAACCTTCAGCGTGCTGCGCCAATGGCTCAAGGAGCTTGTCGGCTGATACATCCGCCATCGCCCGGCTTTTTATTTTCACCGGACAATTGACAGGCGGCCCAAGGCAAACTGCGCGGTCGCATTCCTGACCAACAACGACAAAGGTGGCTGATATGGATCTGGTTTTATGGCGACATGCCCAAGCGCAAGAGGCTTCACCCGAGATTGACGATATGGCGCGCGCCCTCACCGCCCAGGGTAAAAAACAGGCGGCACGCATGGCTGGCTGGCTTGATCGCCAGTTGCCCGCCAATACCCGGATTTTTGTCAGCCCGGCGCACCGCACCGAACAAACCGCCACGGCACTGGGCCGCAAGTTCAAGATCAGGCAAGAACTCGCGCCCGGCGGCACGGTGGCCGAGTTGCTTGAACTGGTGCAGTGGCCTGGCGCCACCGGCACGGTTCTGCTGGTGGGCCATCAACCCATACTGGGTCAGACCATTGCCCGGTTGATTGAACTCAAGTCTGGCGGCTGTCCCGTCAAAAAGGGTGCGGTCTGGTGGCTGCGCAACGGCATGCGGGAAAGCATGACCGAAACATGGGTGGTCACGGTGCAGTCGCCGGATCTGCTCTGAAACCGGATGGGCGGCTGCGCCGTCCGGGCTTTTTGGCAGATCAAAGAAAAAATATCTAGGTCAAGGCGCGGCATGCAAGAATTTATTGCCAGACTCAAACCTGCCGGTGTTAAAGTTCAGCCATGTTGGTGCCAGGGCGATCATCCCTGACAAAAGAGCGCCAGTGGATTCGGAGTGGTGCCACCAACGCCATATTCAGCAACACCCCCCGCCGTTCATGGTGAGCCGGTCGAACCACCTGCCCTTCGACCCTTCGGCAAGCTCAGGACAGGCCAAGCTTGGGGCAAACGGTTTCATCACTCGGGGTGGTCACCAGGCCATGCCAGTTAGCCGGGCAAAGACACCAGGCTGCTGCCTGCCACCACACCGCGCATGAATTCCACCACGGCGCGATCCACATCCAGCGTGGCGACCAAGGCACTGGCTTGCGCCAGATCGCGCGTAGCACCGATGCTCGATTGCAGGCTCACCGCCTGCTCGCTGCACAACCGGGCCAGTCGCCGGGGCAACAGGTCGCGCAGCGCCTCAACCGCGTAGCGCAGGCGCTTGGCGACGATACGAAGCTGATGCTGCTGCTGCGCGCTGGTGGCCTGTTGCTGTGCCAGTTCCAGCCGCTGCAGCAGGCGCACGATGCGCCGCATGGCCCAGCGGCGCAACCGGCTTTTCTGCCTTGGCCCGGAGCCTGCCACCACGGCGGGCAGATTTTCGAGCCATTCGGTCATGGCCAGCAAATTAGCCCCAACACCGGGCTGCTGCAACGCGCTGCGTGCCGCTTCGCGTGCCAGCCTGACGGCGTTTGCCAATGCGCCTGTCATGGCCTGCCAGGAAGCGGCCCGCTGCACATCCCCCAGCGCAAAACCATTGGCCAGGGGCGGCAGCGTCTCGGTCAGTGCCACCTCAAGATTGCGCAATTCGCCCAGGCAAGACAGCAGCGTTTGCAGCTCTGGCCAGGCCGGTGCACTGGCAACACCGGGGATTTTCTTGAACAGGCGCAACGCGGACCTGAAGCGCCGCCAGCCAACCCGCGCCTGGTGCACCACTTCCGGGTCATCCGATGTGACAAGCGAATTGAGGTTTTGGGTGAACTGCGCAAACATCTCGCGCAGCACGCACTGGGCCAGCTCGGGGCGACTCAGTTGCAAGTTGAGCCGGGGTGCCTGGGCATATTGCGGCTGGTCAAGGCTATTTTGTGCCAGCAGAAAACCGCGTTGGGCTTTGCTCTGGCTGGCCGGCAAAACCGCCAGCAGCCGTGCCATGTCACGCGCCATCTCGAACAGCGCAGCGGGCTGGCCGGCCTTGAGTTCCAGCTCCAGTTCGCAAATCGGCGCCTGCCGGTCGCCGGCTTCGATGTGACCGATGTCCAGTGCCACTTCCACCACGCTGCCGTCCGGCCTGCCGACCTGCCAGGTGGTGCGTTCAAAAACGGTGACAAAACATGGTGCCAACTGGTCAAACAGACGACCGTCGGGGTCGATGTCTGCCCACGCGGTGTGCCGGAGCGCGCCCCGGTCGAGCGCAGCACCGGCCACGGCAGTCTCCCATTCGCCGCGACGGCTCAGCGCAGATGCATCGCTGGCGCCGGTTTTCAGGGTTTGCAGCCATTGCGGACTGGCCGCACTGCCAACCCGGCGCAAGCGCAAGGCAACCCGCTGCTGGCGCAATGCCTGCTCTGGCGTGTCGTAATAGATGTTGTACAACGACAGCCGCACCGCCTGGCGCCCGGCCAGCAGCGGCAGGCCGGCCAGGTGCTTGGCCAGGCCTGCCGGATCGGCACCTGGCAAGCACAGTTTGAGTTCAATCTCTTGCGGCGCAGTGTTGCGGGTATGTGATTTCATAAAGATGTTGGCCTTGACGTATTTTCAACCACAATGCCGCGCCTTGCACTGTACTGCCAAATACTATAGATTAGATAGCTGACAGCGCTTGCTGCATAAGGGCTAGAGGCATTTTTAACATAAATATTTGAAGCAGCCCAAGTGGCTGGCCAGAATACGCAGATTGCCGCAACATCAAAGCCAGAGCCCGCAAGATAAACTGCCAGCCACCCCAACCCTCCCGATGATCCCCTCCAATGGCTGACCACTACGACGACTATTCGCGCGAACAGCTTATGCGCCTGCTGCGCGAGCGCGACCGGCGGCCCCATTTCGGGCTGGTCTGGGAACGCGATCAAATTGACCATGACCTGTCGGTCAACAACGACTTTGTGGCACTTGACCAGGATGCGGCGCTGTCTTGTGGCGCTGGCCCGCAGCACAACCTGATCATTGAGGGCGACAACTTTGATGCCCTGCGCTACCTGCGCATGACCCATGCGGGGCGCATCAAGTGCATCTACATTGATCCGCCCTACAACACCGGCAACCGCGACTTTATCTACAACGACCGGTTTGTTGACAAGGACGACAGCTACCGCCATTCCAAATGGCTCGAATTCATGTTCCGGCGGCTGGAGCTGGCCAAAGAGCTGCTGACGGCTGGATGCTGGGTGCAACCTGTCCAGTGGTTTGCCTGACCTGCGCCAAAGCCAGGAACCCGGACACATCCATCAGCCATGTTCGCTGGCCTGCTGTGTAGGTGTCATGCAATGCAGCCGGGATGACCAGTTGCACTCTCTCGGATTGCATTTCATTGGTCTGGTTCAGGCTGATGCTGGGTTCAAGCGTGATCAGGTGTTTCAGCGGAATGCGGACTGCCTCGTTAAGAATTTGCCGCCAGCGATCTTTGCTGGTGGTCTTTGATGCCAGCATGGTCAAACGGCTGCTCTCGAATTTTTTATCCCTGTAGCACTCGATGCCCGGAAAAATGAAATCGGGCTTGAGTTTGCCCTCGGTCACGGGTGTCCTGGTGTACGTCACCCGGTGTGCGATAAACACTTGCTCAAGATGATTCTCCAATGCGCTACCAGCGCGGGATTGTGCGCCCGTGAAGGCGCTACGTTAGCACGGTGTAAGTCCGTGTCAGGGTAAGCCAAGGCCCTGTAGTCGAAGGTAACTGCGTCGCTGCGAGGCGGGGTGGAGAGCAACTGGAGACAAACTGGCAGTCCGCAGTA
>CAIQOO010000138.1 GCA_903873485.1 uncultured beta proteobacterium | reverse complement strand
TCACGCAGCGACATGGTTCAAACTGAACATCTTGGATCTCACCACCAAGACAGCGAGAGAGCTTATTCGGGGTAGATCAGGGAAAGGAGCACAGATCGACTACGATAGGCTCTACGCATACCACATTTTTGCGGACCTTGATGCGACTATGAAAAAACCAGAAGCCACTGGTATATAAGTACCGTACGACTTACATGTACCGATTTGAAGCAAATCGGCTCAATTTTAGCCGAAACGCTGGGTGTGGTGCCCAATGCTTCGGACAATCGCAAATCCATATCGGCGGACACGGCAGCATGACCGTGCAGCACGCGCGACAACATCACTCGGCTGATACCTATGTGGGCGGCGAATGCCGTCACGGTTACGCCCAAGTCATCAAGCCAGCCGGTTAGCAGCTCGCCTGGGTGTGCGGGGTTGTGCGTATTCATGCGACTTCCAATTCACGCCTTGCATGTTTGCGCGGCTTTACCTTGGGCATGGACACCTTGACCGTAGGACGCATACCAGCCGTGGCGGCCATATCAATCAGGGTGTCAAGCGAAAACAGGTTTATCTTTCCTCGCATCAGGTCAGATATGCGCGGTTGGGTAACGCCAAACAATTCAGCAGCAGCATCCTGATTCATGCCACTGCCACGGATAACCTCGCTCAAGTGCATCATGAGTTCAGAACGTGCTCGCATACATGTGGCCTGTTGCGGTGTGTCCTCTATAGCGTCCCACACGCTGGCAAATCGTTGTGTCATTTTGAAAGCTCCTTGAGTAGTTCCTTGAATCGCTTGCGTGCAAGTTCAATATCACGCTTGGCTGTGCGCTCGGCTTTCTTTTGAAAGCAGTGCAGCACATACACGGCATCCTCAAACTTTGCAACATACATCACCCTGAATGTCCCTGATTCGTCCCATATTCGCAGTTCAGCCACGCCAGCGCCGATAGTTGGCATGGGTTTGGCATCATCAGGGGCTAATCCCTTCTGCACCTTGTTGAGTTGATACCCGGCCTCGCGCAATGCGGCTTTGGGAAAGCCCCGCAAGTCGTCCAACGAGGCACCCCTAAATTCAACATCTTTCATGGTGTGAGTATATTGATTCTTGTATGTTAGTGTTGGACTGAATTGAAGTCAACCAGCCACCGCGCGCAGTTTGCCCGGCTCTGCGGTGCGGTCGAACTGAACACCAGCTTGGTCGAGAATCCAAGCCTCTATCTTTTCGTGGTGAACCCGCAGCAGGTCAAGCGGGCGAACGGTGTAATGCTTTTCAGCCGTGGCGCTTGGCTTGTGGCCCATCAGTTGCGCGACAACTCCGGCAGGTATCTCTAGCCACTCGGTCAGGCTCTTGAACGAACGGCGCAGGCCATGCAGGGAAACATGGTCAACCCCGGCCACCGTGCAGGCGGTGTTCAGATTCTTTGCCGGGCGGGTCAGTGCTTGGTCACCAGCGCCAGCAAATATCCACTCACCACGCTTGGGCAGCCCGGCTATCAGGTGATGAACGAACGATGTCAGCGGTATCACGCGCTCGCCTTCAACCTTGTCGTGAATAGTCAGGCCACGCCAAGCCATGTTTACATCAGTCCAACGCAGTGCCAACAGTTCGCCCGGCCTTGCGCCAGTCATCAGCAGGCATTGCAGGTATGCAGCAATGGCCGGGTTTGTGGTCTGTTGCACGGCGGCGAACCATGCTGGCAGTTGTTCACGCTGCAATGCGTCTTGCTTTGCACCGGGCTTGCCCAAAGCCTCGCGGGTGTTGCGGTTCTTTGCTGCATTGGTGCCAGCCACCAGCGGCGCGTATTGCGGTTGTTCAGCGCACCAGGTAAGAAAAGCTCGCAGCAGTCGCCACGATAGCCGGGCAGGTGTTGGCCGGGTCTGTGCTTCACGTTCTGCCCAAGCGGTTACTGTGCTGGCGCTCAAGTCAACCAGGCGCATTGTCATTAACGGGTATAGCGGCCCCGGTATGGTTAACCCTTCGCCACGCTTGCGTTGAACACCACCGGCGGCACTCAGGCGGATATGGTCTGCCAAGTGCAAAGCCCCCCAGCGGCCCTTTCGGGCTTCAATGTACTGTTGCCACACTTCGCCCACGGTCACAGCTTGGGCGGCATCCTGCTGCACTTGTGCGGCATCAGCGGCGGCTTTATCGGCAATGGCTTGGTCTTTGTCTGCCTGTTGCTGGCGCTCCAACTCTCGTGGGTCTGTGCCACTGTCAATCAAAACCTTCAGCCCTTGCGCTTTGGTGCGTGCCATTTCAATCGGCCAGTCTGCCTTTGTGCCGATATTGATGCGGATGGTGGAACCTTTCAGCCTCGCCTCAAAAATGTAGGTCTTGCGTCCTGTCGGTGTCACGCGCAGCGCCAAGGTAGGTGTGTCGGTATCCCAAAGAAAAGCCTGTGCCTTGTCGACAGGGCAGGTGAAGTCTTCAACACGGCCAGCGGTAAGGTGAACTCGGGTAGGTTTCATTTTTATAGCGCTCCAAAAATCTGTAGGCAATCTGTAGGCAAATTCAGCAAATAAAGCGGTATTTCAATCAACACTCAAACTGTCCACTTACACAGTTTATTTTTCATAAGATGTTGATTTACATTGATTGTATCAACACAAATAAACACTTGTCAATGCTTATTTGCATGGACTTAAAATCCTTGTGTCGATGGTTCGATTCCGTCCCAGGACACCAATAAAATCAACAACTTAGCCCGGTTTAACTCACTGGGCTTTTTTGTTTTTGCGCTCCATGTAGCCACCAGTACAGGCTTTCGTACCAAATCCATGCGCCAGTCGGGTGGTCTCTGTGCTGGCGCTGCCGGGCAGCGTGCTTACCCGGTAATGCTGGCCCGGCCATGCGCTCGCCTTGTTTCGTAATTGTCACAAAATGGCTAAACGGGTTTTCTGTGCTTTGGTCTGGCAGGTCGCCTGACTTTTCAGGCCAGCCACGCGCCAGGTCGATGTGCAAAAACGCATATCGGCTGGTATTGGTCTGGCAGGTCGAACCGGGTGAACCCCGCTTCGGGCAGGTGCCACCCAAAAAAATGGGTAGTTGCTTCGCCTGTAGCCCACTCTGGCGCGAAGTCTGATAGCAATCACCTATTGATTCAGCATGGCACAGGATATGTAGACAGCAGCATTCATGCCCGATACAGCACGGCTATCTTGATATTGTTTGAATAGCTGTCACTGTGCCGTTTTTGCTGGCAGGTAGGGAGTTGCACCAGGCCGGTGGCTTGCGTGCAGGGTGGGTGATTCTGGCGCGGTCGGTGGTCGATGTGTGAATCTGCACATCGGTTTACAGTGTGTCTAACCAGCGCCGACTTCGGGTAGCACGTTTTGACGTAACTCAATGTTCAAAACTTGTCATCACCCGTCACCTTTTCAACCAGCGCACGCACCTTGACGGCATCCGGCTCGCCTTGCGCCAAAAGGTAGGTGTATCGCACAGCGCGTTCGGTGTCGCTGTACTGCCGCCTTGGTGCTTGTTAAACGGCTTCGAGCTTGGCAAGCCTTGATTCAATCGTAGCCATTGCGTTACTCCTTCAATGCGTTGGGTGGTTCCACAAACTGCCACTTTAGTTTCAAAACCGTCAACTCACGGTTCGCTGATTTCGCAAGCCACTTCCTCGGATTTCATGCCCAGTCCTTTGTAAATCGTCACCGGAAGCCCAAGCAAGGTCAAAATTCGCGTCTGCACCGCATTCAGCGGGGTCACGCTGTGCCAGCGTGTCTCGCCCAGGCTGACCTCTACACGGTTGATGCCAGTAAAAGCCTCAAGCATCATCTCGGTCGTTGGCCTGGCAGTTGTCAGTTCAGTGCCGCCCAGACCAACGCCAGCCCGGCGGCCCACAGATCAGTCTTTGGCAATGAATCGGAGGAAGACATGGTGAAGCCGCTGCGCTGGGCCTTGGCTTCGCGCTCGGCCCGCAGGCGGTCGCGCTCGACCATCACCAGGGCATCGGCAAGTTCGGGGATTTTGATGCCGCCGGCCGCGCTGGCGGCGGTGGCGTAGCCTTGCAACGCCCGCTCCACCGCCTGCGGGTCCAGCAGCGACAGGGCCGATCGGCAATGCGGGCAGGCATGGTCTTGGCGCAAATCTACCGGCGCGCCGCAACTGGTGCAGTAAATCACCGCCGTGCGCTGCGCCATGCTGTCAATCTCTTGCGCCGTGAGTTGCCGCACAAAGCCTTTTTCGATCATGAACGAGGCAAAGGTGCTGAAGCGGCCATGGCGCTGGATGCAGCGGTAGGTGATGTAGCGGCCACTTTTGACCATGTCAAAACCTTGGGCCAGCAGGCGCTGGCAATGCGGACAGGCCAGCTTGTTGGCCAGCGGGCTGACATGGTCGTGGCGGTGCTCATGCAGCAGCCGAAACAGATCGACCACCGCCGCCGGCGACAGCTTGAGGTTTTCTTGCGGGTCAAACCAGATGCCCCGGCAAGGGTAACAAAGATCAAGCTCGACAAAGCCGCCGACCACGCTGGCCAGCTTGTGGGTCGCCATGGGGACGTGACAGGATGGGCATTTGGGGGCAGGTGGCATGGCGCGGGCGAAAGATCTGATGAAGTGCATCGATACTATCAAGACCCGATGGCATCGGCTATGCTTCAATTGAAAATATGCTCACTCAATCACCACCCTGCCCGCTTTGCGGGCTAACCTGAACCATGCGCCCGATCTGGCTCACCATCGCTTTGCTGTCGCTGAGCAATGTCTTCATGACTTTTGCCTGGTACGCCCACCTGAAGGAACTCAGCACCCGGCCCTGGCTGGTGGCGGCACTGATCAGTTGGGGCATTGCCTTGTTTGAGTACCTGCTACAAGTGCCCGCCAACCGGATTGGCTACACCGTGCTGTCGGTGGCGCAACTCAAAATTTTGCGACCTGTACGATTCAAAAATGCAATTTTGTGCGGATAGTTCTGGCCAAATCCTGTTTTGGTGTCTCCAACAAGGTTGGCCAGCAACTGAAAAAGCACATTGTTTTGAGTTAAACGCCAACGATGTACCGCG
>CAIQOO010000137.1 GCA_903873485.1 uncultured beta proteobacterium | reverse complement strand
GTCACCGAGGGCGGCAAGACCCGGCTGGACTTCCAGATCACCGATGGCGGGCAGTTTGATGCCGACCACACCGTCAACGGCACCATTGAAGACCCGGGTGCGGCCGGCTTTGTACCGTTGAGCCTGGTGGGCTACGCGCCTGATGCCTGGATCAGTCTGGTCGGCTACCTGCCTGAGTTGCCCGCTGGCGGCTTCTGGTTCTGAACATGATCAACCCTTTTAACCTTTCTGATAAAAACGCCATGAACACATCTCACGCACTTTGCACTTCCGCACTTGCCCTGACTTTGGTCGCCTGCGGGGGATCACCCGCATCTGATCCGGTGCCTACCCCGACCCCGACGCCAACACTCTCGGTGAGCAGCTTGCAGGGCATCTGGCGCAGCCCGGCAGGAGCTGCCAACACCCTGTCAGCGGTGGCGCTGCCCGACGGCAAGGTCTGGGCATCGGTCAGCAATGCCAGCAACATGCGGGTGATCAAGGGTAGCTTTGCCGTACAGGGTAATGCCTATCTGGCCAGCGGCAAGAGCTTCACATTGGGCGCCAGCACCAGCACCAGCACCAGCCTGACGGCCACGGTGCTGGAGAAGACCAGTTTGAGCGGGGTCATCAGCACGGGTAGCCTGAGTGAGAACTACAGCCTGGCTTACCAGACGCGTTATGACACTGCAGCAGCGCTGGCTGACTTTGCCGGAGCTTGGAGCGCGAGCCTGGGGCCGGGCACGGTGAACTGGACAGTGGCGACCTCTGGGGCTATCACCGGTACCCGCACTACCGGCTGCACCTATGCCGGGCAGTTGAGCCTGCGTGCTGAGCAAAAAGCGGTGGTGGATGCCGTGGTGACCGAGACTTGCGCAGGGGCTGTGACCCAACTCAGTGGTGTGGCTGTCAAGAGCGAAGACAAGACCGGCATTAGTATGTTGCTGACCAACACGGATGACTCGGCTGCTGTGGCGGTGAATCTGGCAAACTCGCAGCTTGCGCAAATTGCTTTATAAGTGATAGCTGCCAGCCCAATACCGGTAAGCGCTAGAGGGTTAAAACATCAATATTTTTAAACCTGCCACCATGTTGATGGTGGTGTTTTTGGCGGTGAATTTGCTTGCCATTGGCGATTGAAATCGCCCATGCAGAAAACCGCCTCCACCGAAAACCAGATTCGCCTGCTGCCCAAGCCTTGCTGACGATGATGCAGCGGGCCAGGCGCTATTTTTGCATCTGAATCATCTTCATGGCCGATGCCAGCAGGGCTGATACCTCGGTCATGTTGCCGGGAACAATCAGCGTGGTGGTGGCATCGCTGGCTACCCGGCTATAAGCTTCAACCGCTTTTTCAGCCACCTTGAGTTGCACCGCTTGTTCACCACCGGGCTGGCGTATGGCGGCAGCAATACGCTCAATGGCTTGGCCAGTGGCTTCTGCCACGGCCAGAATAGAGGCCGCTTCACCCTGCGCCTTGTTGATGACGGCCTGCTTTTCGCCTTCCGAGCGGGCAATAAAAGCCTCGCGTTCACCGGTGGCAATGTTGATCTGTTCTTGCCGGCGGCCCTCGGATGCCGCAATCAGGGCGCGCTTTTCACGCTCGGCGGTGATCTGTTGCTGCATCGCGTGCAAAATTTCTTTGGGCGGTGTCAGGTCCTTGATCTCGTA
Organism: uncultured beta proteobacterium; assembly: GCA_903873485.1. GTDB lineage: Bacteria > Pseudomonadota > Gammaproteobacteria > Burkholderiales > Burkholderiaceae_C > Rhodoferax. The sequence continues at coordinate 483 of CAIQOO010000137.1, read as the reverse complement.
GCGCAGCACTTTCACGCCCCAGTTCAGGGCCGCCTCGTCAATCGCTTGCACCACCTGGGCGTTGATGATGTCGCGTTCTTCAAAGGTTTTATCGAGTTCGAGCTTGCCGATTACCGATCTGAGCGATGTTTGTGCCAGTTGCGAGATGGCCATGATGTAGTTGCTCGATCCGTAACTGGCGCGCATCGCATCGGTCACCTGAAAGTACAAAATGCCGTCCACCTGCAATTGGGTGTTGTCGCGGGTGATGCAGACCTGGCTGGGGATGTCTAGCGGCACTTCTTTCAGCAAATGCTTGTAGGCCACCTTGTCAATGAAAGGCATCAGAAAACTCAAACCTGGCGTCAGAGTGCCGTTGTACTTGCCCAGACGTTCCACCACCCAGGCGTGCTGCTGCGGCACCACCTTGACCGCGCGGGTGACAAAGATGACGGCAATAACGAACAAAACAATGGCAATTTCCATGATGAAGCCTCCGGCAGT
>CAIQOO010000136.1 GCA_903873485.1 uncultured beta proteobacterium | reverse complement strand
TCGTTGCCGAACAAGTCCACGGCGGGCGGCTCAGTTCGATAGTTATTTTTCATTAGACAACCCCGCATCTTCTGTGTCACGCGCGCGCGTTGCAATTTCAGCGATGAAAGTCCAATCAATTGTTTCTATCGGCCAAACCCGCAAAACCGCGCCCAAGCTGTTTTCAGGCAAATCAGGGACAACGGCAACACCAGCGCCAGCAGACGGCACAGGCGTGTTTCTGGCGAACTTGCGAACGGCTTTGGCGGCATCTTCAATGGTGCCAAAGTGCAGCAGCTTGCCGGGTGACTTCAGCAGGTAGCCACCAGCCCAGCGCACCAGGGCAAAACCATGTTTACCGGCCAGTGCGCTTGCTGCATCAAACAGGGCGCTTTCAATCTCACAGTCGGTTTGCAGTGGCATCAAATCACGCAAGCCAACAGGCAGGGCATCCCAAACACTGGCGAATCGCTTACCCATGTTGGACCTCGCGCAGTTGCAGCAAATACTTGGTTGCAATGTTGCTGGCCTCGCTGTTGGCGTGCTTGTCCGGGTGCACCAGGTAAACCAGCCGTTTGAGCATATCGGCGGGTATCGGCTCCACCACGATGCGAACCTGAACCCGTGGCGACTCGGTGCGGCCCTTGGTTTGCAGGTAGCACTTCAGACACGTCCGTTTCCAGTGCACGTCCATGAAGTACCGGCCCCCGCAACTCGGGCATTCGGCATTGTGCGGCTCAAAAGCAGTTGCACCAGAATGGAAGTCAGTCATGGCTCACCTCCCTTTTAGGCTTGGATTTTTCATCCATTCCCATCCATTCCCATCCATTCCCACAATTCCCGGAATGAATGGAAAAGATACGGATGGACATGAATATTTCATTCATTCCATCCATTCCCAATGTTTTTTTCTTAGGAATGGATGAAAACGGGAATGGATGAACTTGGCTTTTAAGCATGTTCAAACCCCTCGTTTGTGGTGCATTCATGCCCAGCCTCGGGAATGGATGAAACCGGCTGTTTCAGCCAACTTGCGGGCACCACCAGTTTGTCAGCGGGAACGGTGCCACCATCCAAAACAGCTTCGTGTTCCTCGGTTGTCAGACTCACGAAAAACGAACGCTTGTTTGGGTGCAGGCGTTGTTTTGATGGAACTGGCACCTCATACAGCCATCGCTCGGACAGCAGGTTTTCAATGCAAGAAAGTACATCTGTCGCTCTGCGGTCGATTTTGGCTTTCAAACCCTCGCGGCTCAACGGATTACCGGCCATCCAGGCCACTTGCACAGCATCGCGGATATCCCCCCGCAAAGCAGTTGCCTCTCGCTGGCGCTGTTGTTCAGCAGCTTGCTCGCTGGCTTCCTTGCGGCTTTGTTGGGCTGGCGCTGCAATGCCCCAGCGAAGCACGATGGTTTCCATGTTGCCGAACTGGTCAGGCGCGGTGGTCTGCGCGCAGTGACTCAAAATCTCCAGTTCGCGCCACTTTGGTTCAAACCGCACCTTGCCCAGCACCAGGTAACGCACCTCACCTTCGCGAACAAGATACATGGTCTGGTTTCCGTCGCCATCGACAGAACCGGCCCCGCGTGCTGACAACCCGGCAACATCAGTCCGTCCCAGGTTCGCTTTGGCAACATGCCCGATAAGCCAAACCGGCAAACCGGCAAAGCCTTGTTTCAAGCAGGCCATCATGCGCGAGGCTTCGGAGTTATCGTTTTCGGACTCAAGCTGCATCACTGCGCTTTTTGTGTCCAGCACCACCAGCGGCAGCACCTCAACACTTTGCACGTTTCGGGTGAACAACTCACGGTAAACCTTGCCAGCGGTCGCAACGAATGCAGGGTCAAGGCGAACGGCTTCAACAATGTGCAGGCGCTCGCGCACCGATTCAATTGTGATGCCCAGGTTCGAGTGATGAACCATGCCGGTCAAGATACGGTTTGCTTGGTCAACATCCTCGGTCACATAGACAACATGCCTCCACTCGACTGGCAGCAGTTCATCGCCATGCAGTCCGGCGGCGGTCAGTGCCAACGGCAATAGCGCAGTCGTTTTGCCAACACCGGGCGCGCCAGCTATCGAAACAACCCCGGTCGGGATAAACCCCGGTATCACCCACTCAGGCGGGCGCACGATGCCATCGAAGTCAATGAATCGCGCCAGCGGGTGAACCTTTGGCGCATCGCCAGCCCGGCCCGGCTCGCTGGCATCGCTATCAGGCGGCGCATCATGGCCGGGTGGCTCGCTGGCGCTGTCAAGGATGTTTTGCACCAGGTCAAACCCATGTTCAGGCGAACAAAAAACATCGCTCAAATCGCTGTTGTCAGGCCAGCCCTCGGGCATCGCAGCAACACCGGCCCCGACCTCCACGGCGATTTTGTCGGCGGCACTTTCCTTGCCAGTGTCAGGGCAAATCACCAGCCGGGCAGAGGCATCGCTCTGGCGCAATTGCTTTGCCACCTTGCCGATATTGCCCCAGCCAAAGCAAACCACGGCAGCGACCCCTGTAGCCATCCAGCAAGCCCAGGCGGTGCCGATACCTTCGCACAGATAAACCGGCTCACCAGGCTTCACGGTGCCCACGGTAAACCAGCCTTCAACGGTAGAACCGTACAGATTTTGTTTAACCTGCTTACCCTTAGCCTTCAGGCGTACCGCAAGCTCCGGCCCGGCAATAAGCTGCAAACCCGACAGCGTGCCATCAGGGCGAACCATTGGGACAACCAGCGCCCCGGCCCAGCTCTCGCCAGACTGCTGTACATGGTAGTCATTGGGCACCAGCCGCAAGCTATCCAATGGCACGCCGTCTGCGCGTTTGGCGGTGATGTAGTGGTGGCTCAGTACCGGCTCGCACCGGTCGAAAACGGCTTGCACTTGGGCAGGTGTCAGGCGCGGCGCGGGCGGTGGCTCGGGTGGTCTGGTTGCCCTTGCTGGCGCGGGTCTGGGTGTTGCCGTGCCTTCAGTCCAGCCGTTGTCCTTTGCCATGCCAAACAAGGCACCAGCACCAACACCACCGGGCGCGGTCTTGAATGAACGCCATGTTGCGCGGCACGCTTGGGCGTTGTAGCTATCGGCCCCGGCGCTCCAATCGTTGAAGTCATCAAAGGGCAGCCCGGCAGCGTGCGAAGCCATGCCGATTTTTACCCATGTTGGCCGGTCACAATTTGGGTCAAGGCTTTGCAGCGCATCACGGGCGCGGTCGAAGTCGTTACGCATGTTCACCCCCTTTGTCGAACAAGCTCAGAATATCGCTGGCATCATCTTCGTGCATCAAATCGAACGCGGCCAAAATCTCACCCTCGGCGAATGAATCGGTTAGCCAGTTGCTTTCGTCTGGCGCAACATCAACGAACCCGTTCAACATCATTGTTGCGGCCATTTTGAAGATATGCGCCAGTTCAGGATTGCCTAACGCAAGCTTCACGGCAATTTCAAAATCAGCACGGGTAGCCCACTCAAATGGTTGCGCTCCATCATCCGGCCCAATGGGGTTTTTAAGCCAATTGGCCAGCAGCGCCACGGCAATGTTTTTATCTTGAATTGCACTCATACGGCACCTCCTTGGCGCATCAAGGCGGCAGCTTTTTTAGCCTTTTCGGGTAGCGAATAGCTGGCAATTTTGTTGCGCCAGCCATTGCACTTCACGCGAATTGAAACAGGCTCCCAGCCCAGATAGTCAAGCTCCTTTATAGCGGCGCTCAGTCGCCATCCCTTGCCATCATTCAACCAATCTACTTGGGTCAAGTCACGCGCCAGCAGGTCGTTAAGTGCTTGTTCAGCACCACTATGCGCGGGCGGCAGTATTGGGCAAAATGCAGGCCCTTCAAACATCGGCAGTTGTTCGGGTATGTTCATAGAACCCCCTTGCAAGCCACCAGAACGGCACAGGCGGCGAGTTCAAAAGCCGACACATACAGCACTCGCTCGAACGTCATAAAACGATTGACGGCGGTTAGAATCGATGCAGCAGATTTTGAGATATTTACGACTAGCCCGGCGCTCACCGGGCTTTCGTTTTTGTGGGAATTGGTCATGTTGACGACTCCCTTAAAACGGCAAATTGTCAATGTCACCGGCAACTGGCGGGCGCTTTTGGCTATATAGAATTTCACCAAGCTTTGGTTTTTGGCTGGCGCGGTCGTGGGTGGTCTGGTAGTCAGCCGCGCATTGATGCGCTTCAGCAAATGCAACACTTGCCGGGTCCAAAAATGCCATTGCTTCATCGAAGTTATCGAACTCACGCGCACCAGTGTTTTCATTGCCAATTGAAAAAATGGGAGTTCCAAAACCGTCAATATGCAGGTGCGCTTTGGAGTTATGGGCTTTGGCAGCAGCGGCCAATTTGGTCAGGTTGTAATAGGTGCGACTCATGCTGCCACTCCCAACAGTTTGCGAATGTCAGCCACCGGCCATGCCAAACGGCCATTTACCCGGATTGGGCGCAGCGGCCCGTTTTCTTTGCAGGCCCAAATTCGCAGGGTCTGTTCTTTTCGCAGCAAGTTAAATGCAGCGGGCGCGGTTTCAATGTGGGTGCGTGTTTCCAGCGCCAGCGGTGTGAACTGTTGTGCAGTTTGTGTTTCCATGATTTCACTTTCAAACCCGTTGATTCAGGTTCGATAGCGAATCAAATCCCCACTAATTCAACTTTTTGCCTAGCAGTTGAACAGTGGAATTTGTGGAACTACTGCGCTCGGATTTTAGGCCACGCATTGCCCATAGCACCATTAGAAACGGTTGTCCCGGCCTTGGTACAGTAAAGTTCACGATTGACTAATTTGAACGGTGAATCAGACTCACCGGCGCGTAGCATCAATGCCTTGTAAAACACGGCGGCAGACTTGTAATGTCCAGCGGCGAACAGCACTTTCATGTATGGCAAAGCCACGGTTGCCCATGATGGTTTTCTGTTTCTGCGCTTTGCAGGGCCATCGCTGGCAGCCACCACGGGAGCGGGTGTCTGTGCTAATCCGATACGCCCGCGTGCTGCATTGCTCTCGCCTTCTTTTCGCGCGCGGCCAAGGTCTAGCTCCATTTCTAGCTGACTCAGCTCGCGCTCAATTAGGTACTCCAGGCTCAGGCCCGCATCAGCGAGTTTGCCGCTACAAAAATGCACTGCGGCCCGCATCTGTGCCATGTCGCGAAGGTTTGTCATCAATGTGCTCCCTTACACAAAACCCCTGTAGTGAAAATGCGCCAGCAGGTAGGCAGGGATAACCTACTTTTCAACCAGGGTAATTAGTCCGTGTCTAGCTGGCGCAAAAACTCAGTCAGTCCAAACCAGCGGCTTACCATCAGGCGGTATCCATGGGCCAATTCCACCCACTGCACCGGGCGGTAGCTTTATGGGTTTTGGGTGGCTATGCACCATGCCGAATTCCAGCGGCGGCGTGTCTGAACCATGGTCAAACCAAACGCACTTGCATTCAATCATGGCTTGGTCGAATTCAGCTTTTGATTGAACCGGGTAAATCTCTTTTTTGCAGTAAGCGCAGAACTTGATTCGCCCGTCAACATCGCTCATAGCTTCCCATGGGACGCTGCATTGCGTTGGTTGCGGTTTTTTGGCTTTGGTCATTGGTAATCCCCTTGTTGAAATAGCCAGTCTATCAAGCCGCTACCCGCAGCTTGCCCGGCTCTGCACTGCGGTCGAACTGAACCCCGGCTTGTTCCAAAATCCAAGCCTCTATCTTTTCGTGGTGAACTCGCAGCAGGTCAAGCGGCCTCACGGTGTAATGCTTTTCAGCGGTCGCTGAGGGCTTATGTCCCATCAGTTGCGCGACTACACCGGCGGGTATCTCTAGCCACTCGGTCAACGACTTGAACGAACGGCGCAAACCGTGCAGGGTCAGGCCATCAAGCCCGGCCACCTTGCAAGCGATTGAATGTGGGTGGTTTGGTTCGGTGATATGCCCGGCTTTGCTACTGGCGCTTGAGAAAACCCATTCATTGCGTTTTGGCAAACCTGCCAGCAAGTGCTGAACATAAGCTGTCAGCGGTACCACGCGCTCACCCTCCACCTTGTCCTTGATGTTGATGCCACGCCATTGGGTGTTAACGTCCTCCCAGCGCATCGCTATCACCTCGCCGGGCCTGGCACCAGTCAGCAGCAGGGTTTGCATGTAGGCACTGATAACCGGGTTTTGAATGTCACGAACGGCAGCGAACCAGACTGGCAATTGTTCACGCTGCAATGAATCAGACTTCGCCCCGGCCTTGCCCAGGCTCTCGCGTGCCTTTTTGGTTTTGGCTTGATTCTTTGCTGGCATCAAATCTGCGTACTTTGGTTGTTCAGCGCACCAGCCTAGAAACACCTTTAGGCAGCGCCATGCAAGGCGGGCGCTTGTCGGGCGGGTCTGTGCTTCTTTGGCGGCCCAGGCTTCAATCACTGGCGCGGTCAGTTCGCACAATGGCAGAGCCATCAATGGGTGCAGCGGCCCGGCCTCGGTCGTACCTGTGCCACGCTTGAACGGCTCGCCACCGGCTTGCGCTTTGCGGATGTGGTCTCGGTAGTGCAACTCGCCCCAGTGCGGGCGGCGCTCGTCAATGTAGGTTTGCCAGACTTCACCCACAGTCAGGGCTTGCGCGGCATCCTGTTGCACTTGAGCGGCATCAGCAGCAGTCTTGTCTGCAATGGCTTTGGCTTTGTCGGCCTCTTGCTGGCGCTCAATGTCTCGCGGGTCTGTGCCCGATTCAGTCAGGCCACGCAAGCGGTGCGCTTCGTTTTTGGCGCTGTCGATTGAAACAGCAGGCCATTCGCCCAGGCCACGGGTAAACAGTTTGCCCTTGATGCGGGTTTCAAACTGCCAGTGCTTGCCCCCGGCTTTGGTGACTCGCAAACGCAAACCCTTCTTATCGGCATCACGCACCAGAACAAACGCAGTATCAGCCGGGCAGGTGGCTCGCTCCAGTAAACCGTGCGTCAACTCATGCGCGGCGGTGTAGTCGATTGATGCGCTTTTGCTCGGTCTTGCCATGATTGCTATCCTTTTGATTTACAGACTTTTTACAGACTGCGTACAGACTGAAAAACCATTTACAGACTATTTACAGACTAAAATGCACCATTTTGGTGAATATAAATCAACACCTAAGCTGTCCACTTGCACAGTGCTTTTCTCATAAGCTGTTGATTTATGTAGATTATACATACAACAATCAACGGAATGAAACACATATTTGCTGGGACTCATAATCCTTTGGTCGTAGGTTCAAGTCCTACACGGCCTACCAATAAAATCAACAACTTAGACGTGATTAACCCTCTTGGCTTTTTTGTTTTATGGTCGCCTGTAGGCAATCTGTAGGCAACTTGTCTAAATTCATGCGCTCAGTCGGGCAGGTGTGTTCAAGTTTGAGCATACCCATCGCACCAGACAAGCATGGCGGCAATTAACGTAACTGTCACGCAATGGTCGGTTGGTGATGGTCTGGCAGTGCCGAACTCTTGCGCTGCATTTTCAGCAGTCCGGTTTTGTTGCTGGGTAATGTGGACGCTGACAACATTCACAGTTTGTGCTGGTCGCCTAAAAGGGCGGGCAGGTTGCTGGAAGCTCACCCTTTTGGGTGTGGGCCTTTGGGCAGACTAAACAACAAGTAGCTGCGGTCAGCGCTGGCGGATGTGCAAGCCATCTCACACGGGCTTCACCAATTCACCCTGACATCCATCCCGCATCAAAAACACTCATTCTCCAGTTGATCCAGCCAGGCCAGCGCGATCTCGTCGCCCCGTGTCTCGAACAACTCGCGGATTTGATTTACAAAGCTGGCCAGCAGCAGCAAGTCGTCACAGCGCATGCCCGATTGAGCGTGGCGACGCTCAAAGAAATAGGCACAGAAACGGTCATTGCCAGCCTGGGTGTGGAACGCGATGCGCGCCATCATTCGGCTGGCCTGGCCGTCACAGTCGATGCCCTTGAAACTGCGGTAGCGGTCAGCCGCAGGCGCTGCAGGGTCTTCTATGGTGGTGATGCCGGTGCTTATGCCGACTCCGGTGTCATCCATGTCAAATGTTCTTTTTGCCCTGCAGCAGCTTGGCCTTGTCGGACGGGCTGTAGTGGTCAAAGTGCCCCTGGGCGGCGGCAACACGGCGGTGCGCCATGCGGATGGCCTCGATCTTGCCCGCCGGGGCGATGCTTGAGATGCATTTTTGCAGCGCCGTGCTGCCGCAACTCGGGCAAGCCGGGGTGCTGCCAGCGCGTACCAGCATCTCGAACGGGTGGCCGCAGGCCTGGCAGTGGTAGTCGTAAATGGGCATGGTGGTTTCCTGGGGATTCAGTCCGGGCTGGCACAACGCTCGATGGGCGATGCGCAGCCTTCCAGGGTACGGCTGCAAGCAGGGTTCGTGCCAAGACCAACCCAGGCATCGACCGCAGCGCTGTCAAAACCGACATGCCGGGTTTGGGTGTCACTGCGCTGCATCAGCGGACGCCGAATCAGCAGCGGCTCGCTGATCAGCAGCGCAAGTGCCGTGTCGGCATCCTGCGCCTCGGGTTCGATTTCGCCGCTTTTGATGCGCGGCGCCGCGCGGTTGAACCAGTCGGCTACCGGCAGCGGTGACAGAAAAGCCAGCAAACTGTCAGGTGTCCAGTGGCTGGCAAGCAGGTTGCGCCGCTCCAGCGTGTGACCGGCAGCGATCAGCGCCGCGCGCTGGCGGGTGTTGCCAGCACAGCCGGGTTTCTCAAAAAAGATGATGTGGGTCATGGATGAGCCTCTCAGGCGGGACGATTTTCTTTGATCTGGTGGCTGCTGCACCTGGCTTATCTGGCCGATCACGACATGCCGGTACCAGACCTGCACGCCAGACGGCGTGGCCATGCCATCAACCGCTGCCCCCAATGCCGATCAGTTAAACTGAAATCATGCTTTGGATCAAGTCTCTTCATATTGTTTTTGTCGCCAGTTGGTTCGCCGGGCTGTTTTATCTGCCGCGCATTTTTGTCAATCTGGCAATGGTGCCGGCAGACTCAACAGCCGAGCGCGACCGCCTGTTGCTGATGGCGCGCAAACTGCTGCGCTTCATGACCCTCATTGCGCTGCCGGCAATTGGCCTGGGAGTCTGGCTGTGGGTGGTGTATGGCATTGGCTGGGGGCCGGGCAACGGCTGGATGCATGTCAAGCTGCTCGGGGTGGCGCTGGTCATCGGTTATCACCATGCCTGCAGCGTGATGCTGAAGAAGTTTGTGCGCGGCGAGCAGCGCCACAGCCATGTCTGGTACCGCTGGTTCAACGAAGCGCCGGTGATTCTGATGCTGATCATCGTCTGCCTGGTGGTGCTCAAACCTTTCTGAAAGCGCTGCTGCCGATGCACAAGACTTCGGCATGGCCCCTGGCGCAGGTTTATTTTTGCCTGATCGTCTATGCCAGCCTGTATCCGTTTGCCCATTGGCGCGCCCAGGGCGTGGCACCGTGGCTGTTTCTGACAGCACCACTGCCGAGGTACTGGACCGGCTTTGATGTGGTGGCCAATGTGCTGGGCTATATGCCGCTGGGCTTTTTTCTGGCGCTCAGTGCGCTGCGCACCGATCGCGGGCGTTTTGCTTTTTATGCGGCGGCGCTGACAGCGGCGGGGCTGTCTTTTGCGATGGAGTGCCTGCAGGTGTTCCTGCCCGACCGGGTGCCATCGAATCTGGATCTGCTGCTCAATGCGGCAGGCGGCATGCTGGGTGCCGTGGTGGCCTGGAGCCTGGAGCGGCTGGGTTTCTTGCAGCGCTGGGGCCGCTTTCGGGCCAACTGGTTTATCGAGGAGTCGCGCGGTGCCTTGACGCTGCTGGCGCTGTGGCCGATGGCCTTGCTGTTTCCAACTGCCGTGCCGTTTGGGCTGGGCCAGGTGATGCTGCGACTCGAACTGGCCTTGGCCGAGTTGCTGTCTGACACCCCGTTTCTGGAATGGCTGCCGCTGCGTGAGGTCGAATTGCAGCCGGTGACATCCGGTACCGCCTGGCTGTGTGGGGTGCTGGGGCTGGTGATCCCGGGTTTGTTGGGTTTTTGCATCATTGCCCAAGTCAGCAAGCGTGCCTGGTTTTTGGTGTGGCTCGCTCTTTTGGGTATTGGCGCCTCCGGATTGAGTGCCGCCTTGAGTTTTGGCCCGGAGCACGCCTGGATCTGGCTGACGGCGCCGGTGCAAGCTGCGCTGTGGACGGCCTTGCTGGGCCTGATGGCGCTTTTGTGGGTGCCGCCGCGCGCCAGTGCGGCGCTGGCGGTGCTGGCTTTGGGGGCTGACCTGAGCCTGCTCAACCAGATGTCAATCAACCCCTATTTTGAGCAAACGCTGTTTATGTGGGAGCAAGGGCGCTTCATCCGGTTTCATGGGCTGGCCCAGTGGCTGGGCTGGTTATGGCCGTTTGCTGCGCTGGTGTATCTGCTGAGTCTGGTCTGGAGCAGGCCGCCAAAAACCTAAAATGGCGGGCATGAACCATTCCATATCCACTCCAGACACCAGCCCTGACAGCCAGGCTGGCAAGGGTTATTTCCGGCGGCATATCTTTTTTTGTCTGAACCAGCGCGATAACGGCGAAACCTGTTGTGCCCAGTTTGATGCCAATGCCGCGTTTGAGCGCTGCAAATCCCAAGTCAAGGCCGCTGGCCTGGCCGGGCGGTCCCTAGTGCGGGTCAACAAGGCCGGTTGTCTGGACCGCTGCGCGGCCGGCCCGGTGGCGGTGGTCTATCCCGAGGCGGTCTGGTACAGCTATGTTGATGCCAGCGATATTGACGAAATTGTCGAGTCGCACCTGCAACGCGGTCAAGTGGTGCAGCGGCTGCTGACTCCGGCCCATCTGGGCCGATAAAAATAATTGGTGTTTTTGTGCTCTAGCCCTTGTCCAGCAAGCGCTGCTAGCTATATTATTTATATCAAACAGGAAACTTGCCGCAAGACGGCAAGCAAATCAACTTTTCATGAAAAAAATCTTTCTGGCGCTGCTGACTTCCGTCTGCCTGTCGGTTGCTGCCCAAGCGCCGCAAGCCCCCGAAGTTGCCGCACGCTCCTATTTATTGATGGATGTGACGGCTGATCAAATCCTTGCGCAAAAAGACATCGACCTGCCGGTGGAGCCAGCCTCGCTGACTAAGCTGATGACGGCGTACCTGGTGTTTGATGCCCTGCGGGTCAAGAAAATCGACCTCAAGCAGACTTTCCCGGTCAGTCAGCGCGCCTGGAAGATGCCGGGTTCGCGCATGTTCATCGACCCCAAGATGATGGTGCCGGTCGAGGACTTGATCAAAGGCATGATTGTGCAAAGTGGCAACGATGCCACCGTGGCGCTGGCCGAAGGTGTCGGCGGCAGTGTCGAGCGGTTTGTGCAGTTAATGAATGACCAGGCCAAAGTGCTGGGCCTGAAATCGACCGGCTACAAGAACCCCGAAGGCCTGACCGAGCCAGGCCACACCACCACGGCGCGTGACCTCAGCGTGCTGGCAACACGGCTGATGCGCGATTTTCCAGACTATGTGGCCTATTACGCCATCAAAAAATACCGCTATGCGGGCACGCCATCGACCAATGACAGCAATCGCAACCTGTTGCTTTTTCGCGACCCGACCGTGGATGGCCTGAAAACCGGGCACACCGATGCGGCTGGCTATTGCTTGATCGCCACCGCGCACCGCGATGTCGCGGGTGTCGGCAGTCGTCGTCTGCTGTCGGTGGTGCTTGGCTCGGCCAGCGAAAACATCCGCGCCAATGAATCGCAAAAGTTGCTCAACTGGGGTTACACCGCGTTTGATGCGGTCAAGCTGTTTGATGCCAACCAGGCGGTAGTGACACCCGCAGTCTGGAAGGGCAAGGAATCGACCGTGGCGCTGGGTCAGACCAAGGCGATTGTGGTGGCCGTTCCGGCCGGCAGCGGCGGCAAGCTGAGCACCGAGGTGGTGCGCGCCGAGCCGCTGGTGGCACCGATTGCCAAAGGTCAGCAAATGGGCCTGCTCAAAGTGAGCGGTGCCGGGCAAGTCGTGGCTGAAGTGCCACTGCTGGCTTTGCAAGCAGTGGAGCAGGCGGGTATGCTGGGACGCGCCTGGGATGCATTGCGCTTGTGGATCAAATGATGGGCAGACCTGACCTGATATAGTCGAGGGCTTTTCGGGAATTCCGAAGGGTTTCACGTTTTCATGTTTTTTAAGCGTTTAGGGACGTTTAGTCATTTAGGAGGCTCAGGTGCCAACCATTAATCAGTTAATTCGTCAGGGGCGTGCGGTGGAGACAGTCAAGTCCAAAAGCCCGGCGATGGAAAATTCTCCACAGCGTCGCGGTGTTTGCACCCGCGTCTATACCACCACCCCGAAAAAGCCCAACTCGGCTTTGCGCAAGGTTGCCAAAGTGCGCTTGACCAACGGGTTTGAGGTGATTTCTTACATTGGCGGCGAAGGCCACAATCTGCAGGAGCACAGCGTGGTGCTGGTTCGTGGCGGTCGGGTCAAAGATTTGCCCGGTGTGCGTTACCACATTGTGCGTGGCTCGCTCGATTTGCAAGGCGTGAAAGACCGCAAGCAGTCGCGCTCCAAGTACGGTGCAAAACGGCCCAAGGCCAAATAAGCCAGTCGATTTTTTATACAGGTGTTGGTTTGTTGCGTGGCGCAATGAACGAACGGAGTGACCCAAGGTTCGGGTCGAGTAAGTGAGAGTCTTATTTGTTAACTCTCGCGGTGTTGTTACAACACCAACTGAAGCAATAGAGGTGAAAAAATGCCACGTCGTCGCGAAGTCCCTAAACGTGAAATCCTGCCTGACCCCAAGTACGGCAATGTAGAGTTGTCCAAATTCATGAACGTGATCATGGAAGGTGGCAAAAAAGCGGTTGCCGAGCGCATCATTTATGGCGCGCTTGAGCACATCGCCAAGAAGCACCCCGATAAAGATGCGATGGAAGCTTTTACCGTGGCCATCAACAACGTCAAGCCGCTGGTTGAAGTCAAATCCCGCCGTGTTGGTGGCGCCAACTACCAGGTGCCAGTTGAAGTGCGCCCGGTTCGCCGTCTGGCTCTGTCGATGCGCTGGATCAAGGAAGCTGCCCGCAAGCGCGGCGAAAAATCCATGGCGCTGCGCCTGGCCAATGAATTGCTCGAAGCCACCGAAGGCCGTGGTGGCGCCATGAAAAAGCGTGACGAAGTTCACCGCATGGCTGAAGCCAACAAGGCTTTCTCGCATTTCCGTTTCTAAATCATTTGTCACAGTTTTCGGATAGTCTGAGAGCTGTGTACCAAGTCGCGTCCTGCGGCTTGCTGTCTTTCAAGATACCGATCACCTAAGGATCCATCATGGCTCGCCATACCCCCATTGAGCGCTACCGCAATATTGGCATTTCGGCCCACATTGACGCTGGTAAAACCACCACCACAGAGCGTGTGCTCTTTTACACTGGCGTGAACCACAAAATTGGCGAAGTGCACGACGGTGCGGCCACCATGGACTGGATGGAGCAAGAGCAAGAGCGTGGCATCACGATCACTTCTGCTGCCACCACCTGTTTCTGGAAGGGCATGGACAAGTCCTTGCCCGAGCACCGCATCAACATCATTGACACCCCCGGCCACGTCGATTTCACGATTGAAGTGGAACGTTCCATGCGGGTGCTCGACGGTGCCTGCATGGTGTATTGCGCTGTGGGTGGCGTGCAGCCGCAATCCGAGACGGTCTGGCGTCAGGCCAACAAGTACAAGGTGCCGCGTCTGGCCTTTGTCAACAAGATGGACCGCACTGGTGCCAACTTCTTCAAGGTCGTCGATCAGATGAAGTTGCGCCTGAAAGCCAGCCCGGTGCCAATGGTGATTCCGATTGGTGCCGAAGAAAACTTCATCGGTGTCGTCGATTTGCTCAAGATGAAAGCCATCATCTGGGATGAAGCCTCGCAAGGCATGCTGTTTGACTACCGTGAAATCCCGGCCGAGTTGCTTGATCTGGCCAAGGTGTGGCGCGAAAAGATGGTCGAAGCGGCGGCGGAAGCATCCGAAGAATTCATGAACAAGTACCTGGAAGAAGGTGACTTGACCGAAGCAGAAATCAAGCTAGGTATCCGCACGCGAACCATCGCCAGCGAAATTCAGCCGATGTACTGTGGCTCGGCGTTCAAGAACAAGGGCGTGCAGCGCATGCTCGATGCGGTGATTGAATTCATGCCGTCGCCGGTGGATATTCCCCCGGTCAAAGGCATGGATGAAGATGAGGTTCCGGTGGTGCGCCAGGCTAGCGACTCAGAAAAATTCTCTGCGTTGGCATTCAAGCTGATGACCGACCCGTTTGTTGGCCAACTGACTTTTGTGCGAGTCTATTCGGGCGTTTTGACCAAGGGCGACAGCGTCTATAACCCGCTTCGTGGCAAGAAAGAGCGTATCGGTCGCATCGTGCAAATGCACGCCAACAAGCGCGAAGAGGTGAGCGAAATCGTCGCCGGTGACATTGCTGCCTGCATTGGCCTGAAGGAAGTGACCACCGGCGAAACCCTGTGTGACCCAACCGCCATCATCATGCTGGAACGGATGATTTTCCCCGAGCCGGTGATTACCCAGGCGGTAGAGCCCAAGACCAAGGTTGACCAGGAAAAAATGGGCATTGCCTTGCAGCGCCTGGCCCAGGAAGACCCCTCGTTTCGCGTGAAAACCGATGAAGAGTCTGGCCAGACCCTGATTGCCGGGATGGGCGAGTTGCACCTGGAAATCATTGTTGATCGCATGAAGCGCGAATTTGGTGTCGAAGCCAATGTTGGCAAGCCGCAGGTGGCTTACCGCGAAACCATCCGAAAAACCATTGAAGATGCCGAAGGCAAGTTTGTGCGTCAATCCGGTGGCAAGGGCCAGTATGGCCATGTGGTGTTGAAGATTGAACCCAATGAACCGGGCAAGGGCGTGGTGTTTGTTGACGCGATCAAGGGCGGCGTGGTGCCGCGCGAGTACATTCCAGCGGTCGAAAAGGGCATCCATGAAGCCGTCACGCAAGGTGTGCTGGCCGGCTACCCAGTGGTCGATGTCAAGGTGACGCTGCATTTTGGTTCGTACCACGATGTGGACTCGAACGAGCTGGCGTTCAAGATGGCTGCAATATTTGGTTTCAAAGAAGGTTGCCGCAAGGCCAGTCCGGTCATTCTTGAGCCGATGATGGCGGTCGAGGTGGAAACCCCCGAGGACTACGCCGGCAATGTGATGGGCGACTTGTCTTCGCGTCGCGGCATGGTCCAAGGCATGGAAGACATGGTCGGCGGCGGCAAGGTGATCAAGGCTGAAGTTCCACTGTCAGAAATGTTTGGCTACTCGACAACTTTGCGCTCCATGTCGCAAGGCCGTGCCACCTACACGATGGAATTCAAGCACTACACGGAAGCCCCGCGCAACGTCTCTGAAGCCATCATGGCGGCAAGGGCGAAGTAACATTTTTGGGGACAGCTCAACAAATTGCGTCAGCAATTTTTGCTCTGTCCCCAACTGATTAGATTTGCTTTCTAATTAGATCCCCCTGTCTGCGACGATGTGCCGCCCTGTTTCCCCGTGCGGGGCGATCCAGCAACATCGTGCAAACATTAAACCAATACACGGGAATTAGCTCTTTGGAGAACTGAAAAATGGGAAAAGAAAAATTCGCGCGCACCAAGCCCCACGTCAATGTGGGCACGATCGGGCACGTTGATCATGGCAAGACCACCCTGACTGCCGCCATTACCTCGGTGATGGCAGCCAAGTTTGGCGGCACCGCCAAGGCTTACGATCAGATCGACGCGGCTCCCGAAGAAAAAGCCCGCGGCATCACCATCAATACCGCCCACGTCGAGTACGAAACGGCCAATCGCCACTACGCCCATGTTGACTGCCCCGGCCACGCCGACTATGTCAAGAACATGATCACCGGTGCT
>CAIQOO010000135.1 GCA_903873485.1 uncultured beta proteobacterium | reverse complement strand
TTGAAGTCGCCGTTGTAGCTGTCAGTGATTTTTGGCGGGATGTCGCCCTTGGAGATGCGATCGACATAACCGGCGGCCACATTCAGCGGGCCAATCACTGCGTCTAGCGTGTTGTTGACGCCAGCCACAATTTTCTGGAAATCGCCCTGGTGTTTCGACGCATCGGCACGGGTTTCGAGCTTGCCCTCGACGGCTGCCTTGGCCAGCATGTTGGCATCAGCCACCAGCGCATTGACCGAGTTGATGGCCTGATTCAGGTTGTTCTTGAGCGTATTGAAGTCGCCGTTGTAGCTGTCAGTGATTTTTGGCGGGATGTCGCCCTTGGAGATGCGATCGACATAACCGGCGGCGACGTTGAGCGGTTTGATCACGGCATCAAGCGTTTGATTGACACCGGCCACAATCTTCTGGAAGTCGCCCTGGTGTTTCGACGCATCAGCACGGGTTTCGAGCTTGCCTTCGACTGCGGCCTTGGCCAGCATATTGGCATCGGCCACCAGTGCATTGACGGAAGTAATAGCCTGGTTGAGGTTATTTTTTAGTGTATTGAAGTCGCCGTTGTAGCTGTCGGTAATCTTTGGTGGGATGTCGCCCTTGGAAATGCGGTCAACATAACCTGCCGCAACGTTGAGCGGTTTGATCACGGCATCAAGCGTTTGATTGACACCGGCCACAATTTTCTGGAAATCGCCCTGGTGTTTGGAGGCATCGGCACGGGTTTCCAATTTACCTTCAACGGCTGCCTTGGCCAGCATGTTGGCATCTGCCACCAGTGCGTTGACCGAGTTGATGGCCTGGTTCAGGTTGTTTTTGAGGGTGTTGAAGTCGCCGTTGTAGCTATCGGTAATCTTCGGCGGGATGTCGCCCTTGGAAATGCGATCAACATAACCAGCAGCCACGTTCAGCGGGCCAATCACTGCATCCAGCGTGCCATTCACACCGGCCACAATTTTGTGGAAGTCGCCCTTGTGCTTGCTGGCATCGGCCCGGGTTTCAAGCTTGCCCTCGACTGCTGCCTTGGACAGCATGGCAGCGTCTGCCATCATGGCTTGCACGGCGCTCTGCATCGCCACCACCGACTTGGCCAGGCCACCAATTTCATCCTTGTTGTTGATGTCGAGCTTGAAGTCAAAATTGCCTGAGGCCATTTTGTCGGCACCCTCCATCAGCAGGCGGGTCGGGCCAGTGATGGAGCGGGTGATCAACCAACCTGCAACGATGCTGAGGATGGCTGCCGCCACCGCCAGAATGATCAGCAGACGTTCGGACGAGTTGGCCAGGTCTTCGGCATTTTTGCCAGATTTTTCTACCAGTTGCGTCTGCAAATCGACCAGCGCATTCACCGCACCCATATAGTTGGTCTGTGTCACCCGCAGTTCGCCGGCCAGCAGCGCCACAGCATCTTCCCGCTTGCCAGCTTTGAGCAAGTCAACGAACTTGTCCATCTGCGCCACATAGGCCACGCGAGATTCGGTCACCTTCTTCAGTGCCGCCTTGCCGTCATCAGTGACAACAGATTTTTCAAGCTTTTCAATTCGGTCTAAAATGATTTTGCGTTGTTCAGGAATCCCGTCCAGTTCTTTTTGGGCCTCTGCATCCTTGTAAATATAGGCGTTGCGCAGGCGCCGGGCAATGACATTGAGAGAATCGATGATGTCATTGGCCTGCACCGATTTCGGAAACTTGTCTTTCACCAGTCCCTCCACCTCGCTGTTTAGCGCCGCGATTCGGGTTACACCGATGACCGACACCATGATCAACAGCACCAGCGTCAAAGCAAAGCCAATGGCCAGCCTGACACCTATTTTCATATTTGCAAACATGTCAAACCCCTTCGATTAAAAAATTGAAAAACCAACGACCCGTCAAACTCACGCCATCACCGCATGCTCTTGCGACGCTTGCCCACCTTTGGCCATGGCCTGGCGCACCAGTGACGGCACATCCAGAATCAGGGCCACATCGCCACTGCCCAAAATAGTCGAGCCGCTGATGCATTTGCTTTGGGCAAACATTTGCCCAAGCGGCTTGATCACCGTCTGAAACTCGCCCAGCAGGGTATCGACCACCAGCCCGGCCTTTTGCCCGGCGTGCTTGAGCACCACAATGTTTTCGCCCTTGAGCGGCGTGCCGGGAATGGCAAACAGCTCGCGCACCCGAATAAACGGCAACACCTCGCCACGCAGGTTGGTGTAGTCGTGGCCCGGCTCGGCCGAATAGGCCACGCACTCTTCGATCATGTCGAGCGGAATCGCATAGACTGATTTGCCGACACCGACCAGAAAGCCGTCGATGATGGCCAGCGTCAGCGGCAGACGCACCGTGACGATGGTGCCGACACCTTCTTCGCTGTTAATGCCCACCGTGCCACGCAGCGCGGTGATGTTGCGTTTGACCACATCCAGCCCGACACCGCGACCAGACAGGTTGGTGACTTTTTCGGCGGTAGAAAAGCCTGGCTCAAACACCAGCCCATAAACATCGGTGTCGCTCAGGTGCTGGCCGGTCTCAATCAGGCCGCGCTCAAGGGCTTTGGCCAGAATGCGATCCCGCTTGAGGCCGCCGCCATCGTCTTCAACCGTGATGACAATCGCCCCCGAGTCGTGGTAGGCATTGAGCTTGAGCGTGCCCTGCTCTGGCTTGCCGCGCGCGGCCCGCACATCGGCCGGCTCAATGCCGTGGTCCATCGAGTTGCGCACCAGGTGCATCAGCGGGTCGCCAATTTTTTCGACCACAGTTTTGTCGAGTTCGGTCTCTTCGCCGTCGATCACCAGCGTGATGTCTTTGCCCAGGTCGCGCGACACGTCATGCACCACGCGCTGAAAGCGGCTAAAGGTGGCGCCAATGCGCACCATGCGCAGTTGCAGGGCGCTGTCGCGCACCTCTTCGACCAGCGTGGCGAGTTTGGAGGTGGATTCAGTCAGCTCTATCACCTTGGAGCGGTGCGCAATCATGTTGACGCTGGCCCCGGCGATGATGAGTTCTCCAACCAGGTTGATGAGTTGGTCGAGTTTGTCGGCATCGACGCGGATGCTGCGGCTCTCGGCGGCACCGGTTTCCTTGACCAGTTTTTGCTTGGTCAGCGCCGCTTCGACCACTTCGGGCTGCACCGAACCCTGCTGGACCAGAATGGTGCCAATCGGGGTGGTCGGATGGTCAACCTGCGAATCCAGCGCAATGTCAAGCTCTTGCGGTGTCAGCGTGCCGCATAACACCAGCATATCGCCCAAACGGCTGAGTTCGCCTTGCTGCTGGCCGATCAGGCTGACGTATTCAGAAATCAGGCTGTGCGGCGGCAAAATCAGCAGGCGGCTGTCGTCACGCACAAACTCAAACACCTTTTCAATCGCCGCCTTGTCGGCCTGGCTCTGAAACGCCATCTCAAAGCCGAGGTAACAGATTTCGGGGTCCATTTGCTCGGCACCGGGCAAGGCATCGGTCAGGGTGGCGATGCCGATGATCTTGCCCATGGTGCCCAAGTAACGGATGAACGACAGCGGGTCCATGCCGTTGCGCAGCACATCCGGGCCAAAACGCACCGAAATATGCCAGTGGTCGGCATTGACACCGCCGCCGCCAATGCGCTGCACCCGTTCGGTGTCGGCGGTTGGCACGTACTGGGTGGGCTTGGCCGGGATGACTTCAGCTTTGGGTGCATCCAGGTAAGTGCGCAATTGAACCACCAGCGGCTCGCCTTGTTGCAGCAGTTCGGGTGAACCGGCGTGCTCGCCGGCGGCCACGCCCTCGACCAGCGCGCCCATGTGGTCGCAGCAGGCCAGCAGCAATACCACCAGCTTGTCCGACAAATCGATTTTGCCCGCCCGCACCCGGTCGAGCAGGCTTTCCACCACATGGGTAAATGCCACGATATGGTCCAGGCTGAACAGGCCCGACGAGCCTTTGATGGTGTGCGCGGCGCGAAACACCGCGTTGATCATCTCGCTTTTTTCTGGTGCACCCTCAACCGCCAGCAAGGCGGTTTCCATGTCTTCGAGCAGTTCACGGCATTCGACAATGAATGTCTCCAGTGCGTCATCAAGATCCATGTCAACTCCTTGCAGCAGCGGTGGCGGCACGCGAGTCCATCACCAGGTGATCACCAAAAAAAGCGGCCACGTTAAGCAGCTCAAACACTTCAAGCACCGCCGGGCTGTGGCCGGTCAGGCGCAGTTCGCGCTGTTCTGCCTGAGCGGTTTTTTTGGCCAGCATCAGCAGTTGCACCCCGGCGGTGTCGAGGTCGGTTACGCCAGACAGGTCAATTTCTGCAAGCGGCGGTGTCGGCAGCATGGCGGGCTTGAGTTCCATGGCCCGAAAAATCGTCAGTTCGCCTTCAATGCGCAAAACATTCGGGGCACTCATGGCAGGCACAGCCGTTGCACGGCGCTCACCAGTTGTTCGGGCTGAAACGGCTTGACCACCCAGGCGCGCGCACCGGCCGCCTGGCCTTCGCGCTTTTTCTCTTCGGCTGATTCGGTGGTCAGCATGATGACCGGGGTGAACTTGTAAGCCGGCATTTGCTTGACAGCTTTCAGGAAGGCAATGCCGTCCATCACCGGCATATTGACATCGCTGATGATCATGTGCACCTTTTGCCCTTTGAGTTTGCTCAGGGCATCCTTGCCGTCGCAACCTTCAATCACCTCGTAACCCGCGCCCTTGAGCGCAATGCCGACCACCCTTCGCATCGAGGCGGAGTCGTCAACAACCATAATGAGTTTTGCCATGACACACTTTCTCTAGAAAAAACTGATATCCGTGGTGTTGCTTTGCGCAACCTTGCCGCCTTCGTGGATCACATGCTGATCCGCCATGACGTAGGTTTTTTTGAGTTCAGCGAGCATTTGCTCCGAATCGAGGGGTTGCAGACTGCGGGTTTGCAAATAACTTTGCCAATGCTCCTGCATCACCTCTGGCAGACGATCCAGGTTCTTGTTGACCTGCGTCATGATCTGGCTGACCCGGTCTTGAAACTGCAATTGCACCAGCGCCTGATTGACTTCAGACTGAATGCTCAGGCTTTCGTCTTGCAGCAGGTTGCTGGAACGCTGGAAGGCATCGGTGACACCCCGCAAGTCGGTCATCACCCGGTCAATGGTGGTGTGCACCGAGCCTAGCGAGTTGTCTTCGGCCACCACCGACTCGCGCACCACGGTGCAGGTATCGACAATGGCGGCGCTGATGACCTTGACCTTTTCGGCAATTTTTCGGCCAGTTTCGCCCGACTGGTTGGAGAGCATGCGGAACTCTTTGGCCACCACGGCAAAGCCACGACCGAGGTCGCCGGCGCGTGCCGCCTCGATGGCGGCATTGAGCGCCAGCAGATTGGTTTGCTGGGCAATGCGCGCCACATCGCTGGCCATGTCTTGCAATTCGGCAATAAAACGGTCCAGCCCCTGCACTTTGGCCAGCATGGTTTCCATATTGCTCATGGCCGCTTGCTGCACCTCGATCAGGCTGCGCAGGTCGGTTTCACTCTTGCCAAATATCGTCACCAGGTCGGTGCCATGGCCCTCGACACTGTCGGTGGCCTGCGTGGCGGTGCGCAAGGCCACATCAAGCTTGTCAACAATGCCGCCAAAACGGTCTGACAGCGCGTTGACCGCCGTTTCCATTTGGCTGCGGGAAGATTCAATATGGTTTTTCCAGACCGGCACCACTTGATTGGCAAAGTCGGCCTGGCCAGCCAGATACTCGGCCACCAACTGCAGTTGTGCTGCGTGAAGGCCCGACAGGTAATAACCCAGTGCCGCACCTGCCAGCAGCAAAACCAGCGCCAGACCGACTGCCAAAGCCGTCAGGCCACCTGCCAGCAAAATCGCCAGCGCCGCCAGCAAACCCAACAAAGCGCAGGAAACCGGCACCACTCTGGATGAATTGAGGTATTTCATGCTGCACTGCCCGAAGTGACGTTGTCGCTGTTCTGAAACTCGCGTGCCAGCCCGGCTATCACCGGCAGCAGTTCCAGCATGAAATTGGCTTTGCCAACCAAAGCAACCGCACCGAGGTCGCGCGCCGCAGCGCGGTAAAAAATATTGTCGTGCAGGGACAAAAAGACTATTTTTGGGGGCTTGGGCCAGTTTTGCATGACCCGGGCCGCGTCCAGCCCGGTCATGCCGGGCATGACGATGTCCAGCAACACCAGATCAGGCTGCAGCAGTGTCGCCATTTCCAGCGCCTGCACGCCGTCATGGGCCTCGGCAATCACTTGCGCCTGTGACAACATGCCCAACACATTTTTGACCGATGTCAGAAACGTCAGGTTGTCATCTGCGAGCAATATTTTGAGTTTCATGCTGGTGACTTTACGTGCTGGCCCGCCTTTGTGGTATCGGGCCAATACCTTAGTGCAGCAGGAAAAACACCTGAGCGAGATCCTTCCAACCTCAGTCGAGTGCCATTAGTGCATGCGTCGGCGGCTTGCCTGAAGCGCAGCAGACAGGTCAACGCGGGCGTGAGATGCACAAAATAGGGGCGCTTTTTCCTCATAGTCAGGGTTTTCCTGACTCCGGACACCCCGGTTTGGTGACAAGCTAGTGACGTTTCGCAAGTTGCTGCTAAAAGTCGCTCAAAAATTGTCACTGCCTGTTTGCTGCCCATGCCGCAGGCAAGGTGTTTTCATAATATTTATCGGTCGAAGGAATCAACATGTTCAGTCTATCTTCTCTGTCAGTCGCCCGGCGCCTGGGCCTGCTGACGCTCAGTGCAGTGCTTGGCATCGTCATTTTGGCGAGCATTTTTTTGATCTCGGAGCGGCGTTTGCTGCTGGAAGAACGCCAAAACGGTGTCAAGCAATTGGTTGAAATTGGCTACGACATGCTGGTGCATTCCCAGAAAATGGTGGCCGATGGCAAAGTATCCGAAGCTGATGCCAAACAACGGGCCATATCGGTGATCGGTGCCCTGCGTTATGGCAACGGCGAGTATTTCTGGATCAATGACATGCATCCCAAAATGGTGATGCATCCGATCAAGCCGGAACTTAACGGCAAAGACCTGACGGACAACAAAGATCCGAACGGAAAGTTCTTGTTTCGCGCGTTTGTTGAAACCGTCAAAACCAGCGGCAGTGGCTATGTACCCTACATGTGGCCCAAGCCTGGCAGCCCCGACCCGGTGCCCAAAATCTCCTATGTCAAAGGTTTTGCACCCTGGGGCTGGATCATCGGCTCGGGCGTTTACATTGATACGGTGGATGCGGTGATGGTTCAGCGGGCCATCGGCTTTGCCGTTGGCACGCTGATCTTGGTGGCGGCCATGCTGGCCATTGGCTTTTTGATCTCGCGCGGCATTCTGCGCCAGCTCGGCGGCGAGCCAACTTACGCCGCCGAGATCACGCAACGCATTGCCGACGGCGACCTGTCGGTGGCGATTGCCGTCAAGAACCCCGAACATGCCAGCCTGCTGCAGGCGCTTGCCGTGATGCGCGACAAGTTTGCCCGCATTGTGGGCCAGGTGCGCCAAGGCTCCGAAGGCGTGGCCACCGCCAGTGCCGAGATAGCGCAGGGCAATAACGACCTGTCGATGCGCACCGAAAACCAGGCCAGCGCGCTGCAACAAACCGCCGCCAGCATGGAGCAGCTCAGCGCCACCGTCAAGCAAAACGCCGATCACGCGGTGCAGGCCAACCAACTGGCCCTGAACGCCAGCACCGTGGCGGCGCAAGGTGGCAGCGTGGTGGCCCAGGTGGTCGATACCATGAAAGGCATCAACGCCAGCTCACGCAAAATTGCCGACATCATTGGCGTGATTGACGGCATTGCCTTCCAGACCAACATTCTGGCCCTCAACGCTGCGGTAGAAGCCGCCCGGGCCGGCGAGCAGGGGCGCGGCTTTGCCGTGGTGGCCAGCGAGGTGCGCAGCCTGGCCGGGCGCTCGGCCGATGCCGCCAAAGAAATCAAGACACTCATCAACGACAGCGTGTCACGGGTTGAACAGGGCAGCGCGCTGGTTGATCAGGCCGGCTCTACCATGAATGAGGTGGTCAACAGCATCCGTCAGGTCACCGAAATCATGAGCGAGATCAGCGCTGCCAGCGGCGAGCAAAGCGCCGGTGTCGCGCAAATCGGCAATGCGGTGACCGAGATGGACCAGGTGACGCAGCAAAACGCCGCACTGGTCGAGCAAATGGCGGCAGCCGCCAGCAGCCTGAAGAGTCAGGCCCAAGATCTGGTGCAGGTGGTTTCGGTATTCAAACTCGGCGCGGGAGGCAGAGCTTGAGTTTGCAGTGGCGGTCATGAAACCGGGATTTTTCCGCTGGCGCTCACTTAAAACCAGGATCACGGTTTTCACCCTGGGGGTTGTTCTGTCGGGCATGGGCTTGCTCGCCTATTACGTCAGCACCATGCTGCAAGCCGACCTGGAGCAGACGCTCGGCGATCAGCAGTTCGCCGTCGTCTCCCGCGTCGCCGCCGATCTGGACCAAAACATCAACAGCCGCGTTGCCGCGCTGGAGGCTGTAGCGGCTGGCATCACCCCGGCCATGATGGGCCAGACACCTGAACTGCAGGATCATTTGCAGCAGAACCTGACGCTGCTGTCCCTGTTCAACAGCGGTGTGGTCGCCTACCAAAGCGACGGCACCGCGCTGGCCGAGTTGCCGCTGGCTGGCGGGCGTGTCGGCTCCAGTTCAGCCAACCAGGATGATCTCAGGGATGCCTTCAGCGGCAAGGCATCAGTCGGTCAGCCGCACCTGTCAAGCGGCAAAGACTTTGCCGAATTTTCCATCAGCGTACCGATTTTTGGGGCCGACGGCTTGGTGCTGGGTGCCCTGGCGGGCATTACCAATTTGAGCGTGCCAAATTTCCTGGATGCTTATATGGGGCAAACTTATGGCAACAGTGGCAGCAGTGGCAGCTATCTGCTGGTGGCGCCACAAGGGCGGCAGGTGGTGACAGCGACCGACCAGCAGCGCATTCTGGAGCAACTCCCGCCACCCGGCAGCAACCTGGCGATTGACCGGTTCTTGCAGGGATATGAAGGTGCCGCCGTGCTGCTCAACCCCAAAGGGCAGAGTGTGCTGGCTGCCACCAGGGGGGTTCCTGCAGCGGGCTGGATGCTGTCGGTGACACTGCCCGCCAGCACCGCCTTTGCCCCCATTTACGCGCTGCAAAAGCGCATGCTGCTGGCCACGCTGTTGCTGATCCTGCTGACCGGGGTGCTGACCTGGTGGCTGCTCAAACGCGAACTGTCGCCGATGCTGTCGGCGGTGCAAACATTGGCCAGCCTGGCCGATTCGGATCAGGCACCGCAACCCTTGCCGATTGCCCGGCGCGATGAAATTGGCAAGCTGATTGGCAGCTTCAACCAGTTGCTCGACAAGCTCAATCAGCGGGAGGTTTTTCTGCAGCAAATTCTCGACACATCGAGTGTGGCGATCTATCTGATTGATGCCCAGGGGCGCATCAACCATGTCAACCAGCGCATGGCCGAGATGTTTGGCTGCACTGCCGGGGCGCTCAATGGGCGCGACTATGTGTCGCTGCTGCACCCGAGCCTGCGGGACGCGGGCTACAACAACATGCAGGCGTTGCTGACCAATGCCATTGACAGCTCCGATGTGGAACGAATTTACTGCCGTGATGACCGCTCCGAATTCTGGGGCCACCTGACCTGCCACAGTTTTATGGATGCCAGCGGCAAGGGGCGCTTTATCGTCTGCGTCATCAACGACATCACCGAGAGCATAAAAGCCTACAGTGCCCTCAAAGACAGCGAGAATCGCTACAGCGCCTTGGTCGAGTGGTCGCCTGATGCAGCGCTGTTGCATCTCCAGGGACGGCTGATTTATGTCAATGCAGCGGCCATCGCGTTGTTTGGTGCCAGCAGCCCGTCAGATTTGGTGGGTTGCCAGTTGATTGATCTGGTGGCCCCCGAGGCCCAGCCCTTTGTCCGCCAGCGCCTGCAGCAGCAGCAGGAACAAGGCAGCAGTCTGCCACGCGCCGAAACCAAATTCGTCAAGCTCGACGGATCGGTGATTGATGTCGAGGTGCAGGCCACCCCCATCGTGTATGACGGCCAGCGCTTCCATTATTCGATCATTCGCGACATCACCGCGATCAAGCAAACCCAGGCCGAGCTGCGCGTTGCGGCCTCGGCATTCGAGTCGCAACAGGGCATCACCATCACCAATGCAGAGGGTGTCATTCTGCGCACCAACCAGGCATTTACCCGGATCACCGGCTACAGCGCTGAGGAGGTGGTCGGCCAGAACCCGAGGGTGCTGGCCTCGGGCCGCCACGATGCGGCGTTTTACCAGGGAATGTGGCGCAGCCTGATGGCAACCGGCTCCTGGCAGGGCGAAATCTGGAACCGGCGCAAGGACGGCGAAATTTACCCGGAGTGGCTGTCAATCAGTGCTGTCAAGGACGCGACAGGCAAGGTTGGTCATTTTGTGGCGACCTTCTTTGACATCAGTGCCCGCAAAATCGCCGAAGAGCAAATCAACAACCTGGCTTTTTATGACCCGCTGACGCAGTTGCCCAACCGCCGCCTGTTGCTGGACCGGCTGGCACAGGCGCTGATCACCTGTACCCGCCACCAGTCCTGCGGTGCGCTGCTGTTTGTTGATCTGGACAATTTCAAGACCCTCAACGAGACGCTTGGCCATTTTCAGGGTGATTTGCTGCTGGAAAACGTGGCCAAGCGGTTGAGCGCCAACGTTCGTGAAGGCGACACAGTGGCACGCCTGGGTGGCGACGAATTTGTGGTGCTGCTCGAAGACCTGAGCAACAACGCGGTTGAAGCCGCCACCCAGGCCGAAGCCGTCGGTGAAAAAATCCGTTTTGCGCTGAACCGGAGCTATCCGATTGGCGATTTTGAGCACCGCAGCACGCCCAGCATCGGCGTCACGCTGTTTGGCGAAGCGCTGCACGAGACGATTGATGAGCCTTTGAAACGTGCTGAACTGGCGATGTACCAGGCCAAGGCTGCCGGGCGCAACACGCTGCGCTTTTTTGACACGCAAATGCAGGTGGCGGTGACACAGCGTGCCGCACTGGAAGCCGATTTGTCCGAGGCCATGTTGCATGACCAGTTTGTGCTGCATTACCAGGCGCAAGTGGTGGGCAGCGGTCGCCTGACCGGTGCCGAGGCGCTGGTGCGCTGGCAGCACCCCGAGCGCGGCCTGGTATCGCCAGCCGAGTTCATCGGGCTGGCCGAAGAAACCGGCCTGATCGTGCCGCTGGGCCAGTGGGTGCTGGAGACCGCCTGCCGCCAATTGGTGGCCTGGAGCTTGCAGCCGGAGTTGGCGCATCTGACCCTGGCGGTCAATGTCAGCGCCAAACAATTCCATCAAACTGATTTTGTCGCCCGGGTACAAAGTGTTCTGGCCCGAACCGGTGTCAACCCGAAACGCCTGAAGCTGGAACTGACCGAGAGCCTGCTGGTCACCGATGTCGAGGGCATCATCGCCAAAATGACCGCCCTGAAAGTCGCTGGCGTTGGCTTTTCACTCGACGATTTTGGCACCGGTTACTCGTCTTTGAGCTACCTCAAGCGGCTGCCGCTGGACCAGCTCAAGATTGACCAGGGTTTTGTCAGAAACATCCTGACCGACAGCAACGATGCAGCCATTGCCAAAATGGTGGTGGCGCTGGCCGAGAGCATGGGCCTGTCTGTGATTGCCGAAGGGGTGGAACTGGAGGCGCAAAAAGATTTTCTGGCGCGCCTGGACTGCCATGCCTACCAGGGCTATTTTTTCAGCCGTCCGCTGGCCCTGGCGGAATTTGAAAAATTTGCTCTGCAGGATTCGGACCGCGTCTTTTGACATCAGCCAGTGGATGACGATCTGCCATCATCTGAATTCATCACACATCCATCGCCCGCACCATGACCGACACCGAATTGATCGCCCCAGACGACTACGACAGCCCGTGGAAAGATGTGCTGGAGCATGCCTTCCCCGAGTTCATGGCGTTTTACTTCCCTGATGCTTGCGCGCAGATTGACTGGGCGCAAGGCCATGAATTCCAGAACGTCGAACTGCGCAAGGTGGTGCGCGATGCGGCTTTGGGCAAGCGCTTTGCCGATGCGCTGGTGCAAGTGGTGTTGCAAAGCGGCGCCACCCGGCTGATCTATATCCATGTCGAAGTTCAGGGCCAGCGCGATGCTGACTTTGAGCCGCGCATGTTCACCTACAACTACCGGTTTTACGACCGTTTTGGTGTGCCGGTGGCCAGTTTTGCCGTGCTGGCTGACGATGACGAGGGCTGGCGACCCGATCACTTTGGCTTTGAAGTGCTGGGCTGCCGGCAACGGCTTGATTTTCCAATGGTCAAGCTGCTTGACTACGCTCCCAGGCTTGAGCAGCTTGAAGCCGAGAGCAATCCGTTTGCCATCATCACCGCAGCCCACTTGCGCACCCGCAGCACCAAACGCGACCCGCAAGCACGCTACCAGGCCAAACGCCATCTGGTGCGCCAGCTCTACCGCCACGGCTGGGAGCGCCAGCGCGTCCTCGATCTGTTTGCCGTGCTTGATTGGATGATGCGCCTGCCCGATCTGCTCGAACAGCAACTATGGCAAGATATTGCCTTCATTGAAGGAGAAACCCGTATGCGTTATGTCACCAGTGTGGAACGTCTCGCTACCCAGCGCGGCATGCAGCAAGGCCTGGAACAAGGCCTGGAGCAGGGTATGGAACAAGGCTTGGAGCAGGGTATGGAACAAGGCTTGGAGCAGGGTATGGAACAAGGCAAGCTCGAAGGAGAAATCGGTATGCTCGAACGTCTGCTGATCCGGCGTTTCGGATCCCTATCTGATGAAACGGCAGCGCGCCTGAAAAACGCTACTTCCGAACAAATTGAACTCTGGGCTGACCGCATTCTTGATGCGCCGACACTCGCTGCGGTATTCATGCAAAACTGACCATCAGCCAGCGCTGCAGCATGGCGGTCAGACCCTGATGGCCCGGTCCCGCCAGCGCCGTTGCGGACTGCATCAGGTTTGCCGGGCAAACAGCACGGCAAATTCGCTGCCCGGCCCGGTACCGATGTGCAGCGTGCCGCCAAGCTGGCGGGCCAGGTCCGACACCAGTTGCATGCCAAGCGACTGGCGGCAGCGGGTGTCAAAGTCTTGCGGCAAACCGAAGCCGGTGTCGCTCACCGACAGGCGCAGCAACCCCGGCTCCCCTGCAAGCTCAGGCATGAGTTGCAAGCCCAGCACCACTTCACCGCTGCGTCCGTCCGGGAAACCATGTTTGAGGCTATTGGAGATCAGTTCGTTGACCAGCAGACCACAGGGAGTGGCCTGATCCATCACCACCGACACCGGCATCAGCTCCAGCACCAGCCGCACGCCGCTGCCCTGACTGCTTTGCGCCCGAAACGCCTGGGTCGCCAACTGCCTGAGGTAGTCTCCCAGATCGACCGAGGCAAAGCTGCCAACACGGTAAAGCGTTTCGTGCAGCAATGCCATGGCAAGAATGCGGCCCTGCATTTCCTTGAGCACGGCACGGGTTTCAGGCAACTCGCTGCGACCGGCCTCCAGGCGCAGCAGGCTGGTGATGACTTGCAGGTTGTTTTTGACCCGGTGATGCACCTCATGCAGCAGCGCAACTTTTTCTTGCAGCGAGGCCTGCAACGCCAGTTCGTCTTGCTTGCGCTGGGTGATGTCTTCCTTGATCGCCACATAATGGCTGGTGGCGCCGCTGGCATCCTGCACCGGCGCGATCACGGCGTATTCAATATACAGTTCGCCATTTTTCTTGCGGTTATGCAGTTCACCCTGCCAGACGCGGCCGGCAGTCAAGGTGTCCCACAGCACACGATAGACCTCCGGCGGAGTCAGGCCGGATTTCAGAATGCGCGGATTTTTGCCTAAAGCCTCCTCTAGGCTGTAGCCGGTTCTCTGGCTAAAGAAGGGGTTGACGTACAAGATGCTGCCTTGCAGATCAGTGATGGCAATCGCCACCGGAGCCTGCTCGACCGAGCGTGATAACTGGCGCAATCGGTCGTCAGCCGCCTTGCGCTCGGTGATGTCGGTGATAAAGCCATGCCACAGCACCGAGCCGTCGTCCTGGCGCTCGGGCAAGGAATTGCCATACAGCCAGCGTACCGTGCCATCGTCATGCCGAATACGAAATTCATGCTGCCAGGGTGTCAGGTTGCGGGCCGATTCATCGATTGAATCAGTGGTGGCCTGAAGGTCATCGGGATGAATTTTGGCAAAAATCGCCGAGGCATCTTCCATCACCTGCTGCGATTGAAGCTGAAAAATATCCCATAATCCGCCGTTGGCAAAAGGAAGGGTGACACTGCCGTCCGGGCGCAGCAAATACTGATAGACCACCCCGGGCACCGAATTGGCCAGCTTTTGCAGCCGGCTCGCGGCCTCTTCACGCAGCGCCTCGGCATGTTTGCGCTCGGTGATATCGAGAAATATCCATAAAGATTCACCGTTTATCCGGGTCAGCTCCTCGCCACTCAATTCAATCCACAGGCGCTGGCCGCAGCGGTGTACAAACTCGGTTTGCGCCCGATAGACCTGGCCTACCGACATCAGCGGGTAAGCCTCATCGGCCAGCTTCAGATAGTCTGCCACGCTCGGGTACAGCCGCAGGGTGGACTGGCCAACCAGTTCTTCGGCCGAATAGCCAAACATGTTCTGAAAAGCCGGATTGGTCCAGCAGATCACCCGATTGATGACCCGCACAATGCCGACCATGTCGTTTTCCAGCATGGTCTTGAGCTGGGCCAGCGACTGCTCGGACACCTGCTTGGCCAGGCTCAACTCGGTCAGAGACTGCGACAGCACCCGGGTTTTTTGCTGTACACGCCGCTGTAACGCGATATTCCATAACAGCAAAATGGCGGTCAGGGCCACCGCCCCTCCCAAGCTAAAGCGCACCACCTGGCTGACCGGAAAATCCCCGTGGGCATGCACTGCGACACCATGCCATTTGTCATCAATCTGCTGGCGCTCGGCAACCGTGATCTGGGCAAAGCCCGCTTCCAGCGTTGCCAGCAAGGCGGTATTGTCTTTGCGCACGGCGCGGTGAAACTGACCCACCGAGATCGCCTTTGAATGCCGGAAGTCATCGGCAATGCCACGCTGGTTGAGCAAATAGGTGGCAGGCGGCTGATCCATGCAAAACACCCGCACCTCGCCGCTGGCGGCGGCGGCCACCACGCTGGAATAACTGGCAAAGCGCTTGAAGCTGTCCAGTCCGTGCGACTGCAGCACCTCGATGCAGGCATCGCCGTCTTTCACCCCGACGGTAAAACCGCGCACCGAATTGGCATCCACAATGCCGCCAATGCTGTGGTGAAAAAACAGCGGCACCTCGATGCTGGCATAAGGCGCGGTGAAGTCGTAGATTTTTTCACGCTCGGGGGTCCTGAAAATCATGTCGATCACCTGCGCCCGACCGATCTGCATGGTCTGCTGGGCTGCTGCCCAGTCCATTGGCACGAGCGTCACTTCAATGCCGCTGCGCTGTTGCCACAAGGCCCAGGTATCGATCAGAATGCCCTGTACCACACCGCTGCTGTCGCGAAACACATAAGGCGGATAGTTGTCATCAAGCACCACGGTGATCGACTTGGGCGGCTCCTGGTCAGGCAGCGTTTGCGCAGCAACAGCAGACCCCGGCATGGCCGACAGCAGCAAGAGCAGAACGGAGACCAATTTGCTCATTCTTTAATAGCTACCAGCGTAAGCTGCATAAGGGCTAGTAGTTTGTTTCAACAAAACGATTCATATCAAACCGTTCGGTCTGAGCTTGTCGAAGACCTGCATGCACTGACAATTGCGGTTCGACAAGCTCACCGCGAACGGTAGTGCTTTTAATGAAACGAACTACTAGAGGCCAATAACGCATTCAATTTCGGCAAACGCAAGCAATTCCAGGTGCGGCACCGGGCGGCTAAACAGGTAGCCCTGAAAGGCATCACAACCCAGGCTGACCAGAAAATCGCGCTGGCCGCTGGTTTCCACCCCCTCGGCAATCACCGACATGCCCAGATTGTGGCCCAGCGCCACAATGGCGCGGGCAATCACGGCATCTTCATTGTCAATCAGCAGGTCGCGCACAAACGACTGGTCGATCTTGAGCTGGTCCATCGGCAGCCGCTTGAGGTAACTCAGCGACGAGTAACCGGTGCCAAAGTCGTCGAGCGAAAAGCTCACCCCGAGTGCCTTGATGCAGCGCATTTTTTCGATCACATCCAGCACATCGCCGACCAGCATGCTCTCGGTCAGTTCGAGCTTGAGCTTGAATGGATCAGCCCCGGCCGCTTCAATCGCTTGTGCCACGCAGGCGACAAAATCAGCCTGGGCAAACTGCAGCGAACTGACATTGACCGCCATCACCCAGTGCGCCAGGCCGGGGTGTTGTTGCCATGCCGCGAGCTGGCAACACGCAGTTTGCAGCACCCATTGACCGAGTTGCAGGATCAGGCCGGTTTCTTCGGCCAGCGCGATGAACCGGCCCGGTGGCACCAGGCCCAATTGGGGGTGCATCCAGCGCACCAGCGCCTCGGCACCCAGCGGGGCACCGCTGGCATCGACCTGGATTTGGTAGTGCAGCACAAATTCCTGCGCCTGCAAGCCGCGCTGCAGATCTTTTTCGAGCTTGGTGCGGGCCAGCGCCTGCGCCTGGATGGCGGGATCAAAAAACCGCACTGCGTTGCGCCCGGCCCCCTTGGCCTGGTACATCGCCGCATCGGTCATTTTGAGCAGCTCGTCGAGCTCGCCCGAATGCTGGTCGAAGATGACAATACCGACGCTGGCCGTGGTGGTGTAGCTGCGCCCGCGCAGGCTGCAAGGCTGGCTCAATGCGGTCAAAATCTTGTTGGCGACGACCTCGGCATGGATCGCCGCAGAGTCGCGGCCCAGACCAAGCTCTTCGAGCATCACCATGAACTCGTCGCCACCGAGGTGCGCCACGGTGTCGTCCTCGCGCACGCAAGCCAGCAGTCGCCGGGCCACCTCAATCAACAAATCGTCGCCAAAGCCGGGGCCTAAAGTTTCGTTGATCTGGCGGAAATGATCCAGGTCGAGAAATAGCAGTGCGCCATGCTGGTCCGAGCGGCCACTGGCAACAATGGCCCGTTTCAGCCGATCAAGCAGGCGGCGGCGATTGGGCAGGCCGGTCAGTTCATCGTAATGCGCCAGTTGGTGGATTTTTTCCTCGTCACGGCGGCGCCGGCTCAGGTCATTGAGGATGCCCAGAAAAACCGGCTGACCGGCGCGCGTGATGCTGGTCACTGTCAGATGCACCGGAAACACCGTGCCGTCCCGGCGCAAGCCCTGCACCTCGCGCCCTGGGCGCGACACCCGGCCCGGTGCCGCGGCCACCTCGTGCTGCACATAAGCCTGGTGTTGCTGGCGTACCGACTCGGGCATCAGCATCGACATGTTGTGGCCGATCACCTGGTCAGCGCTGTAGCCAAACATGGCACAGGCACCCTTGTTGAACGACTCAATCACACCCTGGGCATTGATGCTGATGACGCCGCTGGCCAGGTTGTCCAGGATGGCCTGATGGTGCAGCGCCAGATCGCGCTCCCGGGCATCCGCCTGGTGTTTATAAAACGCCATTTGCAGCACGGTGCGCAGTTCGCGCTCGGAAAACGGTTTCAGGATGTAGCCATAAGGCTCGGCCAGCATGGCGCGCTCAAGAATGTCGTCTGCCGCAAAGGCGGTCAGAAACACCACCGGCACAGATTGGCAAGCACGAATCGCCAGCGCCGCCGCAATGCCATCCATGTCACTGCCAAGCCCGATATTCATCAGCACCAGATCGGGCCGCAACTGGTCCGCCAGCCGCACCGCCTGTTCGCCGCTGCTCGCCAGACCGACGGCCTGATAGCCGAGCGATCCGAGTTGCAGGCGGATGTCGCGCGCAACGATGGCCTCGTCTTCCACAATCAGGATGCGGGATGCACTCATGGTCGGGGGGTCAGGTCAGGCAGCGCACCAACATGTCAGGTGTTTTGAACATACGGCACGATACGGCATTTGCCGGCAAACTGAAATACGGCAAACACCTGAATCGGCCGGGAAAAACACCTGACAGGTGTTTGCCGCCCTGCCCTGCTCCCCCAGTCGATGGTTCGATCCGCTGCGGCAACCGACACGCGGCAGCGGCGGTCACCGGTTGGCAAAGCCATTTTGTCGCCAGGCTTCAAACACCGTCACCGCCACCGCATTCGACAGGTTCAGGCTGCGCTGGCCGGCGATCATCGGCAGTTTCAGGCTGCAAGACGCGGCAAACGACTGGCGTACCGCCGCGCTCAAACCCCTGGTTTCGGCACCAAACACCAGGTAATCGCCAGGCTGAAAGCGGGCATCAAACACATTTTGGGTGGCGCGTGTGGTCAGCGCAAACAGACGATTGGCAGGCGGTTTTTGCGCTGACAGAAAAGTCGGCCAATCGGCATGAACCTTAACCGTGGCGTACTCGTGGTAATCCAGCCCGGCACGACGCAGGTGCTTGTCATCCATCGAAAAACCCAGCGGCTCGACCAGGTGCAGCACACAGCCGGTGTTGGCCGCCAGGCGGATGATGTTGCCGGTGTTGGGCGGAATTTCTGGCTCGACCAGGACGATGTGGAACATGCCGGAATTGTCACCCATGCCCGCGCCAAGCCGGGTCGCCAGCGGCCCGCAACGAAAAATGGTCTTGGCTTGATCAGGCGCGCAAGAAATCGGCGTAGGCCAGCGCCAGACCCTCGGCCAGACCCACTTTGGCCTGCCAGCCCAGCGTATTCAGACGGCTGCTGTCCATCAGCTTGCGGGGTGCACCGTCGGGCTGGGTCGGGTCAAAATCAATCTGGCCCTGGTAACCGACTGCCAAGCTGACAGCTTGCGCCAGTTGGGCAATGCTGATGTCCGATCCAAAGCCGACATTGATCTGGCTTTGCATTGGCGTGGTGTGCTGGTCATAAATGGTTTTCGGCAGGTTCATGACAAACACGCTGGCAGCGGCCATGTCATCGACATACAAAAACTCGCGCATGGGGGTGCCACTGCCCCAGATGGTGACGGTCGGTGCCCGGCTTGTCCGGGCTTCATGAAAGCGGCGAATCAGCGCCGGAATGACATGGCTGTCTTGCGGGTGGTAGTTGTCGCCGGGGCCATACAGGTTGGTCGGCATGACGCTGCGGTAGTCCAGACCGTGGCTGGCGCCATATTGGCGGTTGTAGCTTTCGCACATCTTGATGCCGGCAATTTTGGCCACCGCATAGGGTTCATTGGTCGGCTCCAGCGGGCCGGTGAGCAGCGCGTTTTCCGCCATCGGCTGAGTGGCCAGCTTGGGGTAGATGCAGCTCGATCCCAAAAACAGCAGTTTTTGCACGCCGTTCTGGAAAGCCGCATGGATCACATTGGCCTGGATCATCAGGTTTTGGTAAATGAACTCTGCCGGGTAGCTGTTGTTGGCATGGATGCCGCCGACTTTGGCGGCAGCCAGATAGACCTGATCGGGGGCTTCGGCCTGGAAAAAAGCCTGTACCTCGGCCTGGCTGGCAAGGTCGAGTTCGGCGTGGCTGCGGGTGATCAGGTGGCTGTGACCCTGCTGCTGCAAACGCCGCACAATGGCACTGCCAACCATGCCGCGATGACCGGCAACAAAGATTCTGGTGTGGTTTGAAGATTTCATTTTTGATAGCATGCTACGCTTTCTGGACGTGGGCTAGAGGCCGATTGTTCAAGAAAACGTTTCAGCCAGGTGCAGCGGCGTGGCTTGCTGGTCCTTGTCGGCCAGTCGCGGCAGCGCTCCTTGCAGTGGCCAGTCGATGCCGACTGCGGCATCGCTCCAGAGCAGGCTGCGCTCGAACTCGGGATACCAGTAATCGGTGGTCTTGTACAAAAAATCGGCGCTGTCGCTCAACACCACAAAGCCGTGCGCAAAGCCGGGTGGCACCCAGAGCTGGCGCTTGTTGTCGGCCGACAGCAGCAAGCCATCCCAGAGGCCAAAATTGGGCGAACTGCGGCGCAAATCGACCGCCACATCAAACACCTCGCCCTGGGTCACGCGCACCAGCTTGCCTTGCGGATGCTGAATCTGGTAATGCAGGCCACGCAGCACGCCCTTGGCCGACCGGCTGTGGTTGTCTTGCACAAATTGCACCTCCAGGCCGGTGCATTGGGCAAAGTCGCGGGCGTTGAAGCTCTCAAAAAAAAAGCCTCTGGCATCGCCAAAAACTTTCGGCTCCAGAATCAAGACTTCAGGCAAGGCGGTGGGGGTGACGGTATAGGGCATGAAATAAGGCTCCAGCCCATATAGAACGGGCGCAACTAGCTATAAAAATAAATTATTTCAGCAGGCTTAGCAAATACTGGCCGTAACCATTTTTGGCCAATGGTGCGGCGAGCTTTTGAATTTGTGCGGCATCAATCCAGCGCTGGGCAAAGGCAATCTCTTCCGGGCAGGCGACTTGCAGGCCCTGGCGCTTTTGCAGCGTGGCGATAAAGCTAGCGGCTTCAAGCAGGCTGTCATGGGTGCCGGTGTCGAGCCAGGCGTAACCGCGGCCCATGATCTCGACATTCAACTGGCCTTGCTCCAGGTAGCGCCGGTTGACGTCGGTGATTTCCAGCTCGCCGCGGTGCGACGGCTTGATGCTCGCAGCAATGTCGCACACCTGCTGGTCGTAAAAATACAGCCCGGTGACGGCGTAATTGCTTTGCGGCTGTTTCGGCTTTTCTTCGATGCTGATGGCACGCATGTGTGGATCGAACGCCACCACGCCGTAGCGCTCGGGGTCGGTCACATGGTAGGCAAACACGCTGGCGCCAACCGTGCCGGCATCGGCATGGGCGAGTTGCTTGACCAGGTCGTGGCCATAAAAGATGTTGTCACCCAGCACCAGCGCGCTCGGCTGGCCCGCCACAAAGTCGCGGCCAATGATAAAGGCCTGCGCCAGGCCATCGGGCGAGGGTTGCACGGCGTAGCTGATCGTCATGCCCCACTGGCTGCCGTCACCCAGCAGGTCTGAAAAGCGCGGAGTGTCCTGCGGCGTCGAGATCACCAGCACCTCGCGGATGCCGGCGAGCATCAGCGTGCTCAAGGGGTAATAGATCATCGGCTTGTCATAAATCGGCATGAGCTGCTTGCTGACTGCTTGTGTAACCGGATAGAGCCGGGTGCCGGAGCCACCAGCGAGGATGATGCCTTTGCGTGTTGTCATGGCGAGATGTTCCCTGGAAGTTACAAAATTTCGGCCAGCATGCGATTCACCCCGTTTTGCCAGGGCGGCAAATGCAATCCGAAGGTGCGCTGAAGTTTGCCGGTGTTGAGCCGCGAGTTGTGTGGCCGCCGCGCCGCTGTCGGGAAAGCGCTGGTCGGCACCGGATCAATCTGCGTCGCTTTAATTTTGATAGCTGGCTGCGCTTGTCTGGCTTGGGCTAGAACGTGTTTTGCATAGTCAAACCAGTTGGTTTCGCCACTGGCGACCAGGTGGTACAGGCCGGCGAGTTGTTGGGGTGAATCGCTTTGCCAGACCAAGCGCAAGGCATGTGCGGTGACATCAGCCAGCAAATCGGCGCCGGTCGGCGCACCAAACTGGTCGTTGATGACCGTCAGTTTTTCACGCTCTTGGCCGAGGCGCAGCATGGTCTTGGCAAAGTTGCCGCCGCGTGCTGCATAGACCCAACTGGTCCTGAAAATCAGGTGGCGCGGGTTATGCCGGGCGATCAGCACTTCGCTTTCAAGCTTGTTGCGGCCATACACGCTCAAGGGGCCGGTGGCATCGGTCTCGACCCACGGCGTGCTGCCGCTGCCGTCAAACACATAGTCGGTGCTGTAGTGCAGCAGCCAGGCACCGATTTGGGCAGCTTCGCGCGCCAGCACCTCGGGGGCTTGGGCGTTGATGGTGCGGGCCAGGTCGGGTTCGCTCTCGGCCTTGTCCACGGCAGTGTGGGCGGCTGCATTGACGATCACATCCGGGCGCAGGCTGCGCACGGTTTCTGCCAGACCGGCCAGATTGGTGAAATCAGCGCACAGGTCGGTGCTGTCGCTGTCGAGCGCAATGACATCGCCCAGGGGGCTGAGGCTGCGCTGCAATTCCCAGCCAACCTGGCCGTTTTTTCCGAGAAGAAGAATTTTCATGGTGTGTACCGGTGCTTGCTGCTCATGATTGGTATTGCTTTTGCAGCCATTCGCGGTAGGCGCCACTTTGCACATGCGCCACCCAGTCGGGGTTGTCCAGATACCACAGCACCGTTTTGCGGATGCCGGAGTCGAAGGTCTCAAGCGGTTTCCAGCCCAGCTCGCGTTCGAGCTTGCGCGCATCAATCGCGTAACGGCGGTCGTGGCCGGGGCGATCGGTGACGTAACTGATTTGTTCCTTGTAAGGTTTGCCATCGGCCCGTGGTCGCAGTTCGTCAAGCAGCGCGCAGACGGTATGCACGATGTCCAGGTTGGCTTTTTCGTTCCAGCCGCCGACGTTGTAGGTTTCACCCAGACGACCGGCTTCGAGCACCCGGCGGATGGCGCTGCAGTGGTCTTTGACATACAGCCAGTCGCGGATCTGCTGGCCGTCGCCATACACCGGCAGCTTTTTATCGGCCAGCGCATTGACGATCAGCAGCGGAATGAGTTTTTCGGGGAAGTGATAGGGTCCGTAATTGTTCGAGCAATTGGTGGTCAGCACCGGCAGGCCATAGGTATGGTGCCAGGCGCGCACCAGATGGTCGCTGGCCGCTTTGCTGGCCGAATAGGGACTGTTGGGTTCGATGTGGCTGGCTTCGGTAAAGGCCGGGTCGTCCTTGGCCAGCGAGCCATAGACCTCGTCGGTGGAGACATGCAAAAAGCGGAAAGCCTCTTTTTGTGCTGGCGGCAAGCCCTGCCAATAGCCGCGAACCGACTCCAGCAGGCTGAAGGTGCCGACGATGTTGGTCTGGATGAATTCGCCAGGGCCGTGGATCGAGCGATCGACATGGCTCTCGGCGGCAAAGTTGACCACCGCGCGCGGATGGTGCTGTGCCAGCAGTCGGGTTACCAGTGCGGCATCGCCAATGTCGCCTGGAATCAGGGTGTGACGCGCATCGCCTTGCAGGCTTTGCAGGTTTTCCGGGTTGCCCGCGTAGGTGAGTTTGTCGAGGTTGATGACCGCCTCGTCGCTCAAAGCCAGCCAGTCAAGAACAAAATTGGCGCCGATAAAGCCGGCACCGCCAGTGACGAGGAGCATGTTGTTTTCCTGAAGTAAGCAGATATCTGCAGCGCATCAATCAACCCGAAGGCGCGCATGACGGCATGGATGATGCAGACTGCCGCTGATTCTATTTGACCGATGCATCCCTCGAACTGCGCAAAATTTGTCCGCCCGAAATTCATGGCACCTGTCAACAGTTAAAAAAGATAGCTGACAGTGCTTGACGGATAAGGGCTACAGACCGATTGGAGGTGTCATTCAAACCTTGTTAGCTAGGCTTGATAGACCGAAATCCGGTTACGCCCTTGGTGCTTGGAGCGGTACAGCGCCTCGTCGGCCCGGGACAGCAGCATCTCTGGCGTGTCGCCGTGCGCCGGGTAGTCGGCAATCCCGGCCGATAGCGTCACTTGGATCGTGAAGTCGCCATATCGCACCGTCGTGCCTTGCAGTTCGCTGCGCCAGGACTCAACCCGCTCCAGTGCCAGGTTGGCAGACATGTTGGGCATGATGACGACGAACTCTTCGCCGCCGTAGCGGCAGATCATGTCGCTCTCGCGCGTGCCGTTTTTCAACAATTTGGCCAGTGCCTTGAGCACTTCGTCCCCGGCGGCATGGCTGAATTCGTCGTTGACACGCTTGAAGTGGTCCAGGTCCAGCATGATGACAGCCACTGCTGCAGCATCGCGTTTGGCCCTGGACAGCTCGCGCGGCAGGGTTTCGTCAAGGTAGCGACGGTTGCAAATCCCGGTCAGCGGATCATGCAAAGCCTGCTCTTGCAAGACATCTTTTTGCTGCGCCACCTGCAATAGTTGGTTTTGCAGATTGTGTTGCGATTCGGCCCACTGCGACTCGCGTTGTTTGCGCTCGCTGATGTCGCGACCGACACCCTGAAAACTTTGAATTTTGCCGGTGCTGTCGTAGGTCGGCATGGTTGATAGTTCGATCCAGACCTCGCCGCCGTGCTTGTGGCGCATCGGAATTTCAAGATTCAGAACCACGCCCTTGTTCCCGCTGGCTTCGAGGCTGCGACGTTGTGCGACCAGCCTGGCCAGTATCTCCTGGCCAGGCGCCGTGAGGGCATCCACAATCGGCGTTCCAATGACTTCTTCTCGCTCAAAACCCCGCAGCCGCCGATCCGCCGCATTGATATAGGTAAAGCGCATCTGGCTGTCTGCTTTCCACACCATGTCGGCCATGTTCTCGGCCAGCATCCGAAAATGTTCTTCGCTGGCACGCAGCAGCGCCTCGGCCTGATGCCGACTGGTGACATTCTGGTGTATCAGCACAGCACCCGGATTGGCACCGCGCAGGGGCAAACCGTGCAAGACAAACCAGCATTGCTCAGCAGGCGAGTGGCACGGGTACTCCAGGGTGAAATCGGGCAGGCTGCCATCCAGCACGCTGCGGATACCGGCCAAAGCTTGCGCAGCTTCTTCGCCGTTGGGCGCGCTGGCCGCGTTGGCGCAAATTTCCAGGTAGTTGGCACCAACCGACACTTTGGCCGTGTCGGTGGCACCATTGTCTGCGGCAAACTTTTGCCAGGCCGCGTTCACGGCGGTAATCACGCCATCGGCATCGAGCACCGCCACATGCTCGGTCAGCGAATCCAGCACACTGCGGGTAAAGGCTTCCGAATCCTTGAGCTTGATTTGGGCCAGCTTGAGCGGCGTGACATCGGTGACCAGCACAAAGAAGCCCGCCACCGACCCGCCCGCGCGCAGGTCAGGAATGTAGTGCGCCCAGGTGTAGCCGACGCTGCCATCGGCCTTGGTCAGGGTGCGCTCAAAATGTTGTGGCGTGCCCTGCAAGGCCAAGTGCATCAATGGGCCGTTCTTTTCAAGTAACGCCGCACCAAACAGACTCAGGGCGGTGTGGCCAATAATCGCCTCAGGCGGCTTGCCAAACCACTCCAGATAGGCTTTGTTGGCAAATTGACAGCGCAAGTCCTGATCCCAATAACCCACCATACCGGGCATCGCGTCGGTCACGGTGCGGATGAAAC
Organism: uncultured beta proteobacterium; assembly: GCA_903873485.1. GTDB lineage: Bacteria > Pseudomonadota > Gammaproteobacteria > Burkholderiales > Burkholderiaceae_C > Rhodoferax. The sequence continues at coordinate 49,481 of CAIQOO010000135.1, read as the reverse complement.
TCTCTCGCTCTGCCAGCGCGCGCTGGCGCCGCCAGGCCAGACCGGTGGCCAGCAGCGTGACGCTGACCAGGCTAACAAAACCCGCCACATGGATCAGCATGGCCTGGCGAAATTCGGCCAGTGCCGTATCAAAGTCACGCGTCACGATCACCCTCAACGGCGTTGCATCCGTGTTCTGAATCACCACCAGCCGTTTGACCCGCTCCAGCTTGGTGACGTTGACATGCCGGCTGCTGGCCTGAGCGCCGGTTTGGTGTGCGCCAAACGATGGCCCACCTGCAAGACTCTGACCGGCCAGTTGGGTTTGCGGTACGGCACTCAGAATGACACCGCCCTGATGCACCAGCAGCGCCTGTGTTCCTGTCGCTGGCTCGCTAAATTGCAGTGCCCGGTTGAAGAAACTGCCCTCAAAGGTAGCCACTGCCACCCCGGCAAAGCGCTGGTTCTGATCAACCAGTGCGCGCGACAAGGTGGTGGCAAATACGCCTGTGACGGTCTTGAAGGGGGCCGAGATATGAAAGGCCTGGTTTAGCGGTGCATCCCGATGTACCGAGTAATACTCACGTTTGGACGCATCGAAGCCGATCAATTGCTCGTTATTGCTGGCCGTTATATGGCCGCTGGCATCGGTGATGACCAGACTGCGCAGTTGCGGAAGCTGGCGCAGGGCATCCTTGAGCAAGCGGGTTTTGTCGGTGGTGGTGCGCGATGGTTTCTCTTTGAAGTCCACGATGATGTTGCTCAACATCAGGTTGACGCTTTCGAGTGCGCCCAGGATGCTGGCTTCGCGTTGCCGCGCACGGACTTCCAGCAAGCGGAACTCCTGCTCAAGGGCGTTGTTGTATTGGTTCCAGGCATTGATCAGCGACGCGGCCAGCACTGCGAGCAAAACCAGCGCCACCAGCCAGAAGGATGAGGCACCAGGGAGTCTCTGCCCGGTATTTTTCATCTGAAACCAACTCCGATCTGAAACCTCATCGTCAATGAATCCCTTGCAGTTGGCAGCCATTCAGAAGCGGCCTGCCAGAATCAGTTGCGCCAGCATGGGGTGCAACCGGTGATGGCGGGCAAGTGCGTTTTCCATGATCAAACAGCAGCGCCAGACTGGGCCTGATTTCGGCCAGACAGTCGCCTGCAGCGCATCCCTTCAACACGGCCCGGCGATAGCCCACGTAATACAAGGCCCAAACGCCATAGCAACGGGCCTGAATGTCTTCAAATCCATCGTCACGCAGCCAGTTGGCAATCGGCGACAGGAATTGCCATACCTGCGCAATCACGGCAGTCTCGTACTCGCCGGTCCAGGACCAACCGTAAATGGCACCGACTGATCGCAGTGGCTGATGTTCAATGTCAAAGCGGTACAAGGCATGCAGGTAGGCGCTGGTGCGTTCAAATGCGTTGTCCCCTCCGATGGTAGCCAGAAGTGCCGGCAGCCCTTGAATCAGTTCGTTGTTAAGTTCGATGATGACTTCGGCCAAAATGTCGGCTTTGGAAAGCTCCAGCCGGTACACCTGTGTGGGCTGAAGCCCCACCGCTTGTGCAATTTCCCGCATGCCGACGGCCTCGAAACCCTTTTCCATAAAGAGTGCTCTCGCAACTTTCAAAATATTTTGACGAAGGGCACTTTTCATAACGAGCCAGGAAAGTCAAACATGATCAACTCGTCATCGTAAACTCGTTTACGCCTGTTGCCCAACTTGGCAGCAGAAAAATGTTCAATATCGCTTCCTCGAAAACACGTTTACACTGTTTGTCACTGTATCAACACAAAAACCGGTCATGCCACAACTTCAACGCGACTTCACCTTGATCAAGTTGAAGGTTGCGCAATACCATCGGGTGCTACAGGCCACATACAAGCCAGGTTGCCCTGCTGTCAACGCGTAAACCTTAACCCCTTTGTATTTTTATTGATTGGAGCAGCACACCGTGAGCACCAGAAATATCTATTTGTTTGTCGATGACAGCCGCGTGTCACGCATGAAAATTCGCCAGATTGCAGCGCAAAGCCATCCCGACTGGGAACTGCTGGAAGCCGCCAGCGGACTAGAAGCACATGACATGACGCGCACCGTCACCCCCGATCTGATCAGCATGGACATCAATATGCCCGGAATCAACGGCATCGAGGCGATTGAGGAACTGCGCAAGAACTGCCCGAATGCCAAAATTGTGCTCCTGAGCGGCAACATTCAAGACGACATGCGCGCCCGCGCCCAGGCGCTTGGACTCGGCTTTGTCGAAAAGCCCGTCACTGTTGAGTCAATTGCCAAGGTGATGGCCCATGCCCGGCAGTAGCGGCGTGGTCAGTCTGACTGAAATTCAGTTGGATGCCTTGGTCGAGATTTTCAATATCAGCGTGGGCCGGGCGGCATCAGCCTTGAGCAAGATCGTGGGTGAAAGAATCGCGCTGTCGGTACCCACCGTGCAGTTCGTCGCGGCCAGCCAGGCGGGGCAACACCTGGGCCTCAACAACCAGTGCGTCTGCGGCGTGGCACAAGAGTTCAGCGGGCCTTTCAATACCGAAGCGATCCTCATGTTTCCGGAGGATCACAGTCTGGAGATTGTGCGCATGATGCTGGGCGAGTCTTATTCGATGGATGAATTGTCCGAACTCGAACAAGAGGCGATGGCTGAAATCGGCAATATCTTGCTCAACGCCTGTATCGGCAGCATTGCCAACCTGATCAACGACCGCTTCGACTCCACCTTGCCCGAGGTGCGGATGGGCCTGGGCACCGACTTGCTGCAGGTGAACCGGCGCAAAACTGACGACTCGATCCTGCTGATCGTCATCGACTTCAGCATTGCCTCCAGAACGATTCAAGGCTATATGGCATTTTTGATGGATGTGCCGTCGATTCACAGCCTGATAGAAAGCCTGGACCGCTTCATCGGCATCCCTGCAACATGACGCGTTTGCCCAGCCAGCTACCCGCAACAGGCAGCATACCGGCCAGCGCCGCAGAGGCTGAGCCAGTCAACACGCTAGCCGGGGCTGACACACCGGCGCAGTCCGGGCTTTCGGCTAACGGCTTGCTGGAAGCACTGCTCAATGTCGTCAGCTACGGTGTTGTCGTGCTCGACGCGCAGGAGCGCGTGATCCTCTGGAGCCGCTGGCTGGAGCGGGGATCGGGCATCGCCAGGCAGGCGGCACTGGGCCGCACCCTCGTCGAAATTTTCCCGGAACTCGCGGGTGGCCGGGTTCAGAGTGCGATCGAGAGTGCTTTGCAGGATGGTTTTCCGTCGGTGCTGTCACAAACGCTGAACAAATCACCTTTCCCGCTGTTTGGCAAACTGTTGCCCAACGGTCTCAAGCAGCGCATCCAGCAAAAAGTAAATGTGCTGCCGCTGGGTCGCGCGCTTTGTGAACCCTGCTGCCTGATCGAGATATTTGATGTGTCTTTGGCGGTTCACCGGGAAAAAACCATAGAAGAACAGAAGAAGTTCCTCAACACGATTCTCGACAGCGAACCCGAGTGCGTGATGGTGCTGGCGGCAGATGGTTCTGCGATTCAGATCAACCGGGCTGGCCTGGCACTGTTTGAGGTGAAAAACCTGGCAGAACTTGGAAGCCAGAGTTTGCTCAATTTTGTGCTGCCACCCCACCGGGAGGCCTTTTCAGAGATGCTGCGGCGGGTATTGGCCGGGGAGAACGCCAACTTTGAGTTCAATGTGCAGGGCCATCGCGGCACCCGTTGCTGGATCGATACCAAGGCGACACCGCTGCGCAATGCCGGCGGAGCCATCGTTTCGCTGCTTGCGGTGGCCCGCGATACCACCGCGCGGCGGCAAGCAGAGGCGACCACCCGCGCGTTGATCGACGCAACGCAGGAGTCAGCCATGTTGCTTGACCCTGCCGGAACCGTGCTGGCGACCAACGAAATCGCTGCGCGGCGGCTGGGTACCAGTTCCAGGGATTTATTGGGCAAGGATTTCTTTGCCTTGCTGCCAGCCGATCTGGCAAGCAGCCGCCAGCACCTGGTCAATCAGGTCTTCAATACGGGTCAGCCTGGGTTTGTGCAGGATGTCAGAGACGGCTTTCATTTTGAATCCAACCTCTATCCGGTGTTTGACAGTGCCGGCAATGTGGTGAGCATCGCCGTTTATGCGGCCGATGTGACTGAGAGGCTGCAACGGGCCGCCGTTGACCGCCTTTTTCACCAGATCGACCAGCAGATTCTGGATGGTCAGTCCAGGCAGCATTTGTTCAACTTCATTTGCGCCGAGGTGGCACGCATCTTCGATTTCGCCTTTACCTGGATTGGGCGCAAAAATATCGGCGGAGGCCTGTCCATTTCTGCCTGGGGCGGTGACCAGAATAGCTATTTTTCAGAGATTGTTGCGGTTGGCCTGCGCTGGGACAATACGCCGCTGGGGCAAGGCCCGTCGGGCCGGGCGGTGCGCTCGGGCAAGACGCAGTGGGCGCGCGCCACCGATGCCGACTTCTTGCCTTGGCGCGAAGCCGCCCGTCGCCACGATCTGCACAACTACCACAGCATCCCGCTGATACTGCTGGGCGAGGTTTTTGGCTGTTTGACGGCGGTATCAAGCCGGCCAGACACTTTTGATAACCCTGTCATCACCTGCCACCTGGCAGACATCGCCAGTCGCATCTGTGTCACGCAGGAACGGGCCAACGACCATGAGCAGTTGCGCCTGCTGAAAACCGGACTCTCTGCCGCTGCCAACGGTGTCTTCATAGCCGACAAGTCTGGCCGCATCCAGTGGCTCAATGCAGCTTTTGTCACCATGACGGGCTACAGCGAAGAAGAAGTGATTGGTGCCACACCGGGTCTGTTCAGAATCGGGCGCACCGATGCCAGCCTGTTCGAGGGTCTGGTCGCCAGCACCAGCGGTGGAAAAGCCTGGTGTGGTGAAACCGCCGAACTGCGCAAGGACGGCAGCAAGTATGTTGTGCGCCAAACCATTACCCCGATTCAGGACAGCGCGGGCGAGGTCAGTCATTTCATTTCGATCCTTGAGGATGTGACCGCCATGCGCGCAGCCGAGGCAAAACTTGAACACCTGGCGCATTACGACCTGCTGACCGAATTGCCCAACCGGATACTTTTCAGCGATTATTTGCGTCAAGCCATTGCGCTGGCCAGGCGCAATGGCGAGTCTGTGGCACTCATGTTCATTGATCTGGACAAGTTCAAGCAGGTCAACGATACGCATGGCCACAATGTCGGTGATGTGCTGTTGCAGCAAGTCGCGGCGCGGCTGAAATCCTGTGTGCGGGAATCCGACCGGGTGGCCCGACTGGCCGGCGATGAGTTCACTGTGCTGCTGTCGGCAGTCACCACCCATCTGGATGCCACGGTGGTTGCCGAAAAACTGACCACTGCGTTTGTCGAAGCCTTCCCGGTTGCGGATCTTCAGATCCAGAGCGGTGTCAGCATTGGTATTGCCCTATTTCCAGAACATGCCAGCAACGACACCACACTGCTGAAATATGCAGATGCCGCAATGTACGCAGCCAAACGCTCGGGGCGCAACAGCTACCGTCTGTTTCAGCCCCAAATGATCAGCGAGCCGCGATCGGATTGAGGCTCTGATGGATGAGATTCTGACGGCCTTTATCGAGGATGCGGTCGATTTGCTGGCAAGCATGGAGTCTGGCATGCTGACGCTGGAGCAAGGCCAGCACGATCCGGAAACCATCAACAGCATCTTTCGGGCGGTGCACACGATCAAGGGCGATGCCGGTGTGGTCGAGCTGGAGCAAGTGGCAGCGTTTGCCCATGTCATGGAAGATGCCCTGTCATTGCTGCGCAGCGAGAAAATCAGGGCCAGCAGCCCTTTGGTGAGCCTGTTGCTGCGCTGCTGCGACCACATCAAGGCACTGATTGCCGATGCGTCGGCTGGAAATACCGAGCCGGACAAGGCAAGAGCCGACTGCGGCGCCGCCCTGGCAGAAGCACTCCGCGCAGAAATCAGCACCCAGCAGGCGACCCCTGGCAAGGTCGGCCAACTGTCGGCAGCACCAGCCCGGCTACCGACCGAAATATCCTCAGAGATCATCCCGCTTGAGCCGCTGCCTGACAGTGGTTCCGTGCCATCCCGCCAGGTACGGGTTCAGGCCGAAAAGCTCGATCAATTGCTGGACCTGGTGGGCGAAATGGTCAGTGCCAGTGCCGCCGCCCATTTGAAGGCCAAAAAGAGCGGGCAGACTGAGCTGATCGAGGCCAATGCGGGCCTGGTTCAGTTGGTCGAGTCGATGCGGGCACTCTCCAACCAGTTGCGCATGGTGCGCATCGGTGAGGTCTTTAATCGCTTCAAGCGGGTTTCGCGTGATATTGCCAGTGCCATGCAGCGGGAAATTGATCTGGTGATCGAAGGTGAAGACGCAGAACTCGACAAGTCGGTGGTCGAAAAAATTGGTGACCCGCTGATGCATTTGCTGCGCAACGCGATTGACCATGGCATTGAAGCACCTCAAGCGCGCCTGGCGCGCGGCAAACCCGCCAGGGGCACGGTGCTTTTGAGTGCCTGCCATGAACCCGGTGGCATCGTGATCGAGGTGGCCGACGATGGTGCCGGCCTGAACAAGGAACGTATCCTGGCCAAAGCCATCGAACGTGGTCTGGTGCCTGCCACACAAAAGCTGTCTGACCAGGAAATGATCGAGCTGATTTTTCTTCCGGGTTTTTCGACCACCGATACGGTGAGCAATATTTCGGGGCGCGGTGTCGGCATGGATGTGGTGCGCAGCAGCATCCAGGCACTCAGGGGATCGGTGCAGGTGCAAACTCAAGCAGGCCAAGGCTCCAGGTTTACCCTGCACCTGCCTCTGACGATGGCGATCATTGACGGCTTTTTGGTAAGCCTGGGCAAAACCTATTTCGTCATTGCGCTGAACATGGTGTTTGAATGCCTCGAACTGACCGACCACAGCGCCACATCCGGCTACCTGGACCTGCGCGGCCACGCCCTGCCGCTGGTGCTGTTGCGCCAGCGCTTTGGCGAGCGCAGCCCGCGCCCGCACAAAGAACATGTGGTGGTGGTCAAGTCAGGGCAGCAGCAGGTGGGCATCGTGGTCGATTCCCTGCACGGCGAAATGCAAGCCGTTATCAAACCCCTGCCCGCGCTGTTTCATCACCTGCCCGGCATTGCCGGGTCAACCATTCTCGGTACCGGCGCGGTAGCACTCATATTGGATGTGCCATCGCTGATGGCGAGCATCAGTTCGCCTGATCAACGCTAAGGGGCTGACGCGGTGGGCGCAAAAACTGCCCATGAACAAAGACGGCATCAGCAGCGCTGGCCTGGCGCGGGCCGGGCACCTTATGCAATTTTATGGAAAATTGCCTTCCAGCCCTTATGTAGCAAGGGCTAACAGCTATATAAATTATAGTAAATGGCTAGCCTAGCAACGCCAGATACTCGGGCCGCTTGGTGGCCATGCCCTTGAAGCTGGAGAGCAAGTGAGCGAACTCGGCATCGGTCATGCCATACAGCCGGGCCACGGTTTTGTCATTCTCGGCACGCAGCAGATCGCGGGCCTTGGCGGTGAAAGGCACATCACCGGGCTGCAGGTCGAACAGCGGTGCCAGCTCGGCAAAGTCGTCCCAACTGGCAGACAGGCTTAGCAGCAAGGCGTTTTTGGCGAGTTGGGCGTAGTCGGGGTTGGCACGGATGGCCACATCGCCGGCTTGCGGGATGGGCAGGCGGTAGAGGTAGGTTTTGTTGGCGTGAATCTGAATCATGAAGCGTGCCAGCCAGTCCACCGGCAAGCTGTTGAACCAGGCCAGTGCGAAGAGCAGTCGCAACGGCGACGTGACCTGGGTGGTCACACCGCCTGAATCATCGCGGATGTAGGTCTTGGGGATGCTGATGTTGATGGTGTTGCCCACGCCGCAATGACGCGGCAACAGTGCAAAAATCAGGGTTCGCTCATTGGTGTCGCTGGCAATGTCCCGAAACGCCAGCCGCACAAACTCCCGGTCATGGCGCACAGCCGCCCCATGTTTGGCAACCTCGGCCTTGGGCACCCCCAAATCCTGCGCCATGCGGTGCAGTTCCCGGCTTTTCAGCCGTTCGTCAAAGGCTGCCGTATCCAGCCAGTATTGCGGTTTTTCCAGCAGATGGCTGTATTGCCAGATCATCTTGCCTTCAAACAGCGGCAGCAGGTCTGGCGCGTCTTTTTCAATAAACAAGTCCTTGTCATTTGTCATGTCCATTTCGCGGCGGAAGTCCAGCCACGCGGGTGACAGGGGCGGGTAGGCGCTGTAGCACTTTTGCAGAATGCTCAGGTCGGCAGCGTTGCGCAACTCCATCAGCGCCCATTGTTCCGGTGACAGTTCTTTGACCATGGTCAGCGGATAGGGCACATGGACTTCTGGCCGTTGCAGGTCCGCTGCGTCCAGCACATAAAACGCGGTGTCGATCGGTGCCACGGGCGCGGCGCTGGCGGCCTCGCGCGGCGTGTTGACCACCTGCATCAGGGCAAATTTGTAGCTTGAATGGACATCCAGAAAGATGCGCTTGCGGTTCTCAAAGCTGTAGAAAAACGTCATCCGGCATTGGCTGAAGATGTGCTTGCGCAGGCCCATCGAGCCTTCTTCAAACATCAGTGCGCTGGGCAGCACATAGTTCAGGCTGCCGCCAGCTTTCAGCAGACCCAGGTTGCGCTCGACAAACAGGCGAAACAGATTGCCGTCGCCTGCTCCCTTGTTGAGCGGGAACAGGCTTTTGTCCTTGTAGTACTCATTGGCCACGTCCTTGTACTGCAAGACGCTCTGGTAAGCCGCCGCAACATGCGGGCTGGCCAGCAGACGCTGTTGCACCGCTGCCTTGTCGGTATTTTTCAGGCTGCGGTAGTTGCTGTGGTACTGCGGAAAAAAATCGGTATCGGCAAACTTGGTTTTGTCCCACGGCGGGTTGCCAACGATGATGTCAAAACCTTTGTTGGCCCCGGCAAAGGCCTCGGGGAAAGCCACCTCATAGTGAAAAAAGTTGAAGCGCCGGGCATAGATCTCGACTTGCTGCAGTGCCGCTGTGCTGGTTTTGGACTCGTCAAACAGTTGCGCCAGCAGGCTGGGGCTTTTGTCGAGCGCCTCGCAGCCGGCCTTGTCGCCCTCGGCTAGCAGCACCCGGCGGGTGCAGATTAAGCTCAAGGCGCGTGACAGCAGATTGAGCTTGGGTGCAATGCTGGTTTTCCACAAGCTTTTGGACTGCTCAACTTCGGCCGCCGTGGTGTCGCGCATGGCATCAAGCTCTTGCATCACCGTGCGCAACTCGTCAAAGCGGGCGCTCAGGCTATCGACAAAAAAGTCGTTTTGCTTCGCCTCGGTGGCGTTGTAGGCAATGAACTCCTGTACGCTGGCACCCATCAGCGCATTGCCATGCTGGATATGGTGCTCTATAAATGACAGTGGCGTGCCAAAGATGAAACTGTCCATCCACAAGCTCAGGCGCGCCAGTTCGACGGCAAACGGGTTCAGATCGACACCAAAGATGCAGCGCTTGAGCAGGGCACGTTTGAGGATTTGCGCGTCTTCTGGCTCAAAGCCCAGGTTCAACAACGCCAGTTGTTCGGCAATTTTGCCGCTCTCAAGGGCCACCAGTTGCTGCAAGTCAGCATCGGTTTCGAGCCGCTGCAGCGCCAGGTCAGTCAGATAACCCAGCGCTTCGACCAAAAAGTGGCCGCTGCCGCAGGCGTTGTCCAGAATTTTCAGGTCCATCAGGGCGCGGCCCTGGGCAGTGGCAGCGCTCAGTGCCTGGTCAACGGCGGCCTTGACCAGCGGTTGCGACAGCGATGTGGGCGTGTAATAGCTGGCCGATGTTTTGCGCGAGTTGCTGGCGCTCTTGAGATAGACATCGCCTTTTTTGACGGTGAGTTCGCGCAGCGCCCGAAAACCCTTTTCTTTTCGGATGATGGCAGTGTCGTAGGCGTCGAAATACGCCTCGATCGGCTTGCCGCGCGTGGTGCTGGTTTCATATTCCAGATAGACCGCAGTCTCCAGGGCACGCTCAAAGCGGAATTCCAGCAAGCCTTCGTAAATACGGCCCAGGTGCGTGACACTCATGCTTTTAAAGTCGCGCCGGGCATCAAACAGGGTGATGCCACGGTCGGTTTTGTAGAGCAGCTTCTCCAGCATCTGGCGCAGGGTGGCGTTGTTGAAGAGCTTGACGGTGTGCAGCAGCGGTGCCCGATCAGGGTCAAACAGGCCGCCGTTAAAGAGGGGAATGTCAATGTCCCCAGCCCCCTGGTTGAGCATCGCAAACAGTTGCTTGAGTGCGTACAGGCCGTCATGCAGGTCACTGCTGGCATCGCTCAAGTCAGGCAGATTCTGAAAAATATGACCCAGGCCAAAGCGCTGGTAAAACGGGTGGCTGGCCAGCAACTCGCGGTTTTTGTCCTCGAAATAGACCACGAACAGCAGCCGAAACAGCAGCACCACGCTGTTTTCATAGACCTCGCCCAGGCTGGCATTGGGGTTGGTGCGGTGGATGGCACGGCCCATGATCTCGAACAGCGAGTCTTCACCGGCGTAACCGTAAATGACGGCCTTGAGATTTTCTTCCACCGCCAGGGTGAAGTCAGCCGAGGCCGCAATGGCTTGCTCGATGGCGCTGCGCCCCGCTTGCCCTGCCAAGCCGGGCGCGGCGGCGGGCGACAGATAGGTGTCACGGCCAAAGAAAAATGCAAACAGCGCGAGCGCCGACAACTTTTCGACAGAGTTCTCCAGCCCACAAATAACTTCCAGGTCGAACTGGATGTAGGTTTTCTTGGCGGTGATCCGGTCGGTGTCGTACATGCGCCAGATGCGGCCATTGGTCAAAAAGCCATAACGCACCCGCAGCGTGCTGAGGTAGTCCTGCAACTGGTGGTGCGGATTGTGGCTGCGGTCAGCGCGGCCGGTGTCGAGGGTTTTGCCCCAGGCCTTGGACTCGCAGATGGCGGCAATCAGCCGGTGGTCTTTGCTGGCAATGAGAGCGTTATCTTGTCCAGGCTCAAGCAGCAGGCACCAGTCAGGCCGGGCCTGCTTGCCCTGCACGGTGATGGTTTGCTGGGTGACGCCGGTCCAGCCCAACTGGGTCAGCAGCGGGCCGATAAAGCGCTCTTCGAGTTGCGCCTCGCTGCGTTGTGACAAACGTGCTGCATCAAAGTGCGCATCCAGCCAGGCTGGCAGGCCGCAAGGCACCGGGCTTTGCCCCAGTTGAGCACTTTTTTGCGCAATAAATCCATCATCGAGCAGGCTGTTAATGAGCCACCGTGGGGGGAGCAGGTCTGAAGTCATAAGAGGCTAATTGTCACGGATCGGGTATCGAAGCCAGCTTCTGGTGAGCCAGTTCACTGGGACAACGCAGCCAGGGGCAAGGCATTCATGTCAGCCCCAAGCATGAAGAATGCTACGTCATGGAATAAAGTCATTCAAGCACCGACCTACCCGCAAGCCTTCGATATTCTGAAAATGGACATCCAGACTCAACAGGGCGGCACCCTGCTCCAGGCAACTGGCAGCAATCCAGAGGTCGTTAGCGGGAATGGGTTGGCCTTTGCGCCGCAGTGTGGCGTAAACCAGTGCGTACAAATCGGCGGTCGCGGAACCTGCGGTCAGAACTTTGACGCGTGGCGACCCGATGAACTGCGTCAGTTCTGCCCGGTTGAGCTGCTCGCGGCTACCCGCCGCAAACCCTGCGAGCAACTCCCCCAGCACGGTGACCGGCAGCAACAGGCTTGGCGCGTGCCGCAGCACGTCCCTGATGTCTGCATCACCATGCTTGAAGGACGTGTAGGCGTTAGTGTCGATGGCAATCGGGCGCATGATTTATTGCCACTGCGCTGCGTCGATCTGGTCAAAAGCCGCTGTGGCGCGGCTAAAGGCTTGCGCGTCCTCGCTGCTCCAGGTGCCAGCCAGTGCGTCCAGGTCATCAAATTGTTTCAGTGCTTGCGTGGCCAAGGGTTTGCCCGCGCCTTCAAGCAGTTTCAACACCAAAGCGTTCAGGCTGCTGCCGCAGTCTGCTGCCTGACTTTTCAGTTGCGCCAGCAACTGCTCATCTAACCCCCGAATGCTCATGCTTGCCATGAATTCACCTGTGACATCAATTTGAATGCAATGATGCTAGCAGAACATGAAAATACAAGTATTTCACCTGTCATAAATCAAAAAATGTAGCTTGAAGCGCTTGATGGATAAAGGCTATAGACCCAATGGCACTGACTTAAGGGGATGTCCGTTTGGGCTGAGCTTGTCCATTGGGTCGAAGCCTTCATTGCCCAACGACCAAGCTCAGGGCGAACGGGGGATTTGGCAAACAATTGCGCTGAAGTCAGTGCCATTGGGCTGTAGCCTGATTTGATCCCTATTTTGTTATGGATATCGGCATCCCGGGGGCGGCTCAGTCGTCAGAGGCATCCAGGCCCGGAAACAGCACCGAGGTAAAGCCAAACTGGCCAAAGTCGCGCACACGCATCGGGTAGAGTTTGCCGATCAGGTGGTCGCACTCATGCTGCACCACGCGGGCGTGAAAGCCCTCTGCCACCCGCTCGATGGCATCGCCAAACTGGTCAAAGCCGGTGTAACGGATGCGCGCAAACCGGGGCACCTTGCCGCGCAGGCCGGGCACCGACAGGCAGCCTTCCCAGTCTTCTACTTCGGCCGGCTGATCCGGCACCGGCCAAGGTACCTGGCCAGATGCCCTGCTGCGGGCTGGCTCAATGGCAACTGGTGGCAGCGCTTCAATGCGCGGATTGATCAGCACGGTGCGCGGCACCAGCGGTGCCCCGGGGTAACGCGGGCTGGGGGTGTTGCTGCCAAAGATCACCACCTGCAAATCCACGCCAATCTGCGGTGCCGCCAGCCCGGCACCATCAGCAGCGCGCATGGTATCAAGCAGGTCGGTAATCAGCAAATGCAGCGCATCGGAGTCGAACTGTGTCACCGGCTGAGCCAGGCGCAGCAGGCGCAAGTCGCCCATTTTGAGGATGTCGCGTACCGTCATGGGGCGTTCAAAGCAGGTTCAGCCGGTCGCGCCAGTAACCGGGGCGACGGTGCAATGGCACTGACTTAAGGAGGTTTCCGTTCGGGCTGAGCTTGTCGAAGCCTTCATTGCCCTTCGACAAGCTCAGGGCGAACGGGAAAATTTGGCAAGCAATTGCGCTTAAGTCAGTGCCATTGGGGCGACGGTGGGTATTGGCAAAGGCGACAATGGCGATCCTGTCGGTGTCAGTGGTATAGAAAAGAACATAAGGAAACGATTTGAGTCGCAGTTGGCGCAAGCCGCCATCCAATGGATGCCACCCTTCGGGAAATTGCTGAATAAGATTCAGTGCATCGTCAATTTCCCGCACCATTCGTTTGCTCAAATTTGAATCAATGGCCTTGTAGTAGGCCAGCGCCTCATTCACTTCAGCCACCGCAGCGGCGGCGTAAACAAACCGCATGGCTAACGGTACTGATCTAGTACTGGCATCAGATCCGCCAAAGGCAACTCACCCCGCTCAAATGCGGCGAGCCGGTCCTGCGCCTCGGCCAGCCAGGCGGCCTCGATGACCGGGTCTGGCTCGTCAAGCGACTCCAGCAAGGCATCAATCAGGTGCAGCCGCTCAACGGGCGGCAGCTTGCGGGCAGATTCGAGGATTTCGGTATGGGACATGGCGGCATTTTGCACATAAAACGGGTCGTACGCAAAGAAAAGAACTGGATTGAACCCGAACCCGCAGCGCTCAGACGCCAGGGGCATCGCTGGCAACCGGTACCTGCAGCAGCGCCAGCAGAGCGGCTTCGTCAAGCACCGTCAGCCCCAACTCCCGCGCCCGGTCGAGCTTGCTGCCGGCCTCGGCCCCGGCCACGACATAACTGGTTTTTTTGCTGACCGAGCCTGCCACCTTGCCGCCAGCGGCTTCGATCAGGGCCTTGGCCTGTTCGCGCCCCAGCGTTGGCAGGGTGCCGGTCAGCACAAAGGTGTTGCCGCCAAGCGGGGTTGGCGTGCGCGCAGCGGGCGGCCCTTCGGGCCAGGTGACGCCGCAGGCGCGCAATTGCTCGACCACCTCGCGGTTGTGCGGCTGGTCAAAAAAGGTGCGCAGGCTTTTGGCCACAATCGGGCCGACATCGGCGACTTCGAGCAACTGGTCTTCGCTGGCATCCATGATGGCATCAAGCTGGCCAAAATGCCGCGCCAGTGCCTTGGCGGTGGCCTCGCCGACATGGCGGACACCCAGCCCAAACAGAAAACGCGGCAGCGTCGTTTGCCTTGATTTTTGCAGCGCATCCAGAATATTTTGCGCCGACTTGTCGGCCATGCGGTCGAGATTGGCCAGTGCCGTCAGGCCCAGCCGGTACAAGTCCGGCAGGGTATGGATGATGCCGCCATCGACCAGTTGATCAACCAGCTTATCGCCCAGACCTTCAACCTCGACCGCGCGGCGCTGGGCAAAATGCAATATCGATTGCTTGCGCTGGGCGCTGCAAAACAGCCCGCCGGTGCAGCGGTAATCGGCCTCGCCCTCTTCGCGCAGCGCCACACTGCCGCACACCGGGCAGGTCTTGGGCATGGTGAAAACCGGGCCGCGCGCAATCCCTGGCAAGCCGTGGCCCAGGGACGGTGTGGCCGCCAGCGCTAGTCCTGTCAAAGCTTCGGGCGCATCATCCACAGCCTGCGGCAGAGCGGCGGGCAATACGACGCTGACCACTTCGGGGATCACGTCGCCGGCGCGGCGCACGATCACCGTGTCGCCGACCCGCACGTCCTTGCGACGGGCTTCATCCTCGTTGTGCAGGGTGGCATGGGTCACGGTGACGCCGCCGACAAACACCGGCGCCAGCTTGGCCACTGGTGTGAGCTTGCCGGTGCGCCCGACCTGCACATCAATCGCCAGCACGGTGGTCAGCATCTCTTGCGCCGGGAACTTGTGCGCCACCGCCCAGCGTGGCTCGCGGCTGACAAAACCCAGCCGACGCTGCAGTGCCAGGCTGTCAACCTTATAAACCACGCCGTCAATGTCAAAACCCAGGCTGTCGCGGGCACGCCCGATGGATTCGTAATACGCTACTAATTCAATAGCTCCCAGCGCACGCTGGATAAGGGCTGAGATCGGAAAACCCCATATTTTCAGGGTTTGCAGCAAGTCCAGGTGGCTGGCAAAGTCGGGGCCACGGGCATCGGCATGCGTGACTTCACCCAGACCATAGGCAAAGAAGCTTAAAGGACGTTGCGCGGCAATCGCCGGGTCCAGTTGGCGCACCGCACCGGCAGCGGCATTGCGCGGGTTGACAAAGGTTCTTTCGCCCTTTGCGCCGGCTGCGATCTTCTGGCGCTGGCGCTCGTTGAGGGCTTCAAAGTCATCGCGGCGCATATAAACCTCGCCGCGCACTTCCAGCACCGCCGGGGCAGCGCCGGGCAGCTTGAGCGGAATTTGCCCGATGGTGCGGATGTTTTGCGTCACATCTTCGCCGGTTTCGCCATCACCCCGGGTGGCGGCCTGCACCAGCACACCCTGCTCATAACGCAGGCTCATCGCCAGTCCGTCAAATTTCGGCTCGGCGACATAGGTCACCGGTTCATCCATCTCGGTCAGCCCGAGTTCCCGGCGAATGCGCGCATCAAAGTTTTGCGCACCGCTGGCCTGCGTGTCGGTTTCGGTGCGGATGCTGAGCATCGGCACGGCATGGCGCACCGGGGCAAATTGTTCCAGCGCCCGGCCCCCGACGCGCTGGGTCGGCGAGTCGGGCGTAACCAGCTCGGGGTAGCGGGCTTCCAGCGCCTGCAACTCTTGAAACAGGCGGTCGTACTCGGCATCGGGCACAGTGGGGGCATCCTGCACGTAATATCGATGGGCGTGCCCATGCAGGGTCTGGCGCAGTTGCTGCAAATGCCGGGCCAGCTCAGGCGGTGTGGCAAACAAATCCGGTGTTGTCATGGCTTGGCTCCTTTTTAGGAAAACAGACGCCGCGCCAGGGCCGACCCGGCCGACAGTTCACGCTGATCCAGCGTGTCATACAAACGTTCCAGCTCGGCGGCAATCACGTCCATGGCATCGGCTTGCACCAGCACGCCCTTGTCATCGGTAACCACGCCATCCATGGTGCGGGCCATGGCGCTGGCAATCTCGCGCATGCGGGCAAAGGGGCGCTCGCTGCGGTCCACATGCGGCACTTCCAGATTCAAGGTCAGCTCCCGCAGGGCCGACTGGGTCGGGTCATCGGCCAGCGCCGCCTGGGTGTCAAAGCTCAGGCTCAATACCGGTGCCGGTGCCGCCAGAGTGGCCGGCAGCAGCATGCGCCCGGCCATCGGCCCCGCCACAAAACCCATCTTGCTGGCCAGTTGCACGATGTAGCTCGGGCTCCAGGCGACGCGTTTGGCGCGCAGCACAAAACCCAGTTGGGCATCATGCTCATTGGCAAACTGATCGAGTTCGCGGGCGCGGCTGACTTCTGCACGCATGTCGGGAAAATCCGGGGTGCCGCCCAGCACATCGCAAAAATTCTGCGTTTTCATGACAAATTCAGAAAACTCGATGTCATTGAGTGCGCCAGACCGGTTGGCCAGTTGCAGTCCGGCCTGCAACTGGCTGTAGCGTTGTCCGGCTTGGGCGGCTTCCCAGCGCTCGGTGACGGTATTCAGTCCTTCGACGGCAAACGGCTTGCTGCCGATGCGCCGGGTCGGCGGCAATGCCGCCAGCACCGCTTCGCCTGCCACCTGGGCCTCGAGGGCAATCGGCGCGATCACGTCAATCAGGGCATCAAGGCCAGGTTTCTTTTCTGGCACCGGCAGCACAAAACCACCGTCGGCCAGGCTCTCGACATCGAGCGTCGGCTCCTGCGCGGCAAAGTCAGGGCTGGCGCCTGCCGTTGGCCGGGCTGGCCGGTTCTGCCAAGACAGCCACAGGTTGTAACAAACCATCGCCAGCAGCACCGCGCCACCCACCACCACCAGACCCAATTGCAATTGGTTCATTGTCATTTCTCCTGTTCGGCCAGGTTCAGGGCCGCATCCATATCGACTGCCACAATCCTTGAGACACCCTGCTCTTGCATCGTCACGCCAATCAACTGCTCGGCCATTTCCATGGCAATCTTGTTGTGGCTGATGAACAAGAACTGGGTTTCGCGGCTCATGCTCGACACCAGTTTGGCATAACGCTCGGTGTTGGCATCGTCGAGCGGGGCGTCAACCTCGTCGAGCAGGCAAAACGGCGCCGGGTTGAGCTGAAAAATCGCAAACACCAGTGCAATCGCGGTCAGCGCCTTTTCGCCGCCCGACAGCAGCGCAATGCTCTGGTTTTTTTTGCCCGGCGGCTGCGCGATCACCTGCACGCCCGAGTCCAGAATCTCTTCACCGGTGATCACCAGCCGCGCATGGCCACCGCCAAACAATTCTGGAAACATCCGGCCAAAATGCCCGTTGACACTGTTGAAGGTGCCCGACAGCAGCTCGCGGGTTTCGCCGTCAATCTTCTTGATGGCATCTTCCAGCGTGGTCATCGCCTCGACCAGATCCGCCGACTGGGCATCCAGAAAAGACTTGCGCTCGCTGGCCACCGCCAGTTCGTCGAGTGCTGCCAGGTTGACCGCGCCCAAGGCGGCCAGCTCGCGGTTGTGCCGGTCAATCTCGCCTTGCAAGCCGGCCAGCCGCACCGCACCGTCAGCCAGCGTAGCGACCAACGCGTCAAGATCGGCCTTGGCATCGCGCAAGAGCTGGGTGTATTGCTCACAGCCGAGCCGGGCCGCCTGTTCCTTGAGCTGGAATTCGGTGATGCGCGCGCGCAGCGGGTCGAGTTCGCGCTCCAACTGCATCCGGCGCTCATCACTGGCGCGCAGTCTGGCCGTCAGATCGTCGTATTGGCTGCGCTGGGCACCCAGGTTTTTTTCGCGCTCAAGTTTCACGGCCAACGCCTGCTGCAGGCCACCCTGGGCTGCGGCATCGTTGAGGCGTGCCAGTTCTTCATGGGCTTTTTGGCCTTCAGCCCTTGCTGCATCTGCCTGTTGTGCTGCGGTTTCAATAGCGCGCGATAGTTCGGCGCGGCGCGCCGCCAGGCTGCGCATGGCAAAAGTTGCTTCCTGCAACTCACGCTCAAGGCTGCGCTGCTGCTCGCGGCATTCGGCCAACTGGCGCTCGGCGCGACTGACCTGGTCATCCAGCTCGGCATGGCGCTGTTGCGTGTCGGCGAGCTGCATGTCGAGTTCTTCAAAGCGCGCCTCGGCCATGACCCGGCGCTGTTGCAGTTCGTCAAGCCCGGCCTCCACCTCGGCGAGGTCGCCGGCAATCTGGGCACCACGCAAGCGCGCCTGCTCGGCGGTCTGGGTCAGGCGCAGGGTTTCGACTTGTTGGGCGTGGGCGCGCGTCTGCGCCTCGGTGGCTTCGCGCCGGGCCGTTTGCAGTTGCTGCGACAGACTGGCATAGGCGGCCTCAGCCCGCACCAGCGCAGCACGGGATTCATCGCTGATCAGCACCTGGGCGCGCACTTGTCGGTCAAGGTTTTCAATCTCCTGGGCACGCGCCAGCAAGCCGGCCTGTTCCGAATCGGGCGCGTAAAAAGAAACGCTGTGGCGGCCGACCGCATGGCCGGCCTTGACATAAATCAGCTCGCCCGGCTGCAATCGGTCACGGCTGGCCAGCGCGTCTTCCAGGCTGGCAGCGGTGCAACTGCCGTGCAGCCAGTCATCAAGCACCGCCTGCTGGCCGGCATCATGAACCCGCAGCAAGTCCGACAGGCGCGGCATGGCGGCTGGCCGGGGCAGCGCGGCAGCGGTGGGCGGACTGTAAAAAGCCAGCTTGGCGGTCGGCACATCCTGGGCAAACGCCCGCAGCATGTCCAGGCGGCTGACTTCCAGCGCACCAAGGCGCTCGCGCAACGCCGCTTCGAGGGCGTTTTCCCAGCCCGGCTCGATGTGCAGCCGGCTCCACAGGCCCGCCAGATGCGCCAGCCCATGTTTTTGCAGCCAGGGCTGCAGCTTGCCGTCGGTCTTGACCCGCTCTTGCAGCGCCTTGAGTGCGCCCAACCGGGCCGCCAGCTCGGCCAGCCGGGCCGATTCGGCATTGACGATGTGTTGCTGCAAACGGCGCTGCTCGTCGAATTCTGGCGCCTGCTGTTGCAGCTCGGCCAGACGCGCCTGTGCCACCTCGGTGGCAGCCTGGGCTTGCGCCAGTTGGTCATGCTGACTGGCCAGGCGGGCTTCATCGGGCGCGGTCAGTGCCTGGCGGTCTTGCAGCAGGCGCGCGCGGCGGCCGCCCAACTGGCGCGACTGCTCGTCAAGGCCGCGCTGCTCGGCGGCCAGCACGCCAATTTGCTGCTGAACCTGCGCCACGCTGGCGCGCTGCTGGCTGGCAGCGCGCTGGGCGCTGCGCAAGGCTTCTTCGAGCTCGGGCAGTTGCTGCGCCTGGTCTTCCACCTGGGCTGACAACAATTCGCTTTTTTCCTCGCCCAGCAATTCCAGTTCAGCCAGGCTGTCAAGTTCCGCCTGGGCATCCTGGCTGCGGCTGGCCCATTGCGCCGCCTGCTCATGGAGAGCTGACAAGCGCTGCTCCACCCGCTGGCGACCTTCGACCACATAGCGAATTTCGGCTTCCAGACGGCCTACTTCGGTGCTGGCCTGGTACAGCAAACCCTGCGCCTGGCTGACCTGGTCGCCGGCGGCGTAATGCGCCTGGCGCACTGTTTCCAGTTCGGCCTCGGTGTGGCGCAAATCGGCCATGCGGCGCTCCAGCGCATTGACCGCCGCTTCGGCCTCGGCCTGGACCCGGTTTTGATCGGTTTCGGACTCAAGGCGCTTCAAAAACCAGAGCTGATGCTGCTTGAGTGAAGCCGCATCCGACAGCAAATGGTATTTTTTGGCGACCTCTGCCTGTTTTTCAAGCCGCTCCAGGTTGGCGTTGAGTTCACGCAGGATGTCTTCTACCCGGGTCAGGTTTTCACGCGTGTCGCGCAGGCGGTTTTCGGTTTCGCGGCGGCGCTCCTTGTATTTGGAGACGCCGGCCGCCTCTTCGAGAAACAGGCGCAGTTCTTCGGGTCGGCTCTCGATGATGCGGCTGATCGTGCCCTGGCCAATGATGGCGTAGGCACGCGGCCCCAGCCCGGTGCCCAGAAACACGTCTTGCACATCGCGGCGGCGCACCAGTTGGTTGTTGATGTAATAGCTGCTGCTGCCGTCACGGGTCAGCACGCGCTTGACGGCAATCTCGGCAAAGCCGCTCCACTGGCCACCGGCGCGGTGGTCGTCATTGTCAAACACCAGCTCGACGCTGGCGCGGCTCGACGGTTTGCGGGTGTTGGTGCCATTGAAGATGACATCCTGCATCGACTCGCCGCGCAATTCAGACGCCTTGGATTCGCCCAGTACCCAGCGCACTGCGTCCATGATGTTGGATTTGCCGCAGCCATTGGGACCCACCACACCGACCAACTGGCCGGGCAGCAAAAAATTAGTCGGCTCGGCAAACGACTTGAAACCAGCTAACTTGATTGAATTGAGACGCACAAACGGGAGAATTACTGGGCTGTAGATGGGCAGAACCGCGTGCTCGACAGTCAGCCTGCCACGGCACCGGCATGATAACTTGCCGCAAAAACCCGAAAGCTTCGCCTACTGGATGGCAGCACGTTCCTTTTCATAGGCATCGTGGCTCTTTTTGTTGAGCCGCAACAGGCAGTCTTCGCGCGCACCCGGGGGCTGTTTTTGGCATTCGTTTTCAGCGCTGAGCTGCATGCCCTCGTACCAGGACCGGCTGGTGCAGCCGCCGACACTCATCGAGACCACCAAAACCAGTAAACCGACTTGTCCGAATCTGTATTCCATGACTTTCATTTCCTTTGATTTACTACATAATAAATAGCATGCTGCGCAATACCAGCAAGGGCTACAGGCTGATTTGGCATAAATTCATGGCGCATGCGCCAGCGCCATCACCAGGTCGGGCGACCGGGTCTTGAGGCGGTGGTCGCTCCAGACCCGGCGCCACTGGCGTGCCCCCGGCAAGCCACAACGCAAGCCTAGCATGTGCCGGGCAATTGCCGGCCAGGGGGTGCCATGCGCCGCCGCCTCAGCGGCCATGTAGGCCACCATTTGCCGCTCGATCGACTCCCGGGTGGGGATATCCCCGGATGCCGAGTCGGCACCTGGGGGCTGGGGATCAGCAAAAAATGCGGCATCCCATTGGCTTAGCCACCAGGGGTTGTGATAGGCCTCGCGGCCCAGCATGACGCCGTCAACCTGCGTCAGGTGCTGCTGCACCTGCCCGGTGCTGGTGATACCGCCATTGATCACAAACACCAGACCGGGAAAATCCCGCTTGAGCCGATAGACCTGCTCATGGCGCAGCGGCGGAATCTGGCGGTTGTCTTTTGGACTCAGGCCAGCCAGCCAGGCGTTTCGCGCATGGACAATGAAAGTGCGGCACCCGGCGGCGCTCACGGTACCAACAAAATCGCGGACAAAGTCATAACTCTCCAGTTGGTCAATGCCGATGCGGTGCTTGACGGTTACCGGCAAACTCACCGCATCGAGCATGGCCTTGACGCCATCGGCCACCAAATCAGGCTCGCGCATCAGGCAGGCGCCAAAAGCGCCACGCTGCACCCGTTCACTCGGGCAGCCGCAGTTCAGGTTGATCTCCGAATAACCCCACTGCTGGCCAAGCCGTGCGCAATGGGCCAGGTCAGCCGGTTCGCTGCCGCCCAATTGCAGCGCCAGCGGCAGCTCCTTTGGGTTAAACCGCAAATGCCGCGCCACATCACCATGCAGCAACGCGCCGGTTGTCACCATCTCGGTGTACAGCAAGGCATGGCGCGTCAGCAGCCGGTGAAAATAACGGCAGTGGCGGTCGGTCCAATCGAGCATCGGGGCAACGCAAATCCGGTTAGCCAGCCCGGCTCCATCCGTTTGCATCATGGCGCAGGCTTCCTGGTGTTGCGGCCACGCTCGATGGCATCTTTTTTAAGCTGCCGCTGGGCATCAAGGGTCTGCCCTGCCGCCAGCCAGCGGGCAAATTCTGCGGGGGTCTCCAGGGTGATGCGGCCGAGCACGCCCGAGCGAAAGTCGTAAATGGCGATTTCGGCGGCTTTTTGCAGATTCACCTGCTGACCGGTCTGGAGCGCGCCGCGCTTGCGGCCAATGGCCACCAGCAATTGCTCATCGCTCAGGCTGGCCGCAGCTTCGATGCCAAAGCGCGCCGCCAGCAAGCCGGGGTAATGCAGCCGCAGCCAGTCCAGCAATTCCAGCGCCACCTCCTGCTCGTCAAAGGCATTGCGTCCGACGGCACCGCTGGCGGCAAGGTTGTAGCCACTTTTGGCCACAATGATGCGCGGCCACAGCAGGCCCGGCGTGTCGTACAAATAAAAGTCGGCTGCCAGCGCAATCCGCTGCTCCAGTTTGGTGACGCCGGCTTCATCGCCGGTTTTGGCGGCGCGTTTGCCCGCCAGGGTATTGATCAGGGTCGATTTGCCGACGTTGGGAATGCCGCAAATCAGCACCCGCATCGGTTTGGCCATGCCGCCACGATGCGGTGCCAGCGCATGGCAGGCACTGATCAGCGCCTTGGCCGGTGCCGCCATGCTGGCATCAAGCGCCATCGCGCGGGTGCCGGGCAGCGCGTTGTAGTGGGCCAGCCACAGCGCGGTGCCATCGGGGTCGGCCAGATCCTGCTTGTTGAGCAGCTTGAGCGCCGGCTTGCCCTGCGTCAATTGGGCCAGCATCGGGTTGGCGCTAGACCCCGGCAGGCGCGCGTCAAGCAGCTCGATCACCACGTCAATTTGCCCGATGCGCTGTGCAATCGCCTTTTGCGTCAGGTGCATGTGCCCTGGAAACCATTGAATTGCCATGTTTTTTTAGTCTGGTACCAGTGGTCGCATCAGGTTTCGGCCTGTACCCGCGACCGCTGCGTCTTGAGCACCGAGCGCTGGACTTTGGCTGTGCGCAAGCGTTGCCGGGAAGCCCGGCTCGGCTGGGTCGGGCGGCGCGCCTTGGGTGGCCGGGCCACGCTGTTGACCAGTTCATTGAGGCGGCGCAGTGCATCCAGGCGGTTCAGCTCCTGGGTGCGATGGCGCTGGGCTTTGAGCACCAGCACGCCGGTCTTGCCGATGCGGCTGTCATTCAGGGCCAGCAGCCGGGCTTTGATGTCGTCGGGCAGGCTCGATGCCGCAATGTCAAAGCGCAGGTGGATGGCGCTTGACACCTTGTTGACGTTTTGCCCGCCGGCACCCTGGGCGCGGATGGCGCTGATCAGCACCTCGTCCGGAGAAATCTGTAATGCTTCCATTTTTATAGCTGTCTGCGCTTGCTGGATAAGGGCTAGATGGCTAAAACATGCCTGACTTTTGGGCCAGCCGGCGGCGGCGGATTGAGGTAGCGCGCCACCAAGGCACCCACCGCCCGCTCGGGCAGCGGCAGCCAGACGGTGTGGCCGCTGCCGGGGGCCACGCTGATGGCTTGCGCATCGGCATTCTCCATGCGGGTCAGTTGCACATCGGTGTTGCCCGCCGGGGTTATCAGCTCCAGCCAGTCGCCCACGGCAAAGCGGTTTTTCACCCGCACTTGCACCAGCCCGCGCGCGCCGTCAAAACTGAGCACATCGCCGACATACAGGCTGCGACCGGATTCTGAGTGGCCGCGCAGGTAGTTTTGCGTCGATTCAGGCGTGTGGCGCTGGAAAAAGCCCGAGGTGTAGCCCCGGTTGGACAAGCCTTCGAGTTGCCCGAGCAGGGCCGGGTCCAGTTCGCGCCCTGCCCCCGCATCGTCAATGGCGCGACGGTAACTCTGCACCGTGCGCGCCACGTAATACGGGCTTTTGGTGCGGCCTTCGATCTTGAGCGAATCAACCCCGATGTCAACCAGCCGCCTGACATGCTCGATGGCGCGCAGGTCTTTGGAATTCATCACATAGGTGCCATGCTCGTCTTCCTCGATCGGCATGAAACTGCCCGGCCGCTGGCCTTCTTCGATCAGATACACCTGGTCTGCCGCGCTGACTGGCCTGCTGCCATCTGGATCGCCGCTGCCAGCCCGGCCTTGCAGTTCACCCTGTTCGCGCGCCAGCGCCGCCTGCGGGGCCAGAATGTCGCCCGAGGCATCGACCACCCCTTGCTGCGTCTTGTAATCCCAGCGGCAGGAATTGGTGCAACTGCCCTGGTTGGCATCGCGGTGGTTGAAATAGCCCGACAGCAGGCAGCGGCCCGAGTAGGCGATGCACAGCGCGCCGTGCACAAACACCTCCAGCTCGGTATCGGGGCAGTCCTGGCGAATCTGCTCGACCTGGTCGAGCGAGAGTTCGCGCGACAAAATCACCCGGCTGATGCCCACCGTTTTCCAGAACCGCACCGCTGCCGCATTCACCGTATTGGCCTGCACCGACAAATGTATTTCCATCTCGGGCCAGGTTTCGCGCACCATCATGATCAGGCCGGGGTCGGACATGATCATCGCATCGGGCTTCAAGGCCACCACCGGGGCCATGTTGCTGAGGTAGCTTTTGATCTTGTTGCCATGCGGAAAGATGTTGGAGACCAGAAAAAACCGCGCTCCCGCCGCATGAACCGTGTCAATGCCCTGCTTGAGCACGGCGATATCGCCAAAGTCGTTGTTGCGCACCCGCAGGCTGTAGCGCGGCTGGCCGGCATAAATCGCATTGGCACCAAAGGCGAGTGCGGTTTCCAGCATGGCCAGCGAGCCTGCCGGGGCCAGCAATTCAGGAATTTTCATGGGCAAGTGGTCGGGTAAGTGGATCAAAAAAAACTGCAATTAGCTATATTACTTATAGCTACCTGCGCTTATCCCATAAGGGCTGGAGGCTTATTATTTATAAATTCAGGGATGTGCGGCGGCAATTGGCGGCAGTGCCGGCAACACATCGCTGCACTGAGCGCGCTGCCGCAGCGCGTGTTCCATCACCACCAGCGCCAGCATCGCCTCGATGATCGGCGTGGCGCGAATGCCGACACAGGGGTCATGGCGGCCCGTGGTGACCACTTCGGTGGGCTGGCCGGTGGTGTCGATCGACTCGCGCGGGATCAGGATCGAGCTGGTCGGTTTGATGGCAATTGCCACCTCCAGGTCTTGGCCGCTGGTGATGCCGCCAAGCACGCCGCCGGCGTTGTTGCCCCTGAAGCCCTGTGGCGTGAGCGCATCGCCATGGCTGCTGCCGCGCTGCGCCACGCTGGCAAAGCCGGCACCGATCTCCACCCCCTTGACCGCGTTGATGCCCATCATGGCCCAGGCAATGTCGGCATCCATCTTGTCAAACAGCGGCTCGCCCAGGCCCGCCGGCACATTGGAGGCACTGACGCGAAGCCGCGCACCACATGAATCACCGCTTTTGCGCAGTGCAAGCAGGTAGCTTTCCAGCGCCGACACATCGGCGAGCGGCGCAAAAAACGGGTTGTTGGGCACATGCTCCCACGACTCAAAGGCGATTGGCAACTCGCCGATTTGCGTCATGCAGCCCCTGAACCGGGTGCCATATTTCTCGAACAACCATTTCTTCGCTACTGCGCCCGCCGCCACCATCGGCGCCGTCAGGCGGGCGCTGGAGCGGCCACCGCCGCGCGGATCGCGAATGCCGTATTTTTGAAAGTAGCTGTAATCGGCATGGCCCGGACGAAAGGTCTGGACCAGGTTGCCGTAATCCTTGCTGCGCTGGTCGGTGTTTTTGATCAGCAGGCAAATCGGCGTGCCGGTGGTTTTGCCTTCATAAACGCCCGACAAAATCTCGACCGCATCCGGCTCGTTGCGCTGGGTAACAAACTTGCTGGTGCCGGGGCGGCGCCGATCCAGGTCAGGCTGGATGTCAACCTCGCACAGCGCCAAGCCCGGCGGGCAGCCGTCTATCACGCAGCCAATCGCCGGGCCGTGGGATTCACCAAAGTTGGTGACTGCAAAAAGGTGTCCAAAGGTGTTGCCGCTCATGGGCGCGGATTATCCCAGAGCCGCCGCCAGCCCCAGCGCCGCGCGACTACGGTGCGACGACCGCTGCCGGCGCGTCGCCCTCGGGCCAGTCGTGAATATAGGCCTTGAGCAGCTTGTTCTCAAAATTCTGGCTGTCCACCACGGCGCGCGCCACATCGTGAAAGCTGATCACCCCCATCAGCAGGCCCTTGTCCATCACCGGCATATAGCGGGCATGCAGGTTGAGCATCATGCGGCGCACTTCGTCGATATTGGTTTCCAGGGTGCAGGTCAGGGGCGAATCGTCCATGGCGGTGCGCACGATGGTGGTCTTCACATTGCCGCCGGTTTTGACCAGCACGTTGGCCAGTTCCCGGATCGTCAGGATGCCGACCAGATCACCATACTCGACCACCACCAATGAACCAATGTCGCGTTCAGCCATCAGCCCCAGCGCCTTGATCAGCGGCTCGCTCGGTTCCACCGTATAGAGCGTGTTGCCCTTGATGCGCAAAATATCACTGACTTTCATGTTTTTCCTCGAAATGAATGGGTTGAAGACGGTAGGTTCTGCCGATGATCTTAATGGCAAAACTGCCGCCTCGATCAACCGGACGCGGGCTATTCAAGCCGGCTCGCTGATTCCGACCGGCAAATGCAAGCGGCGGCCCTGACTCCGGTTAGCATTTGGGCAGCGTGGGCCGGCATTGTCGGCTTTGCCACCATCCGAATCACGACTCTCCTGCCCGGCGCACTGCCGACTTTATGAACCCGACATTTCAAACCGTTTTGCAGCCTGGCTTCCTGGCCTTTCACGGCAACCGCGCCGAAGACTTAGCCGAAGTGGTGATTAACTGGATCAGGCGACACCCGCTGCACCCGCTGGAGCAGGAAATCATTCTGGTTCAGAGCAATGGCATGGCCGAATGGGTCAAGATGGAACTGGCGCGCATCGGCGGCATCTGTGCCGCCACCCGGGTTGAACTGCCTTCGCGTTTTTTGTGGCGCACCTACCGCCAGGTGCTCGGCCGCGAGGCGGTGCCGTCCGACTCGCCACTCGACAAGGTGCCAATGATCTGGCGCCTGATGAAGCTGCTGCCGGTCTTGATCACCGAGCCTGATTTTGCGCCGGTGGCCGGTTTTCTGAAGGCCGACGAACCCGACCGCATGCTGCAACTGGCCGCCAAATTGGCCGATCTGTTTGACCAGTACCAAAACTACCGTGCTGACTGGCTTGACGCCTGGGCCCAGGGCCAGGACCACCTGATACTGGCCAATGGTGCCAGCACGCAGTTGCCACCCGAACAGCGCTGGCAGCCCCGGTTGTGGCGCGCCGTGCTGCAAACGCTTAAGCCAGCGCAGCAGCAAAGCATCCGCCCGCTTGTTGCTCAGCGGGTGCTGGCGCGGCTGGCATCAGGCAAGCCGCTGGAAAGCCAGGTGGCACGGCGGGTGATTGTGTTTGGCATGAGCCAGATTCCCTGGACCACCCTGCAGGCGTTGGCGGCGCTGGCGCCGCACAGCCAGGTCATGCTGGCGATTCCCAACCCGTGCCGTTTCTATTGGGGCGACATCATGGATGGCCGTGAATTGCTCAATTCCCAACGGCGGCGCCAGCCATTTCGCCTGGGTCGCGACCTCTCTGCCCTGCCGCTGGAAGACATGCACGCCCATGCCCATCCGCTGCTGGCCGCCTGGGGCCGGCAGGGGCGCGACTTTATCCGTCAACTCGATGTCTTTGACGATGCGCAGCATAGCCGTCTCAAGTTTGAGCTGGCGCGGATTGATTTGTTTGACGAGACCGAAGACGATGAACAAACACCGTTGCTCAAGCAGGTGCAAAACCGCATCCGCGACCTGGTGCCGCTGGCCGAACATGTTGCAAATCCAGTGGCGGCGCATGACCATTCCATCGTCTTTCACGGCGCCCACAGCAAGGTGCGTGAACTCGAAATCCTGCATGACCAACTGCTGCAGTTGCTGGCCGAGCCGGCCCAGCAGGCGGCCCTGAAGCCGCGTGACGTGATTGTGATGGTGCCCGATATTGAGCAAATGGCCCCGGCTATCCGGGCCGTTTTTGGTCAATACAAACGCTCGGATGCCCGCTACATCCCGTTTGACATCGCCGACATGAGCGCCAAAACCGGCAGCCCGCTGATGGGTGCGCTGGATTGGTTGCTGCGGCTGCCGCAACAGCGCTGCGGCATGAGCGAGCTGGCCGATTTGCTCGAAGTGACCGCCGTGGCGGGCCGTTTTGGCATTGATCAGGAATCCTTGCCCCGGCTGACCGGGTGGATGGCGGGGGCCGGGATTCGCTGGGGCTTGAACCAAGCGCACCGCGCCGATCTGGGCTTGCTGGCCTGCGGCGATCAAAACAGCGCCTGGTTTGGCCTGCGCCGCATGCTGCTGGGCTATGCCAGCGGCGCGGTGGCGGTCGATGCGCCGCTGGCCGACTTCAACCACATTGAGCCCTTCGCCGAGGTGGCGGGCCTGGAAGCCGAGCTGGCCGGATCGCTGGCCCACCTGTTGCAGGCACTGGTGAATTGGTGGCAAGTGGCCAGCACGCCGGCCACCCCAGCGAACTGGGCTGAACGCGGCCGGGCCTTGCTGGCAGCGATGGTGAAAGCCGAATCGGACATCGACCGGCAGGCACTCGGCGCACTCGAAGCCGGTCTGGTGGCATGGCAACTGGCCTGCGAACAGGCCGGTTTTGATGAAGAGGTACCGTTGATCGTGGCCCGCTCGGCCTGGCAGGAGGCGATCGAGGTGCCCAATCTGAACCAGCGTTTTCAGGCGGGTGGCGTGACTTTTTGCACACTCATGCCAATGCGCGCCATTCCGTTTGAAGTGGTTTGCCTGCTCGGCATGAACGATGGCGACTACCCCCGGCGCAGCGAGCGTCACGACTTCGACCTGATGGGGCTGCCCGGCATCAGCCGCCCGGGCGACCGCTCGCGCCGTGATGATGACCGGCAACTGATGCTCGAAGCCCTGGTGTCGGCGCGCCGCCTGCTTTATGTCAGTTGGTGCAGTCACAGCGTGCGCGACAACAGCGAACAGCCGCCCTCGGTATTGGTGTCGCAATTGCGCGATTACCTGAGCGCCGGCTGGGGCCGGCAGGTGGTGTCAGAGCGAACCACCCATCACCCCTTGCAGCCCTTTGGCCGGCGCTATTTTGAAGCCGGCAGCCCGCTGCTCACCTATGCCCGCGAGTGGCGTGCGGCGCATGGGTCGCCAGACGAAGCAGCGGCTGGCTTGCCGGCGCGTGGCAAGCCCCCGGAGATCGAGCCGTTGGCGACCTATGTTGCCGACCCGAATATGGCGGTGACCCTGAGCCAATTGACCCGTTTTCTGCGCAATCCGGTGAAAGCGTTTTTTCGGCAACGGCTGCAAGTGGTCTTTGGAGAAGACAGCCAGGAGCATGCCGATGACGAATGCTTTGCGGTGGATGGCTTGCAGGAATACGGGCTGATTCAGGAATTGCTGGCAGCCGCCGCAGCCCAGACCAGCCAGGTGCAGCGCCAGGCCAGCGTGACCAGCGCCTTGGCACGCTTGCGCAACGCCGGCGAGTTGCCGCTCAAAGGCCTGGGCGACCTCAAGCAGCAAGCCCTGCATGAGGTGCTGACCAGCATGCTGCAAACCTGGGGTGCCGAGCAAGCCCGCTTTCCGGCACCGGCCGAACGGCAATCGGTTCGCCTGCAACAGGGCGATGTGGTTTTGGAAGACTGGATTGATCACCTGCGCCAGGGTGAAGTCTGGTCTGATGCAGGTGCAGGTCCGGCTGTCAGCCAGCAGATCAGCGTCGTTACCGCCTGGCTCGAACTGCAACCAGGCAAACTGCTTGAAAAAGGAAACAAGCCGGTGGCTAGAGCCGACAAGCTGTTAGGCCCCTGGGTGCACAGCCTGGCGATTGCGACCAGCGGCCTGAACGCCCAAGGCGTACTGGTCGGGCGCGATGGCGTGGTTGACATCGCATCCATGCCCCAGGACGAAGCCCGCAACACGCTGGGCATGCTGCTGTCGGTCTGGCTGCAGGGCATGAACGCGCCGCTGCCGCTGCCGCCCAAAACGGCACTGGCCTGGCTCAGAGAAAAAAATGCCGGTGCCCAATATGAAGGCGGCTATAGACAGTCTGGTGAAGTGGATGAACCCTGCCTGGCCCGGATGTTCCCGGACTTTGAGGCTCTGGGGGCTGATGGCCGCTTTCAGAATTTGGCGCAACAGGTTTATGCACCGCTGTTGGCATGGGCCAATCAACATGTGACAGCCCGCTTTCACCGCGCCGAGTTCATGCCTTGATATCCTGAATTTTTATGTCTTTTTGGCATCTAGCCCATACCCAGCAAGCGCTGACAGCTATTATAAATATAGCTTTCAAGCGGGATTTTTGAGAGACCAGCAGCCATGACCAGTACAACCACCACTGCAGCGCCGAGCCAGATTCTGCAAGCCGCAACCTTTGATCTGTGGGGCAGCCGGCTGATTGAAGCCTCAGCCGGCACCGGCAAAACCTGGACCATCGCCGCCTTGTATTTGCGCCTGGTGCTCGGCCATGGCGGCACGCATGGTTTTGGGCGGCCATTGCGACCCGCTGAAATTCTGGTGATGACCTTTACCCGGGCGGCGACACGGGAATTGTCGGACCGCATCCGTGACCGGCTGCTGCATGCCGCGCAATGCTTCAGGGGCGAGCTGCAGCCTGCTCTCCAGGATGAATTCCTGGCAAGCCTGATGGCGTGTTACCCGCCGGGGCCAGAGCGTCAGCGGGCCGCCTGGACCCTGGCCACGGCAGCAGAAAGCATGGACGATGCCGCAGTGCACACGATTGATGCCTGGTGCCAGCGCATGCTCAAAGAGCATGCCTTTGACAGTGGCTGCCTGTTCGACGAAGAACTGGCAGCCGATGAGGAGGCCATGCACATCCACGCCGCCCAGGACTACTGGCGCCAAGCCTGTTATCCCCTGTTGCCTGAAGCCTTGTCGCAACTGCTCGCCATTTGGGGCAGTGTCGATGCGTTGATCGCTGACATGCGCGAGCTGATGACGCAGGAGATCCCGGCGCAAGCCGGCCACGGAACGCTGGCCGAGGTGCTGATCCAGGCCACCGAACAGCGCGCCGCCGCGCTGGCGCAGCTTAAAGCCGGCTGGGCGCTGTGCGCACAGTTCATGCAGGACTGGCTGGATGCTCAAACTGCCAGCAAAAACAGCGGCTGGGACGGTCGCAAACTCAGCCCGAAAAATTACACCGGTTGGCTGCTCACCCTGAAAAATTGGGCCAATGGCACGATTGAAGACGAAAAACCTGATCTGAAGACCGGCTGGGAGCGTTTCACGCCAGAGGGCTTGTTGCTGGCCCGCAAAGCCGATGCGCCGCCGATCACCCTGCCGCCTGAATTTGCCCAGTTCGCGGTGTTCAAAGGGGAGATTGACAAACTGCCTGAGGTTGGCGTGGCGGTGCGGCTGCACGCCGCCGCCACAGTGGCGCAGCGACTGCTGCAGCTCAAGCGTCAAAGCGGCAGTTTCGGGTTCGCGGACATGCTGCGCCGCCTCAACACCGCCCTAAGCCATGAGAATGGCACGCGCTTGCGCGAGCGCATTCTGGCCCAGTACCCGGTCATCCTGGTGGACGAGTTTCAGGACACCTCGCCGCTGCAGTACCAGATCTTTGACCAGATCTACCAGACCCAGGCCAATGACCCGCGCAGTGCCTTGCTGCTGATCGGTGACCCCAAGCAGTCGATTTATGGTTTTCGTGGTGCCGACATTTACAGCTACCTGCAGGCGCGCCGGGCCACCAGCGGGCGCCACTATGTGCTGGAGACAAATTTCCGCTCGACCCAGCCCTTGGTCGATGTCGTCAACCACTGGTTTTCCGAGGCCGACCAGGCGCGCAGCGAAGGGGCCTTCATGTACCGCCAGGGCGACACCAATCCCCTGCCCTTCGTCAGCGTCCGTGCCAATGGCCGCCGCGAGCAGTTGGTCAACGCAGGCGGCCCAGTGCCGGCCATGACGCTGGTGCATGATCTGGAACTGACCAATTCAGAGGGCATGCGCCGGCGCTTTGCCGCGCGCTGTGCCGAGCAAATTGTCGGCTGGCTCAACGACCGCCGGGCCGGCTTTGCCGAACCCGGCGAGGCTGGCCAGCCCGATCAGTTCAAGCCACTGCGCCCGGCCGATATCGCCATCCTGGTTCGCACTGGCAAAGAAGCCGCCGCCGTGCGGCGCGAGCTGGACCGCCGCGCAGTGGCCTCGGTCTATCTGTCCGACAAGGATTCGGTGTTTGACAGTGCCGAGGCGCACGACCTGGTGCACTGGCTGCGGGCGGTGGCCACGCCGCAAGATGTGCGACTGGTGCGCGCCGGGCTGGCCACCCGCACCATCGGCCTGAGCCTTGACGAGCTGGGCTGGCTGGCCAGCAACGATGAAGCCTTTGACGCACGCAGCGAGCAGTTGCGCCAGTTGCGCAGCGTCTGGCAACTGCAGGGCGTGCTGGCCATGCTGCGCCAGACCGTGCATCAGCTCGGGCTGGCAGCAGGCTGGCTGGCCGGCCCGAATGGCGAGCGCAAGCTGACCAATTTTCTGCATCTGGCAGAGTTGCTGCAAGCCGCCAGCAACAGCCAGGACGGCGAGCAATCGCTGATTCGCTGGCTGATGACCGAGATCAGCGAAGGCAGCGCCCAGGGGGATGAACAGGTGGTGCGGCTGGAAAGCGATGCCGATCTGGTCAAGGTCATCACCATTCACAAGAGCAAGGGGCTGGAATACCCGGTGGTGTGCCTGCCTTTTGCCAGCAGCTTTCGGGCGAAAGACAGCAAAACCACCTCTTTCATCAACCTCGCCAATGCCGATGGCCAGCGTGAATTGCGTTTGCAGTTCAGCCAGGACGAACTGGCGCTGGCTGATCGGGACCGCCTGCGCGAAGACTTGCGGCTGGTGTATGTGGCGCTGACCCGTGCCCGTCATGCGCTGTGGGTCGGATTTTCTGCCGTCAAGTCGGGGGCAGGTTCGGCCTGCGTCTCGCACCACAGTGGCACCGGTTATCTGATTGGCGGCACCGAAGCCATTGCCGCCGCCGACTGGCTCAGGCCGCTGCAGCAGTTTGCCTCCACCTGTACCAATCTGCTGCTGCTGCCAGCAAGACCGGCGACGCCCTGCACGCCCTTGAGCCGAGTCGAAGAGGACATCGCCTTGCTGGACCGGCCCATCTACCAGGCCGACTTTGAACGCCATTGGACGATCGGAAGTTTTTCTGGCCTGGCCAGAGGGCTTGCCGCTGCCGGGGCAGGCTCTGCCTTGTCACCGCTGCAAATGCCCCGGCCAGCCGATGATGAGCTTGAGGTGGCGGTCCGTGCGGAGGCGCAGCATGCCCCTGACCGGGCGGCAACGCTGGCCAGCCCGGCGGCGTGGCACCAGTTTGCCCGTGGCGCCGAGGCCGGCAACTTTCTGCACGATCAACTCGAATGGCTGGCGGCCGAAGGTTTTGCCCTGGCGGGCAACGAGTCGCTGGCCACGCGTTTGCTACGCCGCTGCGAGCGCGCCGGGCGTGCAGCACAGGCACCCGAGCTGCTGTCCTGGCTCACCGAAGTGGTGCAAACCCGGCTCGCCGGCCTGGATGCGGCACTGGTCGATCTGGTGGATGTGATGCCTGAAATGGAGTTCTGGCTGCCAGCCAGCAACATGGCGGCCAAAGAGATCGATGCCCAGTGTCGCTTGCACCTGTTGTCGGGCGTGGAACGGCCAGGTCTGGTCGAGCGGCAATTGCATGGCATGTTGATGGGTTTTGCCGACCTGGTGTTTGAGCACCAGGGCAAATACTGGGTGCTGGACTACAAATCCAATCATCTGGGCGACGATGATGCGGCCTATGACCATGATGCGCTGGTCCACGCCATGGCCGAACACCGCTATGACGTGCAGGCCGCCATTTATCTGCTGGCCCTGCACCGATTGTTGAAACAGCGACTCGGGCGCAGCTACCAGCCCGAGCAACATCTGGGGGGTGCGGTCTATCTGTTTCTGCGCGGCATCAAGGGTCCGCAACATGGGGTTTGCCTGATTCCGGCCTGCCTGCCCTTGCTTGATGCCCTCGATGCCATGCTGGGCGTGGCGGCGTTGCCGGCCTGAGCCGCCTGCCAACAACCCCTGACCGGAGCCATGCCGCCATGACCGAATCTGCCTTGAAAATAGCCGCCAACAACAGCCCCGCGCCGGTTGCCGATCCATTGACCGTTTTGCACCATTGGGCCGAGCAGGGCTGGCTGCGCCGCCTCGACAGCGCGCTGGCGGCCTTGATGCGCGAACTCGATCCGGCTGCCACACCGGTGTTGCTGGCGAGTGCTGCCGTATTGACGCACATGGAGGGGCGTGGCCACACCTGTCTGCCGCTGCGACTGCTGGTGACACAGCCCGATGAGGTACTGGCCTGGCCGGCGACCGCCCGCGAAGAGATCAGCAGCTTCTGGCAAACATTGCCCGCCAGCTTGTCAGACTGGCTGGCATCTTTGCGAGCCAGCCCGCTGGTGCGCCCGGTTACTTTGGCTCAAGCCGGAGATGCACCACAACACCAGCCAGATCAAGGTCAGCCACTGGTTCTGGGTGGCACCGAAAATGATCCCTTGCTGTATTTGCGCCGCTACTGGCTGCATGAGCGGCAGGTGGCTGCTGACGTGTTGCAGCGCACAGCGGCCAGCCAAACCGTCGATGAAGACCTGGCACGGCAATGGCTGGATCGCTTGTTCGATCCAGTCGCCAGCAATGCGCCCATTGCCAGCCAGGTGGACTGGCAAAAGCTGGCCTGTGCAATAGCCCTGCGCGCCAGCCTCACCGTCATCACCGGCGGCCCTGGCACCGGCAAAACCTATACCGCAGCCCGTTTGCTGGCCTTGCTGTTTGCCATGGATCAACAACCCCGGCACCTGCGCGTGGCGCTGGCGGCCCCGACCGGCAAGGCTGCAGCCAGGCTACGACAGTCGATTGATGTGTCCTTGCAGGAGCTAAGCCTGCGCCTGGGCGACAAGCTTGATCTTGCAACATTTACCAAACGCATTGGCGCGGCCAGAACCCTGCACGCCCTGCTGGGCGCGCGCCCCGACACCCGGCAGTTGCGTTTTCATGCCGGCCACCTGCTGGATGTGGACATCCTGATTGTTGATGAGGCCTCGATGATCCATCTGGAGATGATGTCGGCGTTGCTGCAAGCCATGCCGCCGGGCGCCCGGCTGATCTTGCTGGGCGACAAAGACCAGTTGGCCTCGGTGGAAGCCGGCGCCGTGCTGGGCGACTTGTGTCGCGATGCCGGGAGCGGACGCTACAGCCCGGAAACTGCGCGTTATGTCAGGGCCGTTGCCGGGCAAACGCTGGCGCCCGAGTTCCTTGCCAGCGGCAGTCAAGCCACCGAGTTGGCGCAGCAAACCGTGATGCTGCGCCAGAGCCGCCGCTTTGGCGGCTTGATCGGGCAACTGGCGCTGGCAGTCAATGGCGGGAACGGCGGGTTGGCCCAATCGCTTATTACTCAAGATAAAACAGCGGTGCTGCAAGCCACCCGCCACCCGAGCCTGGAGACGGTGTTGGAACTGGCGGTCGGCGGCCGTGCTGGCGCCAGCGCCAGTTTTGCCGATTACCTGCAACTCGTCAGGCAACGTCCGGCGCCCGCCGGGCAAGATGCCGCCCGCCACCCCGCTTGGGTTAAAAGCGTGCTGCTGGCTTTTGATCATTTTCGTCTGCTGTGCGCAGTCCATGACGGTGACTGGGGCACCCGCCACTTAAACCAGTCGGTGCAGCAGGCCTTGACCGATGCTGGTCTGCTCAAACCGCAGGGCGAGTGGTTTGCCGGGCGGCCCGTCATGGTCACCCGCAACGACCCGGAACTGGGGGTCTTCAATGGCGATGTCGGCGTGGCGCTGCCCGGCGCTCGGGGTGCCGCCGCACTGCGGGTTTATTTTCTCGATGGCGACAGCCTGCGCTCGGTCAGCGTCAGTCGCTTAGCCTATGTGGAAACCGCCTTTGCCATGACGGTTCACAAATGCCAGGGCTCCGAGTTCCTGCATACCGCCCTGGTGCTGCCGGCAGGTGGCGCCAAGGTCTTGACGCGGGAACTGGTCTATACCGGCATCACCCGGGCGCGGGAGCGTTTCACGCTGGTCGAGGGCGAGGCCGGCCTGCTGCAAAAAGCCATAGCACAGCCATCGCGGCGCGCCAGTGGACTCGGCTTGCAACTTGAGCACCCAGCCAGCTTTTGAGCGGCAAGCTCGGGTTCTGGCCCAAAAATATGCATCAAATCGACTTTCAGCCCTTATGCAATAAGCGCAGATAGCTATCTATTTTATAGTAATAGATACCCGCTAAAAAGCCGCTTACGACGACTGTCGGGCCGACTCCAGCGCCTCTTGCGGGGTTTCATAAATATGCGCTGCCAGGCCACGGCGCTCCAGCGCGGCACCGAGCTTCAGGCGCATGAAAGCGCTGGTGGTGTAGCGCGACACCTCGGTGTAATAGGCATCACTGATTCGCTTGACCATCGCCGAATAGTCATCGACCACCGCCTCGTCGATCTGAAAATTGTCGTAATTGACCACCAGCGCCGTCTTCTTGCCAATCGGCTTGCACAAGGCTTCTGCCGCGTAGGCAATGTCGTCAATGTCCTTTTGGTTGTGGACCCGCAAGCCCTGAAAGTTGTAATACGCGGTGTTTTTGGCGGCATCGTATTGCATCCGGTCCACCAGGCTGATCGACAGCAGGGTGTCGGCAAGGCGCATTGGTTCGGGCAAAAAGATGCGACCATCCATCGCCTGCGGCTGGTTGACGATCGGCATAAAGTCCATTTGCCCCAGAATGTCACGCTCAATGTCAATCCCGGGTGCCACCTCGATCAGGGCCAGCCCTTGCGGGGTCAGCCGAAACACGCAACGCTCGGTCACATACAGCACGTTTTGCCCGATGCCCGCCGCATAGGGCCCGCTGAACGTGACTTGCTCAATGCGCTTGACAAACTTGCGGGCGCGCCCCTCTTGCACAATGCGCAAGCGGCCCGCTTCGAGCTTGACCTCCAGGCCGCCGGCGGTGAAGGTGCCAACAAACACCACGGTGCGGCTGTTTTGGGTGATGTTGATAAAGCCACCCGCCCCCGCCAGCTTCGGGCCAAACCGGCTGACATTGATGCTGCCCGACGGATCACACTCGGCCAGCCCCAGACAGGCCATGTCGAGTCCGCCGCCATCGTAAAAGTCAAACTGCTGGTTCATGTCAATGACCGCTTCCGGGTTGGTGGCAGCACCAAAATTCAGGCCGGAGGCCGGTACCCCGCCAATCACGCCAGGCTCGGCGGTCAGCGTCAGGTATTTCAGGATTTTTTCTTCATTCGCCACCGCCGCCACGCCCTCGGGCATGCCGATGCCCAGATTCACCACCGAATTGGGCAGCAGTTCAAAAGCGGCGCGCCGGGCAATCAGCTTGCGCTCGTCAAGCGGCATCAAGGCCATCGCATCAAGCGGCACCCGCACCTCGGCAGAAAACGCCGGGTTGTAGCGGCTGTTGAGGTTTTGCGGATGGTTCTCGGGCTGTGCCACCACCACGCAATCGACCAGAATGCCCGGCACCTTGACGCGACGCGGGTTGAGTGAGCCACGTTCGGCGATCCGTTCGACCTGGGCGATGACAAAACCGCCGCTGTTTTTGGTGGCCGTGGCAATCGCCAGCACGTCCTGCGTCAGGGTTTCCCGCTCCATGGTGATGTTGCCCTCGGCATCGGCGCTGGTGCCGCGAATGAAGGCCACCGAAATCGGCAAGGCCTGGTAAAAAAGCAGCTCTTTGCCGCCCAGATGGATGACGCTGACGATGTCTTGCGTGGTCTGGCGGTTGATCTTGCCGCCTTCCTGGCGCGGATCAACAAAGGTGCCCAAACCAACCCGGCTGACGGTGCCCGGCAGACCGCAGGCGATGTCGCGGTAGAGGTGAGAAATCACGCCCAGGGGCAAGTTGTAGGCCTGAATTTTGCCGTCAAGCGCCAATTTTCCGATTTGCGGCACCAGGCCATAGTGGCCGCCAATCACCCGCTGCAACAAGCCCTCGTGGCCCAGATGGTTGGCGCCGCCGCTGGCACCGTCGCCAGGGCCGCCACCAAACAGCAGCGTCAGGTGACGCGGCGAGCCGGTTTCCAGAAAACGCTTTTCCAGCGCCAGAATCAGCTCGACCGGCACGCCATTGCTGCCAAAGCCGGAACAGCACAGGGTATCGCCATCACGCAAAATGGCAATGGCTTGTGCGGCGGAGACTACTTTTTTTCTCATGATGATTTTTCCAAAGTCAGGAAGCGGCCTTCCGGCCGAAATGGGGCTGCCTGATCGAGTTTACCGGGCGGCGTTTGGAAAAAACAGTTGTTCGCCGCCAATCTGGTAGCCCGCAATCACGCCCTGCCCGGCTATTGGTTGAACAGGCGCTTGTCGCCTTCGACCAGCACCGCCAGTTCGGCGCAGTTTTGCGGCTGCAATGGCAGCCGGAGGACGTGACGTGAATAGCAAGAAAATGGGTTTGCCAACCCCTTTGTTGCAGCGCCCTACTATCGTTTTTTTATAGCACTCTACGCAATAAGGACGGGCGCTACAGGCTATTTTGATCAACCTAACGCAACCCCGGCCAAGGCCAGCACATAAAGTATCGCCCGCGCCCGGCTGGCACCGACATACAGCGTCTCCGGGTGTTTGGCGGCCCGTACATCAATGCCGACCAATATGACCACATCGGCCTCCAAGCCTTTAAAGCCCTGAATCGTGCCAACCCGCAACTGCCCTGCGGCGGGCGCTACCATTTCGGTAGTCACCGGGCAGTCTGCCAGACCGTGCGACCAGTCGGACTGCGAATTGGTGTAACGGTAGGGCGACAGCACCACAATCTGATCGAGCGTCAGCAATTCCTTGCTTTGCAGCCTGCGCAGCAACTGGCGAAGCCGCTCTGCCATGTCGGCAAAGTTCTGGCAAATCAAGGTCACTGGCGGTTCGCCACCGGATATGCGAAAAATTTGCGGCAGGCTGCATTGGCCAAAGCGCGCTGCCAGTTCGCCAATCGCCTGGGTGTTGCGCATATTGGTGTCCAACAGCATCGGCGCTGCCGCAAAAGGCGGCTCCCAGACGCTGTCGGCCTGAAAGATTGACTGCCTACGGTCAAAAAAGCAATACCAACTGAAACCGGTCTGCCCCAATGCCTCCAGCGCCACCCACCAGGTGGCGGCAAAGTCGGCTGCCTCATCGACGATCAGGGTGTCAAAGCGGGTCAAGCCATATTCAGCCGCCTGCAGCAAGAGTTCGGCAGACTCTTCGCGGAAAAAGCGCCCCATGGCCTGCGGCTCGGTCGGCACCGGGTAGGCCAGGCCAGCGGCCAGCGGCCAGCGGCCAGCGCCTGGGTTTTGGCCAGCGCGTGAAAAGCCATCACCGTGATGCCGGGTACATCGGCCAACGAGGCCGCCAGCGACTGCGCCAAAGCAATGTTGAAGCAGGTCAGCAGCACCGACTTGCCCAGCGCGGCGTGATCGCGGGCCAGTGTGCAGGCCAGCAGCGTCTTGCCCGACCCGGCACCGCCTTCGACCAGCAGGCGCGGCTGGGCGCGCAACATGCGCAGCACAGTCATCTGGTCTTGCGTGGCGCTGTGCATGACACCCAGCGCCGCATCGACTTTGCCAGCCAGCGGCACCAGACAACGGCAGTCGGGTGCCAGCAGTTCTTTCACGGCGCGTTGCTGGGACTGCGTCCAGGCTTGCGGCTGTGGCCCGGCTTCATGCAGCAGGCGAAGCAAGGCAGGCTCAGAATCTGCCAGGTTGCTGCGATCCAGCAAAAAAGCCCGCGATGGCACTTCGGCCCCCGGCAAAATGCCCTGCCAGACCACATCAGGAAACCAGGCTGCGTGGGTCACGGTGAGCGACTCCAGCGCACCAGACCCGAGCCGGCGGCTCAGTTTGTCAAGCAGCGCATAGCGATTGCGTCTGGCCTGTGAAAACGGCGACTGCTTCATCGCATTGCCCGAGGCGTAATACCAAAGCCCGTCGCGCACCTCGACCGCGCCGGACTTGACTTCGAGAACGACCAGACCATGCTGCGGATGAAAAACCACCGCATCGGCCTCGCCAACGCGCTCGCCATCGGACACCAGCCTGCGCCATTCAACGGTCTGGAAAACCTGCCAGGGGGCAGGCAGGCCAGCCAGGGCGGCGAAGACTTTGGCCTCGGCCTGTTGGCCAATCAACAAGGATTGCGGGGTGGGGGATGGCATGGTGTGACGGGCTTTTTATTTAGCTATCGGATGATCAGGGTTCAAAGCATAGTCGAATACTTTCTGCCGCGTTACTGCTGCGCTTGCGGCATTTGGTAACGCATCGGACCGGGATAACCTATCAGCCATCCAGTGCCGACGCTGTCAACTGGCGGGCCAAAATCTCAACTTGGGGCAGATCGCGAACCGCACTGGCGGCATTGACCAGGCAAGCTCTTTCACCCTTGGTCAAGGTGCGCAGATCACCATCCTCAAAATAGACCATGGCTTTTAGACTCTCGCTGGGCTGAAAATTCAAACCGTAGAGTGAGCGGGCAGCGGACAAACCCATTGCCAAATCGACCCCGGCGCTGACCATCGCCACAATATCCCGGTAGTCTTTGGCCTCGGCACGCTGAAGAATGACCTTTACTTTGGTTGCCATCAGATCCGCCAGTGAGGCTACCTGCAGCACACCGTCTTCGGTCAGGTCTGGCTTGCCGACACGACCAAACCCGATGGTTCCGAAAAACGAAACCTTGACGCACTCACTTTCAGAATCCCCGCAAGGCACATTGACAGTCAAGGTGTTTTGCCGGTCTTGCCATACAGTCGATCGCGCCATGAACCCGAAAGCGGCATGAATGGCTGCACGATCCAGCGGCTTTTCAGAGAAAAAATCAAAATCAACCGAATGTCGGTGCCCAAGGCGCAGCGCGATGGCGGTGCCGCCATAAAGCGCAAAGCCGAGTTCAGCGGCAGCGCGAAGTTCTGGCCAAAGGCGTTTCTGCGCGGGCGGAAGAACTTCCATGCGCGGCTTGAAAACACCCATCATGGCAAGCGCCTTGACGGCATGGGCGGCACCTGATCGACGCTGGCCAGTCCCAGCCGATAGTGCCAATACGCCCACGAACGCGGGTCAAACTGACCGGCCTGGGCATGATTGATGACATCGCGCAGCACATCATCACCCACTTGGTGCGCAAGTTGTTGCACATCCGCATAGTCGCCAATGTTCATGACCTGAGCCATCACGCGATCTGGCATCTCAAGCGCCTCGGTGGGTGTTTTCCACCAGACATACTTGCGAGCCAGGCTTGTTAGTCCAGCCTGGTTGATGGGGTTCATAAAACGGACAACTGGCTTTCGGGCAATGGGATCATGGCAAGCATTTCACCGTCTTCATCCAAAAACTCAACTTCAGCGGCAATTCGAGGAACCCTATAAATGTGAACAATCGTGCCGGTTTGCCCGGCGTGGATGCCGTGCTTTGGGATGTTTTCAAGCACCTTCACAACATCAAGTTGATTCAACATTTTTTACCTTTTTTGCAACACGAAGGGTGGCAAGCCGAGGCACAGTGGTGCCAATATCAATGACCCATCCGGTAATGACCATAACTACACTTTTATTTTGATAGCTGCCAGCGCAACACTCACGAGGGCTACAGGCTGATTTGGTATAAATTTCTTAAACGCTGTGGTGAATGGGTTGACACGAGTCCAGGCGGCCTGACAGGCATCGGCGGCGGCACCGGGCGTTGTCAGCCCGGCCTCGTCATCGGGCGCATAGGTTTGGCGCAATTGCATAAGCTGGCTGTAAAAGGTGTCGGCTGCGGGCTTGATGGCCGCCTGGCTTTGCCTGAAATAGTCAGCCGACACCAGCACCGCCACCGGCGTGCTTCGTTTGGTAATGACCTGTGGCGCCTGCTGCGCGGCGGCGATCAAGGCGGACAATT
Source organism: uncultured beta proteobacterium (assembly GCA_903873485.1). Lineage (GTDB taxonomy): Bacteria > Pseudomonadota > Gammaproteobacteria > Burkholderiales > Burkholderiaceae_C > Rhodoferax. Next base: position 7,682 of record CAIQOO010000135.1, on the reverse strand, counting down.
GTTGCCGCGACTGGGCTATTGAGGTGGACATAAGCCTTTGTCTTGTACATTTGAAATGTTCATTTTAGGCATCGAAAGCAGCTCACCGCCAGTCGATGGTGCCCAACTTTGTCGGCCAGGCTACACCGTCCCGAAGCCCCCCGCAAGCAGCATGACGGCAAAATTTCATCCTGCAAGAACTGCCCGGCGGGGATGTGATGCCCAAGCGTGCTGATGTTGCGCCTGAAGCCGAACGCTGGCTGAATGCGCCGGATATAAAGCAGAAACAGGCAGTCCAGCGTGTCATCCCTGCGGGCTTGTTTGGGTGATATGTCATTTTTGATAGCTGCTAGCGCAATATCTACGAGGGCTACAGGCTGATTTGTTATAAATTTTTCAAACATTGTGGCGAATGCGTTGGCTGGGCAGCGTTGTCTGTCTGTCTTGCCAAATGCTGAACACATTCTGCTAGCATGAAACCATCATGCACAAAGGAGTGAGCGATGCAAACTATCAAAACTGTCGGTAAAAGCGGCCAGATTTCGCTTGGCCGGGCCATGGCTGGTTTGAATTTCATTTTGCAGGAACTGCCCGGCGGAGATTTGATGCTCAAGCGTGCTGATGTTGTGCCTGAAGCCGAACGCTGGCTGCATGAGCCGGATATGAAAGAGAAGCTGGCACGCGCTGATAACTGGATGCGTGACAACGAGGCGCGGGAAACCGATCTTGACCAGATTAAATCCACGCATGGGCTTGGCGCATGACGGGTAACGATTCCAAGGTATTGCTTGACCTGAATTACCCCGCCTTTCAGGATGAACTGTTTGACCTGGACGCTTCAGAGATCAAGAAAGCCATCAAAACATTCAGAAAACTGAAAAATTTGACGTGGAACGCTGTTTTTCGAGATAACGGACTGAAATGGGAAGAGCCAAAAAGCGTGCCCGGCAAATTCACCGTCCGCCTGTCGCAGTCGTACCGTGCCATTGTTGTTCGTGATGGCGCGTTCATGCGGTTTCAGTCGCTTCATCGAGACCACGATGAAGCTTACGGGAAGAAGTAAAAACTCAAATTGGGCGATCTGGGGGTTCGCGCTTTTGAAGTTGCCTAATGCTACAGACTTTATAGCTTTGTACGCAATAGTGACGTGCGCTACAAGGTGATTTGGCATTGAACTATTCAGGACGCAGGCTTGATTTTCATCTCTGCAAACCGATCCTCGTACTCTTTCACTTTCTTCTTCATTACCTCGCGCAAGGGGTGGGTATTTTTGACAATTGCCAGCAAGCGGTTGTTATCGAGCTTGGCGCGGTTGTCAATGAAGGCTTGTTCAATTGCCTCCTTGACCACCGACTCAATATCCGCGCCTGAGTAACCCTCAGTGGCTTTTGCAAGGCCATCCAACTGAATACTGGACGACAGTTTTTTGCGCTTGGCAAGATGGACTTTGAAAATATCAGACCGTTCTTTTTCGGTCGGAAAATCAACATAGAAAATCTCATCAAAGCGCCCCTTGCGCAATAACTCGGGGGGCAAGGCAGAGATGTCGTTGGCGGTGGCAATGACAAAAACCTGCTTGGTTTTTTCCTGCATCCAGGTCAGGAAATAACCAAATAAACGGGTTGAAACTTCAGAGCCGGAACCGCCACTGCCAATGCCGACAAAAGCTTTTTCTACTTCATCCACCCACAACACGCAAGGGCTGACCGCTTCTGCCACTTTGATGGCCCGGCGCATATTGCCCTCACTCTCGCCAACGTATTTGCCCATTAGCGAGCCAATATCGAGTTTGAGTAGGGGCAGACTGAACAGGGCGGCAGTCGCTTTGGCGGTGAGGGATTTGCCACAACCCGGCATTCCGACAATCATCACCCCTTTGGGCGGCTCGACACCAAAAGAGCGGGCCGCAGGCCAGTCGCTCATGATTTTGGCTTTTTGCATCAACCAGGGTTTGAGTTTATCAAGGCCACCAATATCTTCCAGCTTTTCCTTAACGGTGAGCATTTCAAGGATGCCGCTCTTTTTGATAATCTGTGTTTTTTCAAACTGAACAAGATCAATATCCTCGACACCAATCATGCCATCTTGCTGGTAGCCTCTATTTATCAATTGACCTATTTCATAACGACTTAACCCTTGAAAGGCAAGAGCTAGTTTGCTAATGGCATCTTCTTCAACTTCTACGCCATAATTTTCGGCATATTCACAAATCATTTTTCGTATTGCTACTTCGTCAGGCAAAGGGATTTCAAAGAGCGTGATAAATTTTTCCAACTCGCGTGGCACACAGTACTCAGATGAAATCAAAAATATTGTGACCTGCATATTGTCATCTTCGAGAAATTTGGTGACAAGTGCTTTAAGTCGTGCAATTGCAAGCGGTTGATCTTTTAGGCCCATATGTGCATCACGAATCACAATAAAATGATTCATCAGTTCTTGGTCAAGTAGATTTTCAAGTGCAGTTGCGAGATCGCACCATGCCATGAGTGGTTGCTTGGTATCAAATCGAACCAGACCCCGTGCCATGTTCCACTCTAATATTTTTCGACTAACATCCAACTCCAAAATCAATCTATCTGATTCGGCATCATCGTGTGTAATAAGATGAAGAATTGGATAGTGGGATTGCAAATGGGCTAAGAGAGTTTCTTTGAGTTTTTTAAACATATTCAGTCACATGTCAAAGCAGTATTGATTATCATAATTTTATGAATTTAAATATTTTTTCCTCCATATCATAACTGATCGATAATTTACCGAAACGTCCAACGTCATAACTTGTCAATTTAAAGCCTGGTGTCCATTTTTTCATTTCATTGACTGTCTCTTTAATATCTGATATATTTCTTGTTGCAAAAATTTTTGCAATATTATCTGACATTTGGAGTAAACTTTCTAAACCTAATTGTCCGGAGTGTTGAGCTAAAGCTCTTGCTCCTTCTTCAGTCAACACTTCAAGCCCGAGGTACAAGCTTCCATTTGTTTTAGTAAGGTACTTAAGTGCCTTGTCACTAGCATGTCGCAAGCTACGAAGAACTAAACCACCATTGTGAACAGAAAGAGCAGAGGCCAATTCATCTGAAATTTCAGATATGCCAATTGTGAGCCATCCAACATGGCGTGAAAAATTAGCTAAAGCTTCGTCGTTAACCATCGTCAAGCTTATTAACTGAAGATCACCTTTGAAATTTGAAAGGTCTTTTGCTTCATTCGCATTTAGAGACTCAAGTCCGATGGATAGATGTTTACCGCAGAAGGCTGATAACTCCCAAATAACATCACTTGAAGCATTTTTTAATTTTTCCAAATACAAACTCTCTTTGCATTTTGCAAGCATTCTGGCTGTCTCTGCATCACATTCTGTAATGCCAAGGTGCAAGTGGCAAGCATTTTGAACAAGTTGTTGTGCGATCTCTTTTGTTATATTTTGTAGTGCCATCATATACAAAGAACCTTTGAATTCGCCAAATATTTTAGCAACCTCATAAGTTATCGCATTAATTTTTGGAAAACTAAGACTCCCTATATAATTAAAACTTCCTGCATGTTCAACAAAAATTCTTGCCACTGCTGGCGAAATATCAATAATTTCTAAAGATAACCCAGGAATATTTTTATTTTTTTCAACAATTTCTTTTGCTGACTCTTCAGAAATGCTCGTGGCTTGTGGCAGGTCTAAACTCCCTTGGTGCCTACGGAGTTCTTGATGAATCTCATCATTTGCATTAGTCACACCTTTTAAGGATAAAATACCTTGATGTTTTGCCAAGCCTCTTGCAATCCGGCGATCAAGTTCTTTTATGCCATTTAAATATAAATCAACACCTGATAAATTCCCGAAAATATATGCCGCGTCCTCTGATAATTTGGTCAGACCATTGAAAGACAAATTGCCTTCTGTAACTTTTTTAACAAGCTCTTGTAGAAATCCAATTTCAATATTTACTAAACCATTAAGACTAATAGAAACTTTTCCAGAAATATTTGTCAAAAATTCATTTTGAATATATTGAAGTTTATCGAGAGAAATTGATGGGCCATCACTTTTTGCTATATTAGATTGAGATGAAGAATCACGTTGATATCGATGTGACCCAAGTTTAATAGCTGATGAAGCATCTAATGTCTCAAGATTTTTAAAATTCAAAGACCCTTCATATCCTGCAAATATTTCGGCAGATTTTTCATCAATTGTCAGTGCTAATATAGTAAGTCCAGAATACCAACTATCATCACGAGACTTTGCTCGCAATATATTTACTTGCAATCGTGCTAATGAAGGATTAGTAATTCTTAAACATTTAAATTCAAAAATTGGCCAATAACCTTTTTGATACTGTTGTTGCTGTTGTCGCTTAAATTTATCAAAATCATAACGTACATGCACAAGATTTTCAATGGTTCTTAAAACTTCATCATTAAATTCAACAGCCTCAAAATGTGTTTCACCGTCTCTATTCCAAAGCGCCTCAAATGCATTTTTTGATAAATTACAACCATTTACAAGGAGAAATCCATTAAAGTTTTTAACAAATGGTATGACATCATCATCAAATTCTTTTATATTGCTTAAAAATATATATGATGTCTTGTTTGTAAATAAGTATTTAGCAATGTCGCTTGATAATTTATCAATTCCCAATGAAAGAAAGTTTGAATTTTGTGTTAATGACTGCGCCACAGTAGCATGGATTGTTCGCACTTTCGGAAAAGAAAGTTTTACATGGAATTTTTTAAATTCTTCAGCTATTTCGGTTGATATATTATCAACATTTTTAAATGTTATCCATCCCCAATCAATATTTTTTACTTTAATATCAAGTAAGTTACGCACACCTTCAATAGTAAGAATTTCTTCTTCAATGTTAAAAAAATCCTGACTTCCTAAAGATAATATTGCCTGCGCTGCTTTTCTATCGAGAACACGAGGCATCACTTCAGAAATAACTACAGATTCTGATGGAAATTCCAACCCAAGTTGCTGAATTACAGTATTTTTATCAAACTCAACATCAAATATATGACAAAGTGATTCAAATAATATTAAATTGTCATCATCATTTAAATTGGAAAGTTTATTACCAATGTCAATCTGACCAATGTTAAAAATAAATTCCTTGAGTGAACCATCTTTAAATTTTTCAATTAACTCAATCGTGAAATTATCGGTTAATTCATCCATTGTTGTTACAGTAATTCCGTCTATCATTAAGACTGGAATATGTTCAACATTAAATATACTGGAAATTTTTTTATAAATAATTTTTTCATCTAGGGATATATCAATTTGATTAATTTTATCTGCATACTCTTGTAAATCACGTTGATTTAACCATTTTTGCAGTACTCCTTTTTTCAACAAATAAACTATTTCTGGATTAAATTTTTTTCGCAAATCATTCAAGTCAACTATTGTTTCATTATTAATTTTAATGTTAATTTTAATGAATTTTGTCATTTTATTCTTTCTTACTTATTTTTTTTAGGATAACCAATTTAATGGGTTAATAATGCGTTTGATTTCTTTTGCCATTTTAGCCACCTCTAGAACTTACGCATTGACAACAGGAAAAAATTGTGGCAAGAGATGCTCCTTATCAGGGGTAAAGCTGCGAATGAACTTTGCGACTACTTCGGTGAACAACCCGCACTTCCATCGATAAGCGTTGTCGATGAGATTGTTGAGTTGCATTGCCTGCAAATTGATGAAACCACACAGTGCAGCAAAGATGTGGTTTCGTATTTGAACCCTGCCGCGTACCTGAAAGCGCTCGATGTTGCACACCTGTTTGACCGTGCGGTGGTATTGCTCAATTTGCCAGTGCTGGTCGTGCAGCCTCTGGAAGTCAGTACGTGTGAAGGTCGCATGGTCATCGGCTTTTGGGAAGGCGACAACGTAATGCCGCAGCTCGTCTTTCAAGCGCGTGCGATACAGTTTGACCTGCCCAAAGTCGCGTAACCACACCACCAACCCTTCATCTGGAATATCGAGCTTTTGCACTTGCACCCAGGTGCCCTTTACTATTGATACAGTACGGTTGCTCTCCACCGCAAACATCGACCCCAGCTCGTGATTTTTTACGAACTTGAGGTTATCTGTGCCTGAATACCAACTGTCTGCAGTCACATAGCCCGGCTCAAGCCCCCACTCCAGCACCTCGGCCAACATGTCACGGAAATACTCGTTCTTGGTCTTGTTCTCAGCTTTGTCGTAAATGCGGTAATTGATCGGCAAATGACGGCCTTGCAAGTCGCAATAATACAAAGTGATGAGGTTCAAGCCCTTGACCACACGGTGATGCTTGCCCGACCAAAAGTGACCCACCAATTCCATGTGCTTGCTATAGACTCTCAGAAAATAAATTTTATTAGCTATATAATTCTTCTTGCTAAAGATTAATAAACCAAAGGCACACTTAAATGATAACATTAAGTTTTTCAAAGCAAATAGTTATTAAATTGCACGAATATCTATTGCTAGCTAAAAAAATTGGTGACATTCAAATATATCGCTTAGCTCAAGGTTTGCTATGGTTTTATGAAGGTGTGGCGAAAGAAGAGATTGCAAACAGATTATATGTGGATCCAAAAACCATTACAAACTGGCTAAAAAAATTTATGTGGAATGGTATTGATTCACTAGCAGGTCCACCTTATAAAGGACGTGGACGAAAAGATAAACTCTCCAAAGAGCAAAAAATCGAGTTGGTTGAATTAATAAAATCAGGCCCTGAGAAAAGTGGGTTCCATTGTGGAATATGGAATAGTGCCATGATTGCCGAAGTCATCTGGCTAAAATTTGGTGTTCGTTACAATGTTAATTATGTTTCAAGTTTATTAAAAAAATTAGGTTTAAGCTATCAAAAAGCACGATTTATTAGCGATCGTTTTGATGAGGATGAACATGAGATCAAAAGAAAAGATTGGATAGAAAATAGATTACCTGCAATCATAAAAAAATCGAAGGAAGAAAATTCAATTGTTTTATTTGGTGATGAAGTATCATTTGCCATGTGGGGTTCACTGGCGCGAACCTGGGCACCAATAGGGCAGCAACCTACTGTTAAAACAACGGGTATTCGTAAAGGTCTTAAAATATTTGGTGCAATTGAACTAAAAGGTGGCAACTTTCAATACCTTCAATCGCTAGCTTATGTGTTAAAACAAAAATCTATCAGTCTGTTAAAAAATGACAAGTTACCTAAAGAACTTATAAAAAATTTGGAAACTTTAAAAAATATAAAATACTCGACGCAGAAACTTTTTTTGAACGCATTGAACAGCATTGCTGAGAGTAAATTAATCGATAAATATAAATCCCTTATTTTACAACATACAGAAACATCGGGACGATTCAATGGTGAAAGCTATGTTGATTTTTTAAAGCATCTGTTAGCTAATAATGTAGGGAAAATTATTCTTGTTGAAGATGGTGCACCGTATCACAATAGCAAATGCGTCAAGGAATTTATATTAGCGAATGCTGACCGCTTGACAATTGAAAGACTGCCCGCTTTTTCTCCTGATTTTAATCCTATTGAAAAATTGTGGAAAAATACTATAGATGACTTATCGTGATATAGATATATATAGATACTTTAACTGATTAAGTTATACATTCTAAATATTTAGTTCTTTGGCGTCATATCGTTATATAAAAACTAATGATTATTTTATAAATTAACAATGTTGACTTTTTG
>CAIQOO010000134.1 GCA_903873485.1 uncultured beta proteobacterium | reverse complement strand
TTCGCGGTACATCGTTGGCGTTTAACTCAAAACAATGTGCTTTTTCAGTTGCTGGCCAACCTTGTTGGAGACACCAAAACAGGATTTGGCCAGAACTATCCGCACAAAATTGCATTTTTGAATCGTACAGGTCGAAAAATTCTGGCACAGGACGACCATGCCCCATAGTGCCAAGACCCTGTTGCTGGCCTTTCTAGGCTTTGGGATTTTGGCAGCACTGGCCAATAGCCTAGGCGCGCTGCTGGACTGGATGACTTTCAGCGCTGCATTCGGCTTGCTGTTTGGCGCTGGTGCATCCGCCCTTATCGTACAAATGGCGGGTCGGGAAAAGACCTTGCTTCTATCTGTGCAGCACCTGATCGCCGGGCAACAACGCTTTGGCGAGGAAGTCGCGCCGGTCTGGGGACGCCACATTGAGTCCTCCAACGAGCAAATGGAAAACGCCATTGCCGCCATCACGCAGCGTTTCTCCGACATTGTTGACAAGCTCGGCCAAACTGTGCACACCGCGAGCCTGGAGACCGACACCCTGCAGGGCAGCGACAAAACCTTGATGAGCGTCATTGCCCGTGCCGAAGAAGAACTGGGGCGCATTTTGCAGGCGCAGCAAAGTGCCACTAGCAGCATGCTCCATATGCTGGAGAAGGTCGAAGGGCTGGAGCGCTTTACCAAAGAGCTGCAGGACATGGCGCACGACGTGGCCAAGATTGCTCAGCAGTCGACCTTGCTGTCGCTCAATGCCGCCATTGAGGCCGCCCGCGCTGGTGACATGGGGCGTGGCTTTGCCGTGGTGGCGAAGGAATTTCACATGCTCTCCAAACAGTCAGGTGCGACCGGACTGCATATTGGCGAGAAGGTACGCCTCATCAGCGCGGCAATCGCCGAGTCCAGTAGCAGCGTGCGCGAATCGGTTCGACAGCGCGATGAAAGTGCCCAAGCCACCGAGTCCACCATCACCATGGTGCTGGGAGATTTCAGGGACATCACCGGCGCGCTGGAGCGCTCTGGTGTCCTTCTCAAGGGCGAGAGCATCGCGATTCAGACCGAGATTGGGCACGCGCTGGTCGAGTTTCAGTTTCAGGATCGGGTGAGCCAGATCCTGTACCACCTCAAAAACAACATCGAGCAGTGGCCGCAGTTCTTGCGGGCGCACCACGACGCATGCGCGCAGACGGGCGAGGTGCCCGCGCCAGACCCGCAGGTGCTGCTCGACGAGCTGAAGAGCACCTACGTGATGAACGACCAGCACGTGATTCATTCGGGCGGCAAAGTTTCTGCGCCCCAACAAGACGATGCAATCACCTTTTTTTAGTTTCAGGAGGCACCATGGCAAAAACCATCATGATTGTTGACGACTCCGCGTCGATGCGACGGGTAGTCGGCATTGCACTCAAGGGCGCGGGATACGACGTGCTTGAGGGCTGCGACGGCAAGGACGCGCTGGGCAAGCTCAAAGGGCAAAAGGTACACATGATCATCAGCGATGTCAACATGCCGGTAATGGACGGCATCGCGTTCCTCAAAGCGGTCAAGCAAATGCCCACCTACAAGTTCACCCCGGTCATCATGCTGACCACCGAGTCGGCCGACGAGAAGAAGCGTGAAGGCCAGGCGGCTGGTGCGCGCGCCTGGGTGGTCAAGCCGTTTCAACCCGAACAACTGGTGAGCGCCGTGCAGCGGCTGTGCCTGCCATGAGTGCATCAAACGTCTTGCGCATTGAAGGCGAGCTGACCATTTTTCGTGCCATGGAACTCAAGCCGGCCCTGCTGCCAACGCCGCCGCTGACAGAGATTGACCTCTCAGGCGTGACCGACCTTGATACCGCCGGGGTGCAACTGCTGATGCTGGCCAAAAAAACCGCTCGGGCAGAACAGCGCGAACTGCGACTGACCGGCCACAGCCCGGCGGTACTCGAAGTGTTTGAGTTGCTCAACGTAGCGGCGTATTTTGGTGATCACTTGGTGATGGATTCGCGTGCCGTCACCGGTGCCGCAAGGAGCGGACGTGGATCTTGATGACGCACTGGAGACGTTCATTGTCGAATGCCGTGAACTGCTCGAAGAGATGGAAGCCGCCTTGCTGGCGGTTGAAGGGGCAGAAGACAAAAGCGAGATGATCAACGCGGTGTTTCGTGCCGCGCACACCATCAAGGGCTCTTCTGGCCTGTTCAGTCTGGACCACATCGTGGCCTTTACCCATTTGGTGGAAAGTCTGCTCGATCGCGTGCGCGCGGGCAAAGTGGCGCTCAACGACAAGCTGGTCGTGCTGCTGCTGGCCTGCTGCGACCATATGGGAGCACTGGTCGAGGGTGTGGCCGCCGGGGAACACGCCGGTTCACCCGAACTGCTGCAACAAGGCGAGCCGCTGGTGGTTCAATTGCGTACTTACCTGGATGGGCCAAAAACCGAATCCGGCCCGGCCAAAGCCGCCCAGTATGTGCCAACCGCTGATACCGAAAGGGTGCAGCGCATCCATGGCGAGGGTGTCCATGCCGACCACTGGCATATTTCGGTGCGTTTTGGCCCGGATGTGCTGCGCAATGGCATGGACCCACTGTCGTTCATCCGTTATCTGGGCACCATGGGCAAGATCATTGGTATTGCCACCCTAACCGATGCGCTGCCCAACGCCGAGCAAATGGACCCCGAAATCTGTTACCTCGGCTTTGAGATTGCCTTCCAGAGCAAAGCCGACAAGGCGGCGATTGAAAAGGTGTTTGAGTTTGTCCGCGACGACTGCCGCCTGCTGATCTTGCCGCCGCACAGCCTGATTTCTGAATACGTCAGCCTGATTGGCCAGCAGCAAGGCGAACTCAGTCGTCTGGGTGACATGCTGGTGTTATGCGGCACTTTGAGCCCGCAAGAGCTTGACATTGCGCTGGACTCGCAGGTTGACCACCCGAGCACCCCGATTGGCACCATTCTGGTTCAGCAGGGCTCAGTCCAACCCGAGGTGGTGGAGGCTGCGCTGACCAAACAAAAGCTGGTCAAGGAAACCGGTGCCGCCGAGAGCCGCTCAATCCGCGTCGATGCCGACAAGCTCGACCAGCTCATCAACCTGGTCGGCGAATTGATCATTGCCGGTGCCAGCGTCAACACGATTGCGCACCGCTCAAAGGTGATCGAGCTGGCCGAATCCACCTCCAAACTCGCCACCCTGGTCGAGGAAGTACGTGACAGCGCGCTGCAACTGCGCATGGTCAAGATTGGTGCCACGTTCAGCCGCTTCCAGCGTGTGGTGCATGACGTATCCCGTGATCTGGGCAAAGACATCATGCTGGTCATCGATGGTGAAGAGACCGAGCTTGACAAAACCGTCGTCGAAAAAATTGGCGACCCGCTGATGCACCTGGTGCGCAACAGCATGGACCATGGCATCGAGAGTGGCGACATTCGCCAACAACGCGGCAAACCAGTGCAAGGGACGCTCAAACTCAACGCCTACCATGACAGTGGCGCGATTGTCATCACAGTCGAAGACGATGGTGGTGGCCTGAAAAGAGACCGCATTCTGGCCAAAGCCATTGAGCGCGGTCTGGTGGAAGCCGGTCACCACTTGAGCGACAGTGATATTTACGGACTGGTTTTTGAGCCGGGTTTTTCAACCGCCGAGAAAGTCACCAACCTCTCTGGCCGCGGTGTCGGCCTGGACGTGGTCAAGCGCAATATCACCGCCCTGCGCGGCACCGTAGGCATTGGCAGCGAGGAAGGTGTGGGTACCAAGGTGACGGTGCGCCTGCCGCTGACACTGGCCATCATCGACGGCTTTTTGGTCGGTGTCGATAAATCGGTGTACGCCATCCCACTGGACATGATCGAAGAGTGCGTGGCCTACACCGCCGAGCCGGGCCATGACTACACCAACCTGCGCGGCCAAGTGCTGCCGTTTATCCGTATTCGCGAGCTGTTCTCGGTGCCTGGCCAACCCGCCAAGGGCGAGAACATCGTGGTGCTCAAGCACGACGGGCAAAAGGCCGGGCTGGTGGTGGACACCTTGCTGGGCGAGTTCCAGACCGTGATCAAGCCGCTGGGGCAGATGTTTGCGCAAAGCCGGTGTATCAGTGGATCGACCATTCTGGGCAGTGGCGATGTCGCCTTGATTCTGGATGTGCCCTCATTGGTGCGCCAGTCCATGGCCAAGGGTGGGCAGGGGCAGCCTGAACATGTGGCGCGGGCTTAAGTGCCAGCCTGGATTTGAAACACGATGGTTTCAGTAGCTACTTACGCAAGTGGATAAAGGGCTAGAGGGCTAAAAGGCTTGAAGGTGCAAGCCAACAGGCGGTTTGAGATGGCGAGACGGTTATCGAAATAGTTTCTAAAAAGGGTTTGAAATGTTTGCAAATATGAAAATTGGCCTGCGTTTAACGCTTGGCTTTGCGGTGGTACTGATCTTGATGGCCATGCTGGCTGCTGTGGGTATCAATGGCATGAGCGCTATCGAAGGACGCCTTGACGATACGGTCAAAGACAACATGGTCAAGATCAAGCTCAATACGGACATGGTGGAGTCCATCCATGTTGTGGCGCGTGTCATGCGCACCATTGTTTTACTCAAAGACCCGGCGCAAATTGCCATAGAACGCGCTAAATTGGATAAAGAGCGGCAAAAATATGATCAAGCTTTTGCCGCCATTGAAAAAATGCCTGCCAGCGAAAAGGAATTGGCCATGCGCGCCAAAATCAAGAGTCAAGTAGATCATGCGCGTTCTCTGAACAATAAGGTTTTGACCTTGGATAGTGAAGGCAAGGATGATGAAGCTGTCAAGGTATTGATGACAGAGGCAGCGCCAGCCGTTACGCTGTGGCAGGACGCCTTGGATGAAAACGTGGCCTTGCAGGAACAAGGTACCAAAGACGAATACGCTGCTGCCCAAGCCGCTTACAACTCAGCGCACACCTTGATGCTGACATTGGCCGCAGTCGCCATTGGCCTGGGTGCGCTGCTGGCCTGGGTGCTGACCCGTTCCATCACCAACCCGGTGAATGAAGCTTTGGGTGTGGCCAACCGCCTGGCCGACGGGGACCTGACGGTGCGCATCGACAACCCCTCCAAAGACGAAACCGGCCAGATGTTGCAAGCCATGCAAAACATGATCACCAAGCTCAGTCAGGTGGTGACCGATGTCAATGGTGGCGCTCAAGCCCTGGCCAGTGCCTCAGAAGAGGTCAGCGCCACGGCACAAAGCCTGTCGCAAGCCGCCAGTGAACAAGCCGCCGGTGTGGAGGAAACATCGGCCAGTATCGAGCAGATGACCTCCAGCATTGCGCAAAACACCGAAAACGCCAAGATCACCGATGGCATGGCCAGCAAGGCGGCCAAAGATGCGGTGGACGGTGGTGAAGCGGTCAACGCCACGGTTGAAGCCATGAAACAGATCGCCAAAAAGATTGGCATCATTGACGACATCGCAGCGCAGACCAATTTGCTGGCCCTGAACGCAGCCATTGAAGCGGCCCGCGCCGGCGAACATGGCAAGGGTTTTGCCGTGGTGGCCGCTGAGGTGCGCAAACTCGCCGAACGTAGCCAGGTGGCAGCCCAGGAAATTGGCGAAGTGGCGGGCAACAGCGTTGGTTTGGCCGAAAAAGCCGGCAAACTGCTGGCCGAGATCGTGCCCAACATCCGCAAGACCTCGGATCTGGTGCAGGAAATCACGGCGGCCTCGACCGAGCAATCCAGCGGTGTTGGCCAGATCAACTCCGCAGTGAGCCAACTCAACACCACGACGCAGCAAAACGCCAGCAGTTCCGAAGAGCTGGCCGCCACCTCGGAAGAAATGAGCAGCCAGGCTGAGCAATTGCAGCAAACCATGTCGTTCTTCAAACTTGATGGCAGCGGACACGCCAGCACAACGCGGTTTGCAGTTCACAAGAGTACCGCCAGCGGCAAAAATCCTGTCCCCGCCAAGGCTTTCAAAGCCAGGCCAAGCCCCAAGGTGGTGTTGACAGCGGCCTCTGACCTGGATGAGTCCCAGTTCACCAAGTTCTAAAGGAGTCTGCCATGACTGCTCTGGTGAAAACCGACAGAAGTCTGACTCCCGCACAAAAGCAGGCGCAAACCGCAGTGACAGCAAAGCAGTATCTGACCTTTCTGTTGGGTGGCGAGATGTTTTCGATCAATATCCTGTGCATCAAGGAGATCATCTGGTATGCCAACCTGACCGAGGTGCCCATGATGCCCGCGTGCATTCGCGGTGTCATCAACCTGCGCGGTGCGGTGGTGCCGGTGATGGACCTGTCCAGCCGCTTTGGCAAACCTTCAACCCCGGTGACCAAGAACACCTGCATCGTCATCATCGAGGTGGAAACGCAAAACGGGGGCGAGCGCCAGAACATGGGCCTGGTGGTGGATTCGGTGCAGGCAGTGCTGGAAATTGCCTCATCAGAGATCGAGCAGGCACCGAGCTTTGGCACCAAGATCCGCCCCGACTTTATTGAAGGCATTGGCAAGGTGAATGGCAAATTTGTCATCCTGCTCAACGTCAATCGGGTGCTGTCGACCGAAGAGATCGGCCAGCTTGGGCAAGTTGCAGCGCATTCTGAAATGGGCATGGCCTGAAGACACACGGCCCAGGCGCACCCGAGACAACTTCAATGTGCTTTGAAATAGATAGCTGCTCACGCTTGCCAGATAAGGGCTAAACGGCTAAATGCCATAAATCTTCCAGCACGCCCATGAATGCCAAACTTCTGTACGATCCGCCCGCCAGCGCTCAGCACCCTGCGCCAGGCAGGGACGCGCCGGCAATCTGGCATCGCCCGGCATTCTGGCCGATGCTGGTATTGGTGGCTTCGCTGGTCCTCACTACGGTATTTTGGAGGAATGCACACTTTGATATGGATCGTCAATTGCAGGAAAATCTGGAGCATCAGACAACTGATTTGAAGCAAAGTATCGAGGCTCACCTGGCATCGCAAGCACTGCTATTGAAGGGGTTTGAAGGCCTGTTCAATGCGTCCGGTGAGGTGACAAGAAAAGAATTTCGGCGCTATTTCGAGACCTTGGAGCTTGGCGGTCAGGACTCCGGCTTCCCCGGCATCGCCTTTCATCAAAGGGTGAGCGCAGAGCAACTCCCGGCGCATGTGGCCAGTGTGCGCCGGGAAGGCTTCTCCGAATACCAAGTGCATCCGCAAGGGGCGCACCCGGTCTATGCCCCCCTTACTTACATTGAACCTTTCGATGATGTCAATCGCAAGGTGTTGGGCTTTGACCCCTTGACTATCGAGGTCGAGCGCCTGGCCGTTGAGCGCGCCCGCGATACCGGCGAGGTGAGCATTTCCCCGAAGCTGACCCTGGCGCAAGATGCGGGCACAGCGGTTGCGGGTTTTGTCATGTACGTGCCGTTGTACCGAGGCGAAGCGATATTGACGACCTCGGTAAAACGTCGCAAGGCGTTCATCGGGTGGGTTGACACGCCATTTCGCATGCAGCCCATGATGGCGCACCTGTTCCCTCAAGGGTTTGGTGACCTTGATCTGGAAATATTCGATGGAACGCAGCGGGTTGCGGACCAGCTGCTCTATGACTCCGATGGCAATCTCGCCGCTACCGATCCCTTGGTATCGCAGTTCCAGCTTGAAAAGCAGATATTTTTTGGGGGTCACACCTGGACGCTGCTTGTGCGAGCCCTGCCGAGCTTTGGCGCATTGGGGGTCAGACAGAAGCCGCAGTTGATCGCCAGCGTCGGCGCGCTGCTCAGTGTTGTGCTGTATCTACTGACGCTGACTGTGGCTGGTATCCTGCGACGCAATGCTCTGAGAGCGCAACGCCAGGCACTCAAGACCCTGGAAATAGAACGAAACGGACAGCAGGAGTGGCTGCGCCTGGTGCTGCTGGCCTCCGATGCCGGCACCTGGGAGTGGAATTTACGCACAAAAGAAAATACCTGGTCCGACCAACTCTGGTGCCTGCACGGTGATGGGGAGCATCGACTGCTGACTACCGAGGCTCTCTGGAAGGATTCGGTTCACACGGACGATCAACCTACGGTTTACGCTCAGGTCAGAGCGGCCGCCCGCAATGGCCGCAAATTCGAGCTGGAATACCGGGTGCGTGTGGATGGACAGGAGCGCTGGCTGATGTCGCGTGGTTATCCGGTGATCAACCTGGAGGGGCTGGTCGATCGCATTCTGGGCATTGTGCTTGACATCACCGAGCGCAAACAGGCCGAGCAACGCAGCCGTGTTGCTGCGGCAGCTTTCGAGTCACTGGAGGGAAAGACCATTACCGACGGACAGGGCACCATACTGCGTGTCAATCAGGCCTTCAGTCAGATCACCGGCTACAGCGCGCAAGAGGCGATTGGGCAGAATCCGCGCATTCTGAAGTCGGATCGGCAGGATGCCGCCTTTTACACAGCGATGTGGGACAGCATCCATGCCACCGGAGCCTGGCAGGGGGAGATCTGGAACCGGCGCAAGAGCGGCGAGGCTTATCCCGAGTGGCTTAGTATCACCGCAGTGCGGGGTGATGACGGCCTTGTCTGCAACTATGTCGGCACTTTCACGGACATCACGAATCGCAAGACTGCTGAAGACAAGATTGAGCATCTGGCATCGTTCGACGCGCTGACCGACCTGCCCAACCGCAGCCTGATGCTGGACCGGCTGCAAGGCGCCCTGGCCCGCAGCCAGCGCCATGCGCGCCATGGCGCATTGATGCTCATCGACATGGACGGTTTCAAGACGCTCAACGATAGCCTGGGTCACGCGGTGGGTGACCAACTGCTGATCGAAGTGGCCTCACGACTCAAGCTCTGCATACGCGACGACGACACCGTGGCGCGTTTTGGCGGCGACGAGTTTGTCGTGATACTCGAAGACCTCGATGAAGGTGATATTGCCGCGACCCAGGCCGAAGGAATAGCCAGAAAGATATTGACACAGTTGAGTGTGCCCTACGCATTGAAAGTGACAATCGGTGACGATCAGGGCAATCGAAGCCATACCTGTACCGCCAGTATCGGACTGACCCTGTTTCGCCAGCAGAGCTTGTCGAGTGATGAATTGATGATTCGTGCCGACACCGCCATGTACCAGGCCAAAAATGCCGGTCGCAACACGCTGCGCTTTTTTGATCCTGAAATACAGGCATCGGTCAAGGCACGCTCGGAACTGGAGTCCGATTTGCGTGTCGCTATCGATCAGCACCAACTGCTGTTGCACTATCAGCCGCAGGTCGACTCCAGCGACCGGGTGACCGGGGCCGAGGCGCTGGTGCGCTGGCAGCACCCGCTGCGCGGCCTGGTGTCTCCGGCCGAGTTCATCCCATTGGCCGAAGAAACCGGGTTGATCGTGCCATTGGGTGACTGGGTACTGAAGACGGCCTGCAGTCAGTTGGCAGTCTGGGCGACAGATCCCGCTCTGTCGCATCTTGTGCTGGCTGTGAATGTCAGCGCGCGCCAGTTCAACCAGTCCGACTTTGTCGCCAAGCTGTCAGACCTCATTGCACAAACCGGTGCGCGGCCAGAGCGGCTCAAGCTGGAGTTGACCGAAAGTTTGCTGCTGGAGAACACCGAAGGCGTGATTGCCACCATGCATGTGCTCAAAGCGCGCGGCATTTGCTTCTCGCTCGATGATTTTGGCACCGGCTATTCCTCGCTGGCCTACCTCAAACGCCTGCCGCTGGATCAGTTAAAAATTGACCAGTCGTTTGTCCGTGACATCCTCACCGACCCCAACGATGCGGCGATTGCCAGCACCATAGTCGCATTGGGTCAAAGCATGCGCCTGGCGGTGATTGCCGAGGGCGTGGAGACGCAGGGCCAGCGCGACTTTTTGGAAAACAGCGGCTGCCACGCCTACCAGGGCTACTTTTTCAGCCGCCCCTTGCCGCTGCCGGGGTTTGAAATCTTTGTTCGCAACAAAGTTTGACCAGTGTGTACCTCAGATACCCCCAACGAGACCGGGCTTGGCCTGCAGACAGGTCAGTCCCGGTGCAATATTTCTCACAACCAACTGTAAAGGCACTCAACGAATGTTCAATCCATCTTCCATGTCGGTAGCGCGGCGCCTGGGCTTGCTCACGTTCAGTGCGGTGCTGGGCATCATCATCCTGGCCACCATTTTCCTGATTTCAGAGCGAACGCTGATCATGCAAGAACGCCAAAGCAGCGTGCGCCAAACGGTTGAAGTGGCACATGGCTTGCTGGTGCGTTACCAAGGCATGGCGGCTGAAGGGAAAATCACCGAGGCCGAGGCCCAGCAACGCGCCCTGACGGAGATCAAGGCGCTGCGCTACAGCGGGGACGAGTATTTCTGGATCAACGACATGCAGCCAAAAATGATGATGCATGCGGTGAAACCCGAGCTCGACGGCACTGATTTGACCGATAACAAGGATCCGACCGGCAAACGCTTGTTTGTCGACGTTGTCAACATCGTCAAGGCCAGCGGTGCCGGCTTTGTGCCCTATATGTGGCCCAAACCCGGCTCGGCCAATCCGGTGCCCAAGATCTCTTACGTCAAGGGCTTTACGCCCTGGGGGTGGGTCATTGGAACGGGTGTTTATGTGGATACGGTGGATGCAGCGGTGCTGCAGCGCGCCATCGGCTTTGCCATCGGCAGCCTGGTTCTGGTGGTTCTTTTGCTGATCATTGGTTGGCTGATCTCGCGCAGCATTTTGCACAAGCTCGGTGGTGAGCCCGATTACGCGGCCGACATCACACAACGCATCGCGGACGGCGACCTGGCCGTGTCAATTGAACTCAAGCACCCGCAACAGGCCAGCTTGCTGGCTTCCATCGCGTCGATGCGCGACAAATTTGCTGCCATCGTGAGCCAGGTGCGTGATGGCTCAGAAGGTGTCGCCACCGCCAGCGCCGAGATTGCCCAGGGCAATAACGATCTGTCGGCACGCACCGAAGCCCAGGCCAGCGCGCTGCAACAAACCGCAGCGTCGATGGAGCAGCTCAGTGCCACCGTCAGGCAAAACGCCGACAACGCGCACCAGGCCAACCAGTTGGCCCAGGCGGCCAGCAGTACTGCCGTGCGAGGCGGTGAAGTGGTAGCGGATGTGGTGGACACCATGAAAGGCATCAACGAGAGCTCGCGCAAGATTGCCGACATCATTGGGGTCATCGACGGCATCGCGTTCCAGACCAACATTCTGGCTTTGAATGCGGCAGTAGAAGCGGCGCGCGCCGGTGAGCAGGGGCGCGGTTTTGCGGTGGTGGCCAGTGAAGTGCGCTCACTGGCCGGTCGCTCGGCCGCAGCGGCCAAAGAAATCAAAATCCTCATCAGCGACAGCGTGCAGCGGGTCGAGCAAGGCACGGCACAGGTGGACCGGGCCGGAGTGACCATGACAGAAGTGGTCAGCAGCATCCGCCGCGTGACTGACATCATGGGAGAGATCAGCGCCGCCAGTGGCGAGCAAAGCGTCGGTGTCTCGCAAATCGGTCAGGCCGTGACCGAGATGGATCAGGTGACGCAGCAAAATGCGGCTCTGGTGGAACAAATGGCCGCCGCTGCGGGCAGCCTCAGGTCACAGGCGGATGAACTGGTAGCGGTCGTGGCGGTGTTCAAGCTCGGGCAAGACGCACCTTGAAACGCCTTTGAAAACATTTGTTGTGAAGTTAAAAGGTTCGGTCGCGATAGGCATCGACGACAAGCGACCTGGCCGATACTGTATTTTTTTTCGAACCTGAGAAGTCCAAAATTTGCAACACCCTACTCCCGAATGCAATCCGGCTAGCGTGGCCGACCCAGCCGTTGAGCGTCGCCCCTACGTTGTAGGCATTGGGGCCTCCGCTGGTGGTCTGGAAGCCTTGATCCAGTTGATTGCAGATCTGCCGACCCAATCTGGCAGCTTTTTTGTCATTGCCCAGCATGTATCGGCCTCGCACCGCAGCATGATGGCCGAGATTCTGTCGCGCCAAACCCGGCTACCCGTGCAGGAAGTCGTCACTGACACCCAGCCACTGCCGAACGTCATCTACACCGTGCCGCCCGGCTTTAACCTGGTGTTTCAGCAAGGCCGTTTTTGCCTGAGCCAGCCCAGCCCCGAGGTGGCTCCGAAACCCTCCATCAACCTGTTGTTTCAATCCATGGCGCAGGAGTTTGACGAGCGCGCCATCGGCATCATCTTGTCGGGCACCGGGGCCGACGGCACGCGTGGCCTGCTGGCGATCAAGGCGGCCGGTGGCATCAGCTTTGTGCAGACCCCGGAAAGCGCCAAGTACGACGGCATGCCGCGTGCAGCGATTGAAGCGGGAGTTGCCGATTACATTGCACCGCCGGCCGAAATTTGCTTTGAACTCAAGCACCTGTTGCGCTGGCCCGATAGCAGCGCCGGGCTGGACCCGCTGGAACACCACCCGAACCAGCTTTCAGTGCTGTTGGAGCGGGTGCGCCAGCACACCCGAATCGACTTCTCCAACTACAAGCTGTCAACCGTGCAACGCCGCCTGCAGCGGCGCATGATCGCCACCAAAACCAGCAGCCCTGAAGCCTATCTGGCCTACACCGAAGCGCACCCGGCTGAACTCAACGCGCTGGCCCGCGAAACACTGATTTCAGTGACCGAGTTTTTTCGTGACAAAGAGGCTTTTGCCGCCCTGGCACCGTTGCTGCGCGGCATGATTTTGCGCAAGCCGCCAGGCGCTGAACTGCGGCTGTGGGTGGTGGGCTGTGCCACTGGCGAAGAAGCCTATTCACTGACTATTCTGTGCCGCGATCTGATGCAAGAGTGCCGTGCCGATCTGCGGCTACAGGTTTTTGCCACCGACATCGACAGCGAGGCGCTGGCGGTGGCGCGGCGCGGTATCTACACACAGGCGGCGCTGGCTGATTTGCCCGCCGACTATGTCAAGCGCTATTTCAAGCCCGGTGTCAGCGGCTACGAGGTGGTCAAGAGCCTGCGCGACGGGGTGATTTTTGCCCGCCAGGACATTGCCGCAGATGCTTCTTTTCTCAAGCTTGATCTGGTGTCGTGCCGCAATCTGCTGATTTACTTCAATGCCCAATTGCAAGCCCGGGTGCTGAGCGTGATTCACCGCGCCCTGCAAAGCGACGGACTGCTGTTTCTGGGCCGCGCCGAGACCGTCAGCCAGCAAGAAGACTTGTTTGAGCAGCTTGACTTGCATGCCAAAATTTTCCGCACCCGCCAGACCATCGCCACCAAACCCTCCCACAAGCTGGTGCGCGGCCAGTTAAAGCGCCACGCTGAAGGGTTGCGCCCGGTGGCCAGCACACACGAGATGGTTTTTTTGAAGGCCCTGGCAGAACGTCTCGGGCCGGCCATGCTGGTAGACAGCGGTTTTCGCATTTTGCACAGCCACGGTGAGGTGGCGCGTTTCATTCGCTTGCCTACCGGCACGCCAGAGATGAACCTGGCGCAGTTGATCGTGCCTGAGTTTGCCGATGAATTTGTCACCACCTTGTACCGGGCACAGCGGCGCAACACCAGTGCCTACAGTCGCAAACGCCGGCTTGAGTCGCGGGCCAACTCAGTCTGGCGGCTGGCCATTCATCCGGTTGTGTCTCCCGATGACAACGCCCTGTTTTTGGTGGTGTTCGAGAGTGCTGCGCAACTTGCCGCCACACCCGTCAGCCCGGCACAGGGCGCCCAAGACGACGGCCTGGATGCCGAATTGGCCTCGACCCGGGATCACCTCAAGTCAGTGGTTGAGGAAATCGATCACTCGCACGCAGAAATGGAGTCCCTCAACGAAGAGCTGCAAGCTGCCAACGAAGAACTGCAGGCCACCAACGAGGAGTTGCTCAGCGTCAACGAAGAAAGCCAGAACAAGTCAGCCGAGCTCGCGGCCATCAACAGCGACTTCGAGAGCCTCTACAACACGGTTGATTTCCCGGTGCTGCTGCTCGATACCGAGTTGCTTCTAAAACGTGCCAATAGCGCGGCAATTCGCAGTTACGACCTGTCTTACGACCTGTCGCTGTCGGTTGCGGGCAAGGCCGTCAGCCGTCTCAATCTGCCCAGTCAGCTGCGCCACATCGAGCAGCGCCTGTGTACTGTCATCGCCAGCGCGCGCAAGGAGACCTTCGCCGCCGAGTTCGATGGCCGCAGCTACCAGGTGCTGGTTTCGCCAGTGCTCAACCACACGGCAACGGTACAGGGCGTGGTGCTGGTGGTGATCGACAACACCGACCTGACGCTGGCCCAGCAGCGCACGCGTGAAAGCCAGCAGCGCTTGCTGTCGATCATGAACCACTCGATGGCCCTGATCTCGGTCAAGGATGCGGCTGGCTGCTACGAGTTTGTCAACCACCGCTTTGAGGCAACGTTTGCCCGCAAAGCGGCCGATGTGATTGGCAAAACCGACCAGCAATTGTTTGACAGCAACACCGCCCAACTGCTGCGCAGCGCCGATCTCGAAGTGATGTGGAAAAAGGCAGCAGTGGAATCGACCGACGGCATCGTGCAGGCTGGCGGCACCCTATGGCTGCAGAGCATCCGGTTCCCGATTTTTGATGCAGACGGCACCCTGCGCTCGATTTGCACCCAGGCCAATGATGTCACGCACCGGCATCGGGCCGATCAGCAGTTGCGCCTGGCGGCCAAGGTGTTTGAGCGGGCCGGCGAGGCAATTGTGGTCACCGATGCCCACGGCACGATGCTCAGCGTCAACCAAGCTTTCACCCAGGTCACAGGCTACAGCGCCGATGAGGTAATTGGCAGCAACCCCCGAATACTCAGTTCCGGGCAACATGCCGACGGCTTTTACCAGGCGATGTGGCGCAGCCTGAACGAGCAAGGCGGCTGGCAGGGCGAAATCATCAACCGCCGCAAAAATGGCGAACTCTATCCGCAATGGCTGACCATCAGCGCGGTTAAAAATGACGATGGGCAACTGGTCAACTATGTGGCCATGTTCAGCGACATTTCATCACTGAAACTGTCCCAGCAGCGCATTGAGTTTCTGGCTACCCATGATGATTTGACCGGCCTGCCCAACCGCAGCCTGCTGATGGATCGGCTGAAACAGGCTTTGCTCAACGCCCAGCGACAGCAGCAGCGGCTGGCGGTGCTGTTTATTGACCTCGACAACTTCAAAAACATCAACGACACCCTCGGGCACGATGTCGGCGACATGCTGCTCAATCAGGCGACCGGGCGGCTCAAGCAATGTGTGCGCGATGCCGATACCCTGGCGCGCCTGGGTGGCGATGAATTTGTCGCGATACTGGGCGACATCGAGCTCCAGGAGATCAACACCGTGGCGACGCGCATCGTTGACAGCATGGCGACCTCGTTTGTCATCAACGCCCGCCCGCTGCATGTGTCGGCCAGCATTGGCATCAGCATCTTCCCAGAAGACGGCGACGACAGCATCAGTCTGCTGAAAAACGCCGACACCGCGATGTACCGGGCCAAGGATCGGGGTCGCAACCAATACCAGTTTTTTGTCGATGAAATGAAAGTCATCGCCTTGCAGCGCATGACGCTGGAGTCCGGCCTGCGGCTGGCGCTTGATGCTGGCCATTTGCGCATGGTCTATCAGCCCAAGGTCGATTTGCACAGTGGCCTGGTGGTCGGGGCCGAGGCCTTGCTGCGCTGGCGTGATCCGGTGCTCGGTGATGTGTCGCCGGCCCAGTTCATCCCGGTGGCGGAAGGCTGTGGCTTGATTGCAGCGGTCGGCAACCGGGTTTTTGACATGGTGCTGGGGCAAATTGCTGCCTGGCGCAAACTGGGCTTGACCGTGCCCCGCATTGCCATCAATGTTTCGGCCCACCAGTTGCGCGATATTGATTTTGTTGGGCACCTGACTGCCAAGCTCATATCTGCCGAGGTGGCCGCTTGCAGCATCAGCATCGAAATCACCGAAAGCGCCTTGATGCAGCGCATCGAGGTGGTGCGCGACAAGCTGATGCAACTCGCAGCCATGGGCACCAAGCTCAGCGTCGATGACTTTGGTACCGGTTACTCGTCGCTGGCTTACTTGCGCAAATTGCCGCTGCACGAGCTTAAAGTGGACCGGAGTTTTGTCCATGGCATCGCAGCCGAGCGCGATGACCGCTCGATTGCCAAAACCATCATCGACATGGCACACGCGCTGGGCTTCAGGGTGGTTGCCGAAGGGGTCGAAACCCAGGCCCAACTGGAGGTGCTGCGGCAAGATGGCTGCGACATCGTGCAGGGTTATCTGTTTTATCGCCCGCTCTCAAGTGCAGACTTTGAGGGTCTGTTGCGCCAGCCCGAAAAAATCTCGCCAGCACTGCCCGGTGCGGCAGATGCAGACAAAACTGTCACTATCCGAACCAGGAGTTCTGCCCCATGAATGACATCAACGCAATGGATCAACTGCTGCAATGCGAAGCCGAACAATTGCACCTGTCCGGTGCCATACAAGCTTTTGGCGCGATGTTGCGGGTGGACAGCAGCAGCCTGAGCATCACCCATGCCAGCGCCAATCTGAAGCATTTCATAAATTGCGAACCCGGCGATCTGCTGGGCCATAGCATCTCCGCACTGGACTGGCTGTCGCCACAGCAAATCGCCCTGCTGGCCACTTCAGCCGGGCAAACCCTGACCCTGCATGGTGTGCTCAATGATGCCCAGGGTCGCATTGATGCGCTGCTGATTCGCGGCGACGGCTGTATTCTGATCGAGCTTGAGCGCAACAATGCGTCAACTGAGCCAATTGCGTTGCAGCAACTACAGCAATCCTTGTTGATTGCGCCGCAAGATTCGCCCAACATGGCGCAATACCACCAGCATCTGGTACTGGCATTTCGCCGCATCATCGGTTTTGACCGGATCATGATTTACCGCTTCGCGCCGGATTGGTCTGGCGAGGTCATCGCCGAGGCCACGGCACCCGGCATTGGCAGCTACCTGGGGCTGCGCTTTCCGGCCAGCGACATTCCGGCAATTGCCCGCAATCTGTACCTGCTCAACCCGGCGCGGATGATCCCGGATGCCACCACTGCACCGGTTGCGGTGCTCGGACTCGATGACTCGGTGCCTGACCTGACGCGCTCCGACCTGCGCAGCGCCTCGCCGGTGCATTTGGCCTACCTGGCCAACATGGGGGTAGCGGCCTCGTTCTCGGTGCCAATTCGCATCAATGGTCGCCTGTGGGGGTTGGTAGCCTGCCACAACCAG
The DNA here is from genome assembly GCA_903873485.1 of uncultured beta proteobacterium. Taxonomy (GTDB): domain Bacteria; phylum Pseudomonadota; class Gammaproteobacteria; order Burkholderiales; family Burkholderiaceae_C; genus Rhodoferax. The sequence goes on along the minus strand of CAIQOO010000134.1, from coordinate 3,242 downwards.
GCGGCACAGTTGCTAAGCCCCGACCAACGCAGCGCCTGTGTGTTGCTCACCAATACCTATGCGCTTGGCCTGTCTTCCTACATTTCCGCTCAGCGGCTCAAAATGCTCGACAGCCTGGATCGACGCATCGACGCTGTGCTGAAGAAATTGGCCGACTACGCTGACCCGCTGGACGGCATTGAAAACCATGGCCAGGCCTTGATCGAGGTGCTCGATGCCCAGGGCTTTGCCATGGCCATCAAGGACGATGTGGTGATTGCCGGTGATGGCCCTGACCTCGACGCACTGGCCCTGATTGACGAGTGGTTTGTCAACCAGACCAAAGATTTTGTGGTGTCAACCGACCACCTTGCCGACCTGTTTCCAAATCAAGTGCTGGTGGTGAGCGGCATGATGGCCATCAAGTCTCATTCGCCGCGCTCGGGCTGGGTGCGGTTTTACTGGTTTCGCCAGGCCGAGCCGCAACAGGTGGCCTGGGCCGGCAACCCGAACAAGCCGATGCTGGAAAACGCCGGGGCCATTGCCCTGTCGCCACGGCGCTCGTTTGAACGCTGGGTTGAAATCAAAAACGATTTCAGCCGCGCCTGGTCCAAAGAAGAGCAAACCACGGCCGCCAAGTTTCGCAACAATCTGCTTAGATGGTTATGACAAACCCACCGATTGACCAACCCCAGCCAAATCTGCCGGGCACTCGTCAGTCAGCCGTCACTGCGTCGCGCCAGGCGGGCATCAGGCACACCGGCACGACTGGACTGGATAAAGTACTCGACAGTAAGACCTCTGACAATCTCCGATAACGGTCCGCAACCGTCGGCGACACGGTTAACGATTCCCAGTCGACAATCTATCGCGCCTGTCCAACCTCGCATCAAAGTAACCCAAGCTCGCCATGCCTCGACAACTGCCCATCGTGGCCACTTTGGGAACCACACAAACGCTGGCTTGGGCATCGACTTACTACCTTCCCGCGATGCTGGCCGAGTCGATGTCCAGGGACTTGGGTGTCACCACACCGACAGTGTTCGCCGCGTTTTCAGTTGCGCTGATTGTCTCGGCGCTCCTGGGTCCCTACTCCGGGGGCACCATCGACAAACTGGGAGGTCGCTCGGTTCTAATGGGCAGCAATCTGGTCTTCGCCATGGGACTGGTCGGACTGGCTCTCAGCCACGGCTCATTTGGCCTTTTTGCGTCCTGGATGGTGATTGGCCTGGGTATGGGTTGCGGGCTGTATGAAGCCGCATTTGCTTCCCTGGTACGAATTTTTGGCAGCAATTCACGCAGCGCGATTACCGGCATCACACTTATTGCAGGCTTTGCCAGCACTGTCGGGTGGCCACTGTCAACGTATCTGGAAACACAGATTGGCTGGCGTGGTGCGTGCTTGACTTGGGCTGGTCTGCATATTGTTCTTGGATTGCCACTCAATGCACTGCTGCCAAAAGTCCACGCCCTGGCCGCAGCGACAAAAACGACGCAACAACGCCCTGAAATTGACCAAGATAATTCAGCGCCGACCTGGACGACGACAGTGGCACTTTCGTTTGTTTTTGCCGCGACTTGGTTCATCAGCACAGCGATGGCCACGCACTTGCCCACCCTGCTGCAGCTCTCAGGGGCTACGCTGGGCACGGCTGTTTTGGTCGGCTCACTCATCGGCCCTGCTCAAGTTGGCGCGCGACTGCTGGATTTTCTGATACTGCGACAGATGCATCCCTTGGTGTCTGCTCGCATCGCAGCTGCCTTGCATCCCGTGGGGGTCGCTGCGTTCATGCTGCTGGGGACACCTGCCGCTGCAATTTTTGGCATCCTGCATGGTGCAGGAAACGGCATCCTCACCATCGCCAAGGGAACTCTACCATTGGCATTCTTTGGCAGCATCGGCTATGGACACCGCCAGGGTGTCCTCATGATTCCCGCCCGGGTCGCGCAAGCGCTGGCACCTTGGCTGTTCGGTCTGTTTCTACAAAGGTGGGGCGTTGGGGCACTCTGGGTCTCAGCGGGATTGTCGTTTTTGGCGTTCACCGCGCTAATGTTGCTGCCCGCTGGTAGATGCGAGACAGATTAGCGATGCCCAGCATTCCTCCAAAATACCGTCGCTTGCCAAAGATTGGACTGCAAGGCAGCTTGAACCAACCTGAATTTATTGGGCAGTCATCTTGGCAATGGCGAGAGACAACATGCGGGTATCAATGCCGTGAGGTATTCCAGGAACAATATCTACAGTGACTTTCGCACCCAACGCCTTGGGTTGTCTGGCAGACGCAAGACTATGGTCAGCACAATTCTTCGAGCATGGCGCTCATCCCCATTGCACGCAACGCATGCTCAAAGTGCCTGCCTGAAAGCCCTCATAAACAAACTTTGCTGCCTCGGGGCCCTGTGCCGCACCCAACGCATACAGCAGGGGCCAATAATGGTCAGGGGCCGGAACCGCCATTTTCGCACCTGAGTCAAGATTCAGGTAATTCGCCAAGGATTGGGCATCGTTTGCAATCAGGGCTGCTCTTACGGCGGCATCAAAAGACTGGGCCCATGGTCTGGAGGCTACCGGCCCGGCCGGAGCACCAACGTCAAGGGCGCGCAGGTTGTGTGTCACATTTCCACTGCCAAGCACCAACACACCTTTATCACGAAGGGCTGCCAATGCACGTCCTACGCTCAGGTGGTACGCGCCGTCCTTTGCGTAATCGATGGACACTTGGAAAACCGCAATATCCGCCTTTGGGTACATATGGTGCAGCACCGACCACGCACCATGGTCCAGGCCCCAGTCCATGGATGGCTTTGCCCCTTGTGCCGCCAACGCCTGGAGGGCTTGCTGTGCGAACTCAGGGGACCCTGCAGCCGGATATTGCATATCAAAAAGCGCCTTTGGAAACCCTCCGAAGTCGTGAATGGTTTGCGGGCTGAGTTGCACAGCCACTTTGGTCTCATTGGGTGTGAGCCAATGGGCCGACACTACAAGGATTGCGGTTGGGCGGCCGATTTCCTGACCCCACTGCTTTAGCGCGCGTGTGAAATCATTGTCTTCAATCGCGTTCATCGGGCTTCCATGCGCCACAAAAATGGAGGGCATTCGCTTGGCGGGTTCATCCGGGGTGGACTGCGCAAGCTCGTTAACGCTGGAGAGTGCTGCTGATAGGGTTGCGTTCAAAATATGCCTTCTGTTTGGTAGCACGGCTGGTTTATAGCTTAACGAGTGGCGATGGCAGCAAAAAACTACAGCCTTCTTGGTGGACTCA